>NZ_JCAMOT010000034.1:0-91326 GCF_059512425.1 Bradyrhizobium sp. Leo78
CCAAGGCTTCCTCCTAAAAGAAAGCCTTGAATCACGTTCCGTCTGATTTGAGAATCCCAAGAGTCCACACAGCCTAGGAGGCCCCCGCCGGATGCACCGGCTCGCGATGGATCTCGCGCCCTGACTCGCTGACGACCACGATCGCAAGGTCCGGTTCGGTGGGAGCCTCTTTGCGGAAATGTGCGGCGAGGATCTTGCTGTATTCGATGGCTTCGGCATCCGATGAAAACTGCTTCCCGATCCGGTCGCGGATCGGAACACCGTCTTTCCGGTCGAAATAGAAGGTCTGCACGTTCGTTTGCCTCTGATCTGGTGGCGCAGGCGGGTGGCGAAAGGCTCCTCCACGCTATGGCGCCGACGGGAACTTCAGCTTGATCTGCCTCAATCTGGGCTGACCGGCTTCGTCGGGTCGGTTTTTGCGGTAGCGTTCCAAAAGCTGGCGCTCGCGGCTAAGATTGAGGGCGTATCGCGGGGGCAGGACTGGACTTGGCGAGTTCAATCCGATCGCGCCTTGCGCGAAGCCCTGATCGCAGCTAATGGAACGGCATCGGAGCGTGGCGCAGCCCGGTTAGCGCACTAGTCTGGGAGACTAGGGGTCGAAGGTTCAAATCCTTTCGCTCCGACCAAACTTTTAAAGCAATTACAGTTACTTAGCGGAACACCTCGAAACGCCGTAAGCAATTTGTAAGGAATTCTGTAAGGAATCAATTTTCGCCGTCTGTTCCTGTTTTCGCGGCGTTCCGCTTGGCGACTCTGGCCTTGGCCACGCGCCGGCTCGTCTCGATATTCGGCACGACGTAGTTACGGACGGTGGTCGCCACGTCAACATGCTGCGCGTGCTTGGAGACGTCCACGATGTCCGCGCCGGCGCTCTGCCCTTCCGTGATGCCGCCGTGCCTGGCGCGGGCGTTCCAGACGGTCTCAGGCACGCCGGCGGCGTCGGCCACCTCCCGATAGATTTCCGCATAGAAGCGGCGCCGGACTGGCTCGCCGGGCGTCACAGCGACCAGTGGGCCGGCCCGCTCGCTCTCGGGCACCATGGAAAGCGCCAACTGGAAAAGCGGATAGGCGGTGACGTCGAACACGGCGTCCGTCTGGTTCTTCGTCGTGCTCAGATCGAGCACCCCGCCGGCGATGTCCTCGAACCTCAATCCTGGTCGCCAGACCTTCTTTCCGACCGGGATCATGCCTGGCTCGATCGCCACCCGGTCGCGCGGCATAAAATAGCCGATCACGTCGATTTGTCGCAGGGTAAACTCGAACTGCGCTGCGACGCCGAGCGCAACGGCTCGCGCCCGTCGGGATCCGATTTCCTTCGCCTTCTTCACGATCGCTTCGGCATGCTCGAACTCCATCGCCACCTTTTTCTTTTTGGGCATGGCCACGACGGTTTCGCTGCGATCGACCCGGAATTTCATCCCTTGGAGAATGGGGGCGAAGGCGATGCAGTCCTGTAACCCGGCTTCGCAGCCGTAGCGGACAGCGTCTCGCAGCATGTCCATGGCACCGAAGGCGCGCCGTTCGCGCCGCGGTTTGCCTTCGGCGACGGGTGCCCACAGATCGCGGAAATACTCCCGAAGATCCGTTCCTTTCAGCGCCGATATTTGGCGATCGCCGGCGATCTCGATCAATGGCTTTGCCTGGTTGATGTAGAGTTCTTGAGTGCTCAGGCGGTTTTCGTGGAAAGTTGACGCGGGGTCGAGTTGCCAAAGCGAAAACAGCGACCGAACCGATCCGGTAAACTGAAGATTTCGCTTCCCGCCGTTTTCCAGCCAAAGCAATTCTTCCTGGCGATATGACGCGCACATGGCGAACATTTTTTCGACGTCCGGCTGGCTGTCGAGATTGCCGTGCAGGCGGACCGTCTTTGGCGCGTAACCGCGACTTACTGCCGTGTCGGAAGCATACCAATAGGCTTGCCGTTCGCCACTGTCACGGGCGATGATCCTGAAACCTTGTGCAGTTGCTGGGATTTCGACGAGAGCGCCGTTGACGACAATCGGCTTATGCTTTCTCGCCATGTCGAGATCTCTTGATGTCCGGTGTTGGGACGATCGTAATATGTGACGCGCGCGGTACCGGTGCGGCCGGGACGCTGCTCGCAACAGGCTTCGCATTGTGACGCTGGCGGAAATAGGCGTCAACAGCCGGCCAGAAACGGCCGCCCATTTGCTTGTCGATACGCGGCAACCCCTCTTTGTCCTCAAGGAATTTGGCAATCGCCGGCCACTGCTTGGCGCGCGAGGCGCCGAGCACGAGCATGGCAATTTCGGACTCGGAGGGATAGAGGGGGATGGTCACGGTAGCCGCCCGCACAGATCGTCATCGGTCGCGCCGCAAATCTCGCAGCGCTCCGAAGTAATCGGATAGCCGGCGGCGCAAATATCCGCCTTGTCCGCCGTGGCCGTTCCTGTATTCGGCACCACCAGCCGCGTCTTGAGCCCGACCTTTTCCGACGTCGCGTTGAACTTGCGCGCCACAGCCTGTTCGAGATTGATGCCGTAGTGCATCGCGAGCAGATCGACGCATATCACGACGTCGGCCAATTCCTCCGCCAGGTGCTCAACCGTGTCGCGCGAGCCCTTGAGCCCGAGCCGTTCGCGTTCCAGCTTTTTGACCACGTTGCAGGCTTCGCCCACCTCGCCGGCCAGTTCGACGCCGCGGAACGATGGATCGAGGGTGGCGCCGGCCGACCATTCCTTGTCGCGGTGAATGTTGGCGACGCGGAGGGTGCCGTAAACCTCCACATGCGGCGCCGGGCGCTCGCAGCCGGGCTTGCCGCACCACGGCGTTTTGATGTTGGGAGTGCACCAGCACATCGCTAAGCCACTCCCCGCATTTCTTCCAACGTCGGCGCCACACCGGGCGAGTCCAGTCGCGGCACCTTGACCGTGTCGAGCGTCGCGAGCCCGGCCAGGTGCGCCAGCTTCGCCCGGCTTTCCTCGCTCATGCTGTAGCCGGTGCCCCAAATCGTCCCGATCTCGATGTCGTGCGACTTGAGCTTCTTTCGGACCTTGCACACAAGCACATCGACGATTTTCGGCTCTCGACCTTCGGTGTCGCCGCCGTAGAGCGCATGGTAAATGTGTGATTTGGTCGCCCTGCCTCGCGCAATCGCGGTCAGCACCTTGGCTTCCGCACGCGTCAGGCCGGCCACGCCCATGATCGCTTCGGCGACCGTTTCCTTGCGATCCACCAAGGCGCGGATTTCTTCCTGCGCGTCGTCGAGCTGCGCGCGGAGATTGGTCACCTCCGCCACCAAGGCGTGACGCGGATCGTCCGGATTGTCCGGCGGGACCATGGCAAGTTCGCCATCCTCGCGCGCCCGCTTGCACATGCTGCGCACGCGATCAATCGGCAGCGCCATTGCCCTGGCGATCGTGGCAAGCGCGATACCCTGCCGCGCGAACACGGTAACGATGTCGGTTGTGGAATGGAGAGCGGGACGGGACATTCGTTGCGGTCCTGTGCTTGTTTGCGTCCCGGTAACTATCGTTTATACAATGTGGCCTGTCAACATTCTTTTTAAACGCGAATTGCGAGGTGGTGCAGAATTGCCCACTCTTTGGCGTCTGCGAGGTTGTCGACGACGATCGACGCGGCCATCCCGGCACGCATGAGACGCGGGTGTGCAGCTTGTTGCGCTGCTGAGAGCTGACGTTCCGGCGGCTGCGGTCCGCCCGGCTTTTTCCATTCCATGCCGAACAAAAGACCGAATACACCAAAGCCGGGGAAGTTCGTCGGACGCAGGTGGAAAATATCGTGAACTCCGGCCCACACGCCCATTTCTTTCAGGCGCTTGCCTTCGATCGCGTTGCGTGTGCCGCCATTCGGCGTGTGCCAGAACTCGACGCCTGGCGCCAAGGCAGGTTGCACGCGCGGGCGACCGTCTTTGTCGGGGTTGCCGGTTAGCCAAAGTACGTATGCCCTTTGGACGTGAAATTCCTCAATGACGGGCATCAGGAGATTACCAGCTTTTCAGCTTCCTTGATGTAGAATTCGTAGCAGACATTGTTCCAGTCGAATCGATTTGCTTCGCTGCAGTCCGCGACAAGCCAGCCAGATTGCAAGCTCGTTTCCGTGCTCTCCGGATACTTGGCCTTGTTCTTCATGTGGATCCGCTCATCCCACGTGTCCGGCGGCAACGTTTGCAGGATCGAATGGTACTCGTAGTCGGATATCTTCTGCTTACGCTTGTAGGTGCCCGGTTTGCCCTTCGGGCGCATCACCTTGCGCAGCGGTCCGCCTTCCCTGGCGACGTAATATCTGGTGATGCGCTGGACCTCTTTTTCTCCAATGAACAGCTTTGCCGATCGATCACACTTCGCTCGCATCATGAACAAAAATGGATCGTCGCAATCGTAGATGAACTTCTCAATCGGTGTTCCGTTGACCATGTGCTCGACAGCGGCCATCGTCGAAACGATGTTCGAAAAATCCTTGTGCCAAGCCGCTTCTTCTGTGATGTCGTTGGGAAACTCGACCGGATACCAATACGCTCCTTTGCGTTTCAGCTTCCCCGCGGTGGTCTCGCTGACATACGAATTTACGTCGCGGATGAACATGCGGCTGTAAAGCACTTCCTCTAGTGCCAATCGCGTGTAGGCTTCCCACGCCTTGCGAATCTCACGCGTTCGTTCGAGCTGATCGCGACGCACGCGATAGGTGATGCCGTCCGTGTTCCCTTGAATGATTGAAACCGACGGGACCGTGAGCAGCCATTCTGCGAGCATACAGATGACGAGTTGTCCGTTCACGGTCGTCGCCATGGTCACCTGAGGGTCGTAGAAGATCGAATGAGGGTTGTTGGTGTTGCCAAATGTCCCATTTCCGCCGAGTTTGAACGCCTTGTTTCGCGGCGTTCCCTTCTTATACTTCGATCGCTCAATCGGAATCTGCGAAAACTCGAACACGAAGCGCTCGCCAAGGTGCTCCGGATAGAGTTTGTTCGCGATCATGTTGGCCGGGTACATACCCGAGACGTCAATGTCGACAATAGCCCATTCATCGTCGGCGACGAACCGTTGCGCCGAAACGGATCCATGAATGCCGCCAACACCGAACACGAATTCGATGCCGCCGGCCTGCGCTGTCACACCATGGAAAACGCCCTTCGTCTTGAGCTTCCCGGTAACTTCGTCCTCAGTGATCACCTGTTGGCGCAACCAGGACAGGACGCGATTGAACTCCGGGTGCGTGAACCGGATGAATGGAAAGATGATGTCGTTGAGACGAATCTGGCTGCGCTTGGTCTGCCGCTTCTGCCGGTATCCATTTTCCCAGGTGTAGCAGACCTCACGCCCTAACCGTTGTTCGACGATCTGCGCGCCGATCTTTGTGTCGTTCCAGTTGAGAACGTCACCTTCCAGCATGTCCATCAACTCGATGCGAAACTTGATCGCATCGAGCGAGATCAGCGCGAAACGCTTGGTCTCACGAATATCATGCAAGTTGTATGGCACGAGGACACGGTCGATGTCTGCCGCCGCGATCGGTTGGTCGAACGGCAGCGGCATTTCCAACACCGTTTCCGATCGCATGGCAAACTGCAACGCCTTGAGGCTCGTCCGCTTATTGGGATTATCGAAGTGCCACAGCTTCAGAAGATCAATCTGAGGTGCGAAACATTCCGACGGACGCACGGTCTTGAAAATCGTATGATCGTTGATCTGCTCTTGCGCTTTCCAAAAAATGTCGTCGAACGTGGCACCAGGGTTTTGCCATAGGAAATGAATGACTGGATAATCGAATTCGAGAGTGTTGTAGCCGATGAGGGGGATTTGGTTCGCTCGCCAATGCTCGAACCAGGCGAACAGAAACTGGCGATCATCGCGATATTCTGAGATTTCGAAAGTAGCTTCCCAATCCTCACGCAGGCCGGTAGCGCTCAACGTAAAACAGTTTGGTAGCGTTTCCACGTCCCAAATAACTGCTTTTTCGACATCGATCGTCATGCCGCGGTCGCCATTCTTCGCATCAAGACACGACGGCAAATCTCGGCGACTTCGTCATCCGTCAGTTCGCCCTTCATCATATTGTATTGCCAGATCACGACGCGCGTGTTCTCGGGAGAATAAGGGCCTTTCGGATTGATTCGATCGAGCGATGGCGAATAGGGATTCTTGACGCGACCGGTCGCCATCTGATGATCGTAGCTCAGATCAAAGATGATTCCGGTCACAGGACAATGGCCGATTTCAATCCGAGCAATGATCCACTCAAGTGTCAGAGAGCACCCATCCGAGGATCGAAGTGCACTCCTCAACATTGATCGAGCGCGTCCTTCGATACTGGAATAATGCTTCCGTCCGTTTTTCTTCAACTTCGCAACGAACGTCGGGTCTTTCTTCCGAACGACGAGACGTGCTCGGATTTTTTGTTTAACGGAAGGATCGCTATAGTATCGATTCCTCATGTATTTATTAGTGCAATCCTTGCAATAAGGCGCCTTTCCACCTCGCCGATCAGGATTGTCGTAGAATTCAGATAGGTCTTTCTCTGTATCGCATTTCTTGCAAAATTTGGTTGTGGCGTTCGGATCGAATGGCGCATATATGCGCGGCTTTTTGCCGTTCTTCAGTGCGACTCGATGCTCGCGCATTTGCGCATTGCGACATTCTTTGCAATTCGGTGTTTTCCCGTTACGACTTCGCTTGTTCTCGCCGAATTCGCATAACGGTTTCTCAGTCTTGCACCTAGTGCAAACCCTAGTCGCAATCGACGACAACGGCACAGGACATGGCAGCAATTCGGCAAGCATCGTCACGCCGGTATCTCCAACACCGGGACGCCGGCTCGCCTCGCCTGGCGCATCATGTCGGCCGTACCGTCGCCGCCGGGGAAAGCGATGACAAGCGTCGGCTTTCCTTCCGCAATCATGCGTGCGTTTCGCCTTGGTCCTGCCGCGCGCCCTTGTTCCCAATCGGCCGGAAATGGCAAAACGAGCACACCGCGAGCGTCAGCCCATTCCGCAGCGAGTGTGTCCGCGCCACGTGCCGCGCCCTGAATGACGCATGCAAAACCGCCCGTCTCTCGCTGGTAATGGTCGAGCACGGCGAACAGGCGCGCTGCGTCGCTATAGTTGCGACCGCCGCAGACAAGGACTCGGTGGGGGGTCACTTCCGCCATCCCTCCGGCAGCGGGCTATTTGCAGGCGCCGGCGGCATCGGCGCGACAGGCGGATCACACTGCAGCGCATAGCCGCCGCCGTAATTATGTTCAGCGAGAAAGCCGGCAATGCCACCCTTGTGACCACTGGCAATCGCGATCACCTCCGACAGCCACGTCACCGGGATCTCGCCGCGATGGACAATGACGCAGGACCAGCCCACATCGAGATGCACCTTTCCCTCATCGGTGCAGCCAGGTTCGATTTCGAAATAGCAGCCACCGTTTGCGCCTTCGCCCTGAAACCTGTTCGGGCACTGATGCTTTGCCATGGTGACTGCTCCAAATAAGTCGGGATTTCGCCGCCCTGGCTCCCTTGGGCCAGGTTCAACAACGGAACGGGGTGGGTTCAGTTTGCGGCTACCGTCTCGTCTGGGGGAGCGAGCGGATTAGGTCGGCAGCGCGGGTACGCCGAACTAGAAGCCCGCGCCGCCGTAACTCTTACCGACCCGGAATCGGCGGAAGCCCTGCCGGTGCCTGCGGCACGGGCGGCGCACCGGGAAGCGGCGGCGCAACGGGCGGAGCGGCCACGGTGGGAATTGTGGGCGCAGGCGGTGCGGGCGGGGCGGCGGGTGACGGCGGAGTGTAAGTCTGCTGCGGCGCTTGCGGAGCCGCACCTGGTAGCGGCGGCATTCCGCCCGGCGCTGCAGTGGCCGCCTGCGGGGCCGTCCCGGCCACACCTGCGAACATCTGCGCCGCCGAGCGGGGACCGGAATTGTTTCCGATCCGCTCACCTTCGCGAGTGAACAGGAATCCGTCGAATCCGAAGTTCACGCCGAAAGTTTCGTTTTGATACGCCCAAGCATGGATATTGGGGTAACCCCAATCGCCCGATTTGTACTGCTCGATTCCGTTGATGACCTTAGCCGGCAATGGTTGAATCTGACCGTTGACAATCTTCGCAATACTCGGACCCGGATCCAAAAAGTGCTCAGCCTCGACGATCCAATATCCCTTGCGCCAAGCGTTCTTCTTCGCGATTTCCTCTGGTGACGGCACAGGCTGACCGGGCTTCGGCTTCGACACGAACGGCACGTCGCCGTCCTTGACGGCAAAGAGCGCGCCCGCCGGCCACACCCACTGGCCCGACTGGTCGACATTCTGCGGCCACATCTTCTGCGCCGCTTCGACAGCCAGTCCCCACAGGAACATGTAATTCGGACACTGATACGGATCGGCGTGAAGCTTCGGAAACATAAACGTTCCGCTGTGCCGCGGGTTCGGTGTGCCGTCCTTTTTGGTGAAAGGAACGCCGGCGGCATTCTTCGTGCGCTTTTCGTGGAAATACGGATAAGCGGTACGGACTTCGCTCGGGCTGTTTGCGCTCTGGCTGCGCTGGTTCTTGATCTTCGTGGTGACGGGGGCGTTCATCGTGGACTCCTAGTTGAAAACGATGTGAGGCGTGACGTATCGAGCGAGAGAATATCTATGTTTCGTTGACTGTCAACAACTCATTCGTGGAAATCGGCGCAATCGTCAAACGAAGACCCATCGCGTTCAAAACCGCCTCGACGTCTGCCATCCTGGCTGATGCGCCGGCTTTCCATTTGCGCATGGATCGATCGGTCACGCCCGCCCGCACGGAAACGGCGCGAGCGGTCAAACGGCGCGCTTGCATCTCATGGAAAAGTTGAGCGATGGCGGGGTGTGCGGTTCTCATTTCGGCACCACCACGCCCGCGAACATTTCCTGCGCGGTCTTCGGTGCCCACGGCTTCCTTTTATCCGACGCAAACCCGAGCACCGGTCCGCCTTCGGGACGCGGCGCAATCTCGTTCACGACATCTTCCGGAATACCGCGCTCGATCGCCTGCGCCGGCGTGGGGAGGTCGAGCGCATCGACGCCGAGCCGCTCGATCACCAAGGCGCGAGCCTTTTTCAGATCCGACCAAGCGCGATGCTTTTGCGATGTGAACACCCCAAGACCCTCGGGAGCACCCTTCGCCAGGGCTTCCTTGAGCCACACCTTGTCCGCCTTCTTAAAGGCGTCGGAAATCGGCTTCTCACACGCCTTGAACAAAACGCGCTGTTCCGGCGTCACGTCCTCCGGTCGCATCAGCCCGTTCACGAGCGCGCCGACGTTCGCCAGGATGTCCTTGCTGGCGTCGCAGATGCCGAACAGCGGGCAATATGCACAATGCTCGCCGAGAACGAACCGCTTCTCTTGCGCAGGAATAAGCGCGATCTTGCTGGCCCATGCGTGAACCGACTCGGCCGATTCAATGTGCTGCTTGATGCGCGGGACCGGCCGGAAATCATTTTCCTGCCCGATGGCGTTGCGGAACCACTTCACCGGCAAATTGTAGGTGAACATCCCCGCCGCGTCGTAGATGCGAAGTTGCGGGGCGTCGGCGTCAACACCGATGAAACCGTCTTTCAAATCGAACGTGGTGAACGTGCCGCTCTCGGCGTGCCAGTGCTGGAAATCCGCCCTGCCCCAAATCTGCGGCGTGAGCGCCACGCGCTGCTCAACCCAAATGCGCCCTGGCGGAAGCTGGCGAATGAATGCAATCGCCCTCGCCACACCGATCGCCGACGGATGATCTGGGTCAACAGGCTTGATCGGCATCGTTGCGGGGTCGACGAATTCGCCATTGAGCGGACCGATGCATCGCTCGAACTCGGAGTGCGCCGCCGTACCCTTGGCTGCTTCTTTGCCTTCCTCCGGTACGATCACGCGATTTACCGCGGCAACTGCTTCTGGCGCAGCCGTGCAGCCGCCTTCGCTGGCCCACACGTGACTCGAACTCGGCGAATAGACGGCGTGAGCTGCGTTCGGATCGGTGTGGATGGTCATCTCAGAAACTCCGTATGGCAACAATGAGCACCACAACGACGCCGTACCACGCCGCGCGCATGCTCCACACAAACCGCTTCCAATTGCGCTCGCTGCGCTTTATGCGCTCGCGCTGCTCGGGCCAGTCTTTCGCGTAGTAAGGCTGCGACGATCTCGGCGAGACGCCGACGCTTGTTGGCCACGGGCTCATGCGTTCACCCCTCCAAGCCTGTCATTGTCCATGATGTAATAGAACGCCACGGCGGCGATCACGACATCCAAGGGCAACGCTACGAACCATCGGAAAAGAAACCAACTGGCCACAATCGCCAAGGCCGCAAGCACGATCGCCAGGAGGATTTGCAGGTATGCGTTCATGCCTGTCCTCTGATTTCGTAGTGACCGGGTACGCACTTGATGCGACCGATGCGCCATCCCGACTTCGCGTAGATCGGATGGTGAAATTTCCAGTCGGCGACATTCGCCTGGCCGATCATGCATCCCTGAAACGTAACCGTGTCGTCGAGATCGCTGGACGTAACGATTTCTTCGACCCTCGCTTCCTCCGCCGTGCAGTCGCGGTCCGGCGCGATGGTGACTTCGGACGTGACCAGATGACACATCACCGCGACTACCGTTGTGAACATCCTAGTCGTCCTTCAGCACTGAACGGGTCGCCGCCACGCCCGCGAGTACGATCACGAACGCGACGATCATTCGCGAGACCGTCCACCAGTTCGGATCGAGCATGTTTGCTAGTGTGCTTTCCATCGTCCCTGCCCTTCCCTGCCTCGACCGCCGCGCCCATTCGCGACGGTCCCCGTCCCTTCCCCGCGCGCTACGAGACCGCCAGCGCCGTGGCCACCTGGCCTAACTGGTCATCACGCAGCAGACGGATCGCCGCGACGCATTCGTCGTAGGTCGACCCGGCGTTGACGACCTTGTAAGCAGCCAGCCAATCAGCGAGCACTTTCTTGTTTGCATCGTCGGTCGCACGCGCGTCGAGCGCGCCGATCACCTTGCCCGCCAGGATGCCGGACGGCGGCACTGCGGGAGCCGGTGGCGGGGGTGGCGGAGGCGGAGCCGCTGGTGCAGGTGCGGACGGCGCTGCCTGGTTCTTGAGGAAGTCCGGAATGTCGCCGGTCGTGGCGGCCTGCTGCACCTGCCCGACCAGTTCGGGAGCCGGAACAGTCGGCGGAGCGGCAGCGGGCGGGATCGCGATCGGCGCCGGCGCTTCGGCAACAATGGGAGCGGTGTTCTTGGGCTTCGGTCCGCGCTTGCCCTTCGGCTTGTCCGCTTCCGTGGTGTCACCCTCGCCCGTCGCGACGGTGCCCGTGGAAATAGCCGTGTCGCCGGCCACGGTCTTGACGACCATTTCCATGTCATCGCCGAAGATGCGCGAAAGTTCGGTGCCCTTCTCTCCGATATAGCCGGCCAGTTCTTCGAGCGAGCCGACTTCAAACGCCACTTGGATCGATGGGCGTTTGAACGTCACAGTCATTGTCATTTGTGGGTAACCCCTAGTTGGTTGCAACGGCGCACACGATACCGATGCAATTCGGACTGTCAACATAAAATACATAAGTGAGCCGAATTTTATTGGCTGACCGTCACCTTTCGATTCGGCACATCATGATTCGTTGACTGTCAACATTAAATTGCTTGACATGTGCTGTTTCTTGCCCGTACTTTCCCGGTCGCTAATTCACAACAGGGTGCATATATCAATGGCCAGACGGAAACCGCTACTTCCAGACGAGCCTTCAAAATTTACAGAGAAGTCGCTTTTGAATTTCGCGAACGACGTGAAATCCGGGCGCCTGCCCGAACGCCTCCGTCTAAACGACGACATGGTGTTCGGTCTCAAGTTCATCATCTCGACGAACGGTCGCGTGACTATGTCAGCGAACTACACCTATGGTGAAGGTCGATATGACATGAAGCTCGGCGAGTTGACTGCGCCGAAGAACGACCCCGAGCATATGTCGTTAGCAGAGGCGCGCGAGTTGACCAAGACAGTCCGGAAGCTCGCGCTGAACGGAATCGATCCGCAGGAAGGCGCTCGGCGTCGCTTGATCCGCGAACTGCAGCGCGACGGTGTCGCCTGGCGACCTTCGAAATGAACAAACGCGAGCACTAAGGATTGCGTGTGCGGCACGCGCCCGCCTGCTGTGAGATACAAGACCTAGACTTACTCGGCGCCCTCGTTGCGCCTTTTGCATTATTGTTGACAGTCAGCATTGCATTACGTATGTTGGGCGCATGCTCGACATCGCGGAAACGCTGAATAGCGCTGATTTTTATGCGCTGAACCTGTGCCGGACCGATGCGGGCTGGCAAGCATCACTGCAGCGCTCCGTCGGCGGGGCATTCCGAATTCGAGTAGAGGCGACGCCCGCGGAGGCTATCGCGGCTGTGTTGGGGCTTGGGCTTGGTGAGGTGGAATTGCCGCCCTGTCCGATCGCGCTTCCGCCTTGTCCGGTGGCGCTGTCCGCATGACCGCACCCGTCACCCTCTCGCCCCTTGACTATTACGCGCGTCATTCTTGCGCCCTTTTCCCGCTCCCCGCCGGCTTCAAAGAAGATCCGGGCTGGAAGGACGGGACCGGTATCATCAAGCATTTTTCCCGCGAGTGGTCGCGCGACCCCGCGCAATGGTCCGCCTGGCGTGCCGCTCATCCTGCCTGCAATTTCGGCCTGGTCTCCGGTCCGTCCAAGCTGATCATTGCTGATATTGACGTGTCGGAGATCGGCCGCGACGCCGCATGGGCAGCTTGGTCGAACTGGTGGCAGTCGCGCGGTTTACCTGTTCCGATGCCCCACGCACAAAGCGCCCGCGGCGGCTGGCATGTGCTCTTTCAAGTCGACGATATGGCGAAGTTGCGCCAGGTACCGTTGATCGGCGTCATTGAGGGTGTCTCGAAAAAGCCGATCGTCGACATGCGAATCGGCAATGGCTACGTGGTCGCGGCCGGCAGCTACTATGACGGCACACCGGACGGTAAACAGTCCGGCCATTACCAGCTCCTATCCGATACAGCGCCCCATCCGGCTCCCGACGCGCTGGTCGCCGCGCTCGGTCGTGCTCACTCCGGTAGCGTGGCGGTTGCGGCCGGCAAAGCAGATCCGAACGACACTCGACGCGTTCTCGAATGGATGGCGGAGCACGACGGCTTCGCGTCCTATGATCGATGGTACAAAGTCGGGATGATCTTGCGCAGTGAGTTCGGCGACGATCCCGGCTTCGCATTGTGGCAGGTCACGAACGACGGCACCGTGAGCGCGGAGCAGGAGGCGTCGAAATGGCAATCGTTCTCGCCGACCGCGACAAGCGACGACGTAAAGATCGGCACGCTGCGGACATGGGCAAAGCAGGACGGTTGCCCAATCGGAATCGGCATATCGGCCAAGGCGATGTTTGAGGGTATAGTCGGCACCGCTACGTCCACGAACGCGGCTACTACCGTGGCGCAGATTGCCGCGGACGCCGGTGCCGCGCTCCCCCTACCGCCCGGCGCGCAGAGCCTCGCCGGCAATACGGCGAAGGTGATTGCCGATCTTGGACAACCCGTCCTCGATACCTTCTTCGAATCGACCAAAGACGTTCCGCTGAACCCGGTCAGCTCGAACTTTCCGCAATTGCCGTCCGCCGCGGAGGAAAACTACCCCGCCATCTTCGATCAGATGAACATCGCCATTCGGCGGATCATCGCCATGGCTGAAGTGCCGCGGTCGTTCCGGCAACAGCGCGTGTTGCGTGT
Organism: Bradyrhizobium sp. Leo78; assembly: GCF_059512425.1. Taxonomy (NCBI): domain Bacteria; kingdom Pseudomonadati; phylum Pseudomonadota; class Alphaproteobacteria; order Hyphomicrobiales; family Nitrobacteraceae; genus Bradyrhizobium; species Bradyrhizobium sp. Leo78. Next base: position 13,703 of record NZ_JCAMOT010000034.1, read on the forward strand.
CCTGGCGCTGCTGAATCAGATGCATCAGGTGACGTACCAAGCGGTTGTCGATCGCATCAACGGGCACGGCTGCGCGCTCACGCCTGGCAAATTGGAACAGCAGAACAAACAATTTGAGATTGACATTGTTTATCAGGTTCAAGGCAGCAAACGGACATCGTTTCATGCCGACGGCAAGGGCAAGCCGGACTCGCAGATTTCGGACAACGTCGGAATTTTCCTGAACCTCTCGAACCATCGTCTTCGCTTCGATTCCTTCGTCAAGCGTGCGGAAGTGGCGCACGGCGAGGACGAATTCAGCAGGTTCGATCAGGATGAACTTGATCGCCTGCACGGCTTAGCCAAGAGCGCCGACTACAATTTCCATCCTGCGAAGGATTTCTTTCGGTCCCAAATCAAGGTTGAAGCCAAGCGCAACTCTTACGACTCCCTCTGTGACATGGTCGATACGCTCGCGCGCAAATGGGATGGCGTCGAAAGGCTCGACACCTGGCTTTCAACCTATCTCGGCGTCGAGAACAACAGATATCATCAAGTCGTCGGCCGCAATCTGATCGGCGGTATGGTGCGCCGCGCGCGATATCCCGGCTGTAAGCACGATGAGACGGTGATTTTGATCAGCCCCGATCAGGGACAAGGCAAGTCGACACTCTGCAAGATCCTGGCACTGAAAGAAGATTGGTTTCTCGGGTCGTTCAAATTCGGCGGGACCGAGCAGAACACCTTGCCCAAGCTGGCCGGAAAATGGGTTGTGGAATTGGGCGAGTTGGCCGGTTTGAACAAGACCGACGTCGAGGACGTCAAAACGTTCCTGACCGAGACTAAAGACGAATACGTTGCGAAGTACGAGTCCGAGCCGACCGAGAACCTGCGCCGCTGCGTCTTTGTCGGCACGTCGAACAATCGCCAGCCCCTTAGCGATGTGTCGGGCAATCGCCGGTTCCTTCCGGTCCATATCGCGAGCGAGATCGACCTCGAATCCCTCCGCCGCGATGTCGAACAGATCATTGGTGAAGCGGCCGTGCGCGATGAGAATGGCGAATCGTTTGCTATCCCTCGCGATGCATGGACCCTCACCAGGGAAGTGCAGGAAGCGTCGCGAGGGTTATCGCCGATCGAGCAGGCTTGTCACGATTGGTTCGACCGCGATGGCAAATTCTATATCACGTCGCAGCAGTTCTCGAACGCGTTCCGCATGGCTGGTTTTGGTGCGAACGTGCGTGCCGGCATCTTCATGGAAAAGCTAGGCTGGCGCCGCGCGCAGGTCGGGCCGCACCGCGAACGCGTGTGGATCAAGCATTCGAACAACGACATCGCAGAATGCCTACAATTGATCCCTGCTCAGCATTCGACAAACGGCGTGGTCGAGATGCGCTTGCGCCAGGATATCGTGACTGGTGCCGTCGGATTGCCACCTCCTCCGATTCCTGGTCGCTGATTTATTGTTGACAGTCCACATTACGACGCATAGTGTGAGGCGATGGAAAGTCACGCGCACAGGCTCGCTAAGGAACTGCTCAGAAGCTGGATCGAACCGTTTCCGCGCCGCTGGCCTGAACTCGGCGAAGGTCGAGTTTTCCTCGAATATCCAATCCTTACGGAAGCGGTTGCCGGGGACATCACCGAAACCGGACTGACAGTCCTGTGGGATGAGATCGGTCATGCATCCGTTCCGACCTACGACGAATTGAACGCGCTCGGAAAGCCGCCCGCTGTGATTCTAGACTTAGTCGTAACACACAAAGGCAACATCAGCGCCGCGATCGAAATCGTTCACAAGAACGACATATCAGAAAAGAAACTGCAGCGACTCATTGTGCTACAAAATGAGTGTCCGCTCGGAGGATTCCCGGTGTGGACCGTGCCAGCGCGCTGGGTGCTAGGTCAGATTGGCATCCCGGAAAAATTCGTCGGCACGCGTGTTGTTTGAGAGGGCAAAAATGGATTGGGATAGCTATTTCATGAACCTTGCTCGCGAGGTCTCCAAGCGCAGCAAGGATCGTTCGACGAAGGTCGGATGCATCATCGTCGGACCGGACAACGAGATTCGTAGCACCGGCTATAACAGCTTCCCGCGCGGTATCAACGACGATGCGCCCGAACGGCACGAGCGCCCGGAAAAGTACCTCTGGACCGAGCACGCCGAGCGCAATGCGATCTATGCGGCCGCGGGTGCCGGCATATCGTTGTCAGGCTGTCGCGCCTATCTGCCGTGGTTTCCGTGCATGGATTGTGCCCGCGCATTAGTACAGGTGGGCATTGTCGAGCTGGTCGCAATCAAGCCGGATTTGACCGATCCGCGTTGGGGCGAGGATTTCAAACGCGTCGGCACCTTGTTTGCGGAAGCCGGGATGCGCGTTCGGTTTGTTGCGCTGTGACGGCCCCGAGAGCCCTCTATGTTGAAATCGACCCTTACGCTGCGGCGTGGCTCCAAAATCTTATTGCGCGCGACGTCATTGCACCAGGCGATGTCTATTGCGGCGACGTTCGCGACTGCCGACCGAAAGATTTGGCGCGATACAATCAGGTCCATCTCTACGCCGGCATTGGGGTCTGGTCATACGCACTCCGCCGTGCGGGAGTCGATGATTCTGCGAACGTGTGGACGTTCAGCGAGCCTTGCCAACCTTTCTCCGCGGCAGGCAAAAGACTTCGATTTGCTGACGAGCGATACCTGCGCCCCTACACGCACCATCTCGTCGACCAGTGCCGCCCTGCAATCTGCCTTGGCGAGCAAGTCGCGAGCAGCGACGGACTTGCTTGGCTCGACGTTGTTCAATCTGACATGGAAGGAGCGGATTACGCCGGCGGGGCGATCGATACCTGCTCTGCGGGCTTCGGCGCGCCGCACATCCGGCAGCGACTGCGAATTGCCTACGCTTCCGCGGAGTGGTTGGCCGACGCCGCAAACGGCCGACGTGAACCTAGACCGCGGCAGTCTGGATTACAAGCAAGCCAAGTTCGAGACGACGCCATTTCCAAATCTGGCGCTCACATCTGCAATGGCCAGTTGGCCGACTCCCACGACGCGGGATCACAAGGATGGGGCGGAATGCCCAAATGTCCCGTTGAACGCCCTCTTGGGGCGCGTAGCGTGGTTGGCCAGTTGGCCGACGCCGACGAGCAGCATGGTGACAGAACAAGACGTGGCGCAGGCTATGACGGCCGGCAACAGCGAAGCACGACAGCCTTATGCAGAGTCGAGGATATTCGCATCCTGGCCGACGCCAATGGCAGGAACGCCAGCACAGAAGGGCTACAACGAAGCGGGGTCGACGGACTCCAGTCGCAAGACGGCGGCGCTGTGCGGGGCGGATATCCGGGGCTCGGGCATAATTCCAGACCCGAATTGGAGCGGTCCGGCCCGACTAACGGTTTCTGGTCAAATTGTGACTGGCTCCTCTGCCGGGATGGAAAATGGCGGCCAGTTGAACCCGGCACATTCCCGCTGGCTCATGGGGCTTCCTCCCGTGTGGGACGATTGCGCGCCTACAGAAACGCGGTCGACGGCGAAGCGACGACGGAATTCTGCCGCGCTGTAGCGCATGTGTTCGGACTTTAGGCGGCCAAATCCCGTTCCACCAAGCCCCGCAGTTCCGCCGTCACCTCCGGACGCTGCCCGAACCACAACTCGAAGCCGCGCACCGCCTGGTGCAGAAGCATCCCGAGCCCGTCGGCTGTTCGCAATCCGCGCGCCTCCGCGGCCGCCAGTAGCGGCGTTCGCAACGGCACATAGACGAGATCCGCCACCACCGCGCCGGCCGGCAGCGTCTCGACCGGTACACCCAATGCGGGTTGGCCATGCATTCCGAGCGACGTCGTGTTGACCAGTAGCCCCGCGCGCGGCAGCAGATCGGCTAACGCACCCCATTCCGCCGCGGTACCGCCGAGCTGCCCCACCAGTTGCGACGCCCGCTCCATGGTTCGGTTGACCACCCACACCTGGCGCACACCCCGTTCCATCAGCCCGAACACCACTGCACGCGCAGCGCCACCGGCGCCGAGCACGATCGCTTCCCCTGCGCTGTCCCAGCCTGGCGCGTCCGAGTCCAGGTTCGCTAGAAACCCCTCGACATCGGTGTTGGTCGCGCGCAGCGTCCCTGCCTCGTCAAACCATAGCGTGTTGGCGGCGCCGACTGCCCTCGCCCGATCGTCCGGCGCGCTCAGTCCTAACACCCGTTCCTTATGCGGGATCGTGACGTTCGCACCAACGAATCCCGACCGCGCCATGTTGCCTACGAATTCCGCCAGTTCTTCCGGCGGGACCGCCTCAATGACGTAGCCGCCCTCGATCCCGTAGTGCCGTAACCAGTGGTGATGGATCAGCGGCGAGCGCGAATGCGCGGCTGGCCAGCCGATCAGGCATGCGCTTGGTGCCCGTGCCGTCACTTCCCGCACCTGATCGCCGGCATGCCTTCACCTTTCACCAGGTCGAAGTCGTAGAAGGCTTTCCCCACGCTGACACGCAGGCGTTTCCCTTTCCGCAGCTTGCCGACCGTACCGCTCGGGTCCGCGAGCCACGGATAGAGCACATCGCCCGACTGGCTGACCATTGCCATGTGCGAACTCACCGGGCCATCGTCGAACCTGTAGGACACGCCCACATCGCCCCAACCGATCCGTCTTCCCCACGTAAGCCGCGGCTGCACCTCGCCGTTCAAGCAGCCCACGAGCAGCGTTGCGTCGCCGCTGGTTGCGCTCGCCCATGTCAATTGTCGGTCGGTCATGCGGTCCTTTTCGCTCGTGACGGTCCAGGCGAAACAAGGTGACGTCGACAGTATCGACATCGTGGCAATTACGGCAGTTAGCGCTCTCATGTGTGTGCTTGGTCCCGGTCCGGTTGTTCCGAGATCGTTTCTAATTGGGCCTACTGAGACGGAATAGTGCAATTTCGTGTTGATCTTCCGTGGTCGGGAATTCCGAGCGGTTGATTTATAAACTTATAATTTTGGTCCGATTTGGAGCGCATCGAATTATTATTTCGTCAAAAATCACTGCGGCGCATTGTTGTTTCGCGAGATGTCAACAAATAAGTTCTGAACACTAGAAGAGAACAGCGCAAGCCATTGATTTCGTTGATAAGAACAGAAAGAACACAAAGAACAGACGAATCCTATGGAGCCCCACCAACATTTTTGCACATGCACCATTTTCCATTTCTAGTATCTATATCTATGTGTTCTTACTGTTCTTTGTGTTCAACCTATTGGAAAATCGACGCTTTTCGCGAAATTAGACTGGTGTTCGGACTGTTCGGACTGTTCAGCGCTGCAATTTTATGTTGACAGTCCGAATTGCATCGCTAAGGTGCGCCTATCAACAATGGAGACCGCACCGAATGACCGTCGCTCATATCCTCAACTGCGTCTATCCCGGCGAGCCGCGGGACAGCATAGAAGTTCCGTTCGCGGACATCATCAAGCGTTACGGCGGCGAACATGCCGACAGCGGATGGTGTTCTGACGAGCGTGACATGAGCGCCGAATTTCCGAACCTGACCGAATCGCAGATGCGGGATATCCGCGCCGAAGTGCTCGCGCTCGGTTGTACGTCGGCCGAATGGGCGCACCGTGCCCTGTGGCGCATCAAGATTGTTCCGAAGGCAACGCCGAATGCCGACGGCGAATGGCGCGAGGTCGAGGTGGATCTTTACGACGGTATGTCATGGCTCGATTATGTCGCCGTGTTCGGAGATGATGTGCCGGACACGCACGCGCTTGTGGCGGTAGAGCGCGCGCCTGATGTGTGAATGGGGCGGTGGTGACGGTCGACCCGTCAAGAAACAGTGCCCGGAGTCGGGATTGAAGCAGCACCGCAGGGACGCGCATCGGCGGCCGGCGCGATCCGTCGCAAAGCTCTGGCATATCCGGATTCAGCGTCGCTGTGAATACAATGGGCTTTACTCCGTCGATGATTGGCGAGCCTACCGCGAATGGCTCGTGTGGCCCAAGACGTTCCGGAGCTACAAGGAAGCCGAATCGTTCATGCGCGAGTGCTTCACATTCCGTGGTCTGTTGTTCGGCAGCAAGATGTCCGCCAGCGTCGCGGAGTGTAAGCCGCACGCGTCGACCAACCGGGGAGCTTGGTAAATGACCAATCAACCCACACTCGACATTGCCGTGATCCTGAAGCACGAGACGCCCAAGGCGTACCTGGTCGACGCCGGCGAGCGCAATCCGATCTGGTTGCCTAAGTCGGAAGTGCAGTACCATGACGATGGGAAAGGCGGCATCGTTCGCCTGCCCTATTGGCTCGCGCACGAGAAAGGACTGATTTGAGATGAACCGATTTGTTTTTGTTGTTGCTGCTCTCGCCATTGCGTCATCTGCCCGAGCGGCTGAATTAGCGGCAGAGGAGAAAGCATTTATCGAGGCGTTTCTCGGCGCGTCGATCATAGTGGACAAGTGCACCGGATACGAATTGGACGTTGAGGGGATGACCAAGAACGCTGACGTGATCGGAGTAGATGGTCGGCGGCTCGCTCTAGCGTCGCTAACAGCCATCATGGCTGCTAAGGGCATGGACTACGATCGCTCGAACCTCATTCCGGAGGTAACCAGGTTTGTACGTGTCACGGCGCTATCCCTGGCCAACCGGAAAAATCCCTGTACCGATGCCAATCGAGCAGTTGCGCTTGGGTTCGTGAGGCGGAAATGACCGATTTCCAAACCACTCACGGCGCATACGGCCATTGCGCAACCGTCGATTTCCGTCGCGAGCAGAAGTGCGATCGGTGCCAGAAAGTCAAAACTGTAATGGTGATCGACACGAGCGAGCAGGAATATGCACAGTTGGCGCTTTGCCGAACGTGCATTGATCAGATGTGGGACGACCGAAAATAATTCGCTCGTGCTTCAATTATATGTTGACAGTCCGCATTACAATGCTATGTTGGCTGCATCAACAACGCACAACGAGGACGAGACAATGACCAACGAACAGATGAAGGCCGGCCGGTTCCTCGCACTGAACAAGGCTCGCCGCATGTTCCGTTTCATCATCTCCAACCTTGAAGCCGGCAACTCGGTTTCCGTCACCACCTACACCAAGTCGGTCAACTACAAGCCGAAGCACAAGGATATGTTCAAGATCATCGGCAAGGACGTCTACGTGCAGCGCGGCAAGTCTTGGGATTGCATCAACGGTTGCAAGATCACCGCGTTCGGCGACGCTGACAATCTGGTGGCTGCGTAACATGCCGCACATTGGACCTCGCGACTATTACGTTTCCCTCCGACGCGGCGAACGGACATCCCTGCTCGCTGGTCCGTTCGCGAGTCACCACGAGGCCCTGGCAAACGTGGATCGCGCGAAGGAACTGGCTTACGAAATCGATCCTCGAACGTGGTTTGATCCTCATGGCACGTGCTCCCTGCCCTTCAATCCTGCGAACCCCATGGGCAAATTGAACGATCAGCTCGGCGTGCTGCCGCGCTGTCCTGTGCCTTTGCTGAAATAATTCCCGCCAACCTCAATTATATGTTGACAGTCAACATTGCATCGCTATTATCGCGATCAAGGTTGGTCGCCGACCTACCCGCCCACTAACGGAGCAGAGCGTGCGGAACGCTCAATCGGCAAACCTAACCGGAGTAAGTCAAATGATCCTCTTGATCCTTTGGCTGGTCGTCCGGGGGTGGCGAAAAAGGAAAAGGGTCAAGCGATGGCTTCGCCTGACCCTCCGAAAACGCCGCTAACGTGACGACAGGGGCGGTTGTTCGCGCAGCCGCCCCACTCCGGGGAAGTTGAGACTAACGGGCCGCATTGTCAAGCCCAACGAGGCACCACACCATGACCACCGCCACCCTGTACGCCTTACGCCCAACTCACCGCACCGTGCGCCTCGTGCATCTCGACGGCCGCCCCTTTTGCGAAGCAGGCTTCCCCACGTCCGGCCCGTGCGATCCTGGCGCCCCGTGGGCGTGGATCCTCGATACGGTCTCGCGCGAGCTGGAATGCGCGGAGGAGATGGTTGGGTGTGCTGAATCCGACGATGGCGACGTCGTGACGGTCGACGGCCTGCCCGTGTACCGGGTGGAAATTGTGCGCCTTCTGCCGTAATTATTGTTGACAGTCCGCTTTGCATTCGGATAACGTCAGACTCAGAGCGCAGCATCCACTAGGGAAGCCGGACCGGTCTTAGTTACCCGGTGCTAGTGGCAAAAGCTCTCAACACGGCGACGGTCGGGACTGCAGACGCGTTCGCTCCTATTGGGAAGGTCTCGGCATGTTTCTCGACACTGGTCTTATGAAATTGATCGCCATGCGAGAAGCACAAGCGATGTTTCGCGCTCGGATGCTGCAGGCGGCCGTGTCCAACAACATGCCGCCGGAGGAACGCAAGGCGCCTCGTACAGCGGCGCGATATCGCATCAACGGACAACGCGAATGCGAGCGCCGGCGGAAGCAGATGGCAGCGGGTCGCCTCACGGCGGCGAATGGGCTGGTGGCGTGATGCTCATGTGGTGCGGATGGTACGCAATCGCGGCTTCGTGGCCGCTGTGGTGGGGCTTCCATGTCAAAGATTGAGCTAACGGCGGGAATGCGCGTGCGGTGTGTGAACAACGAGGGCGGGTTCGGCGAAATGCTCACGCTCGGCGCGGAATATCGCGTGCGCGTCGCAGATGACGAATTGGTGGCCGTCGACCCCGTCGAATCGCGAGATGATATTTCGGGACTGCGAAAGACTGCGTTCATACCGTCGCGCTTCAAGCCGATCGTCCGCGTTAAAGCCCCTTCCCGTCCGTCACTCGATATCCTTCTGAAACGCGCCGTTGCCGTGGTCGAGCGCATGACGCCGGCCGAAAAGGAAGCGATGCGCGAGGCACAACGGCAATCGTGGGTTCGGGGTGAGCTGGAATTATCCGCGATGGAGCGTGGCGAGACGCAATGCATCCGCGAAGGCATCGACGCCTTGACGGGCGAACGTCACATCTTCGCCGGCGCCGGTTACTAACCATGGCTGACACTCCCGCATTCGTCCGGTGCATCGACAACAGCCTGCAGCGCGATTTGCTCGACGTCGGTCGCATCTACGGGTGTGGCGGAGCGGATCGCTACGGGAATTATCTGGTCCGCGGTCAATGGCTCACCAAGTCGCGTTTCGAGCCGGCGACGTTTGAGGAGTGGAGTGCGCAGAAGTGATCCGTCACACCATCACAGAATTGCATTCGCGCCGCCCCGACGGTTCGCTGATGTATCCCGGCAAATGGAGGCTCACATGGGCCAAACTAGCGCCGGCAATGCCCTGGCAACTGATCGCGATGGATCCGGTGTCATGATCAACCGCCGGGGCTGGCTTGTCGTGCTGCTGTTTACGGTCGCCGCCGGTTGGATCGGCTACCGGTACGGCGAGCATCAGACGCAACGGAAGTGGATGACGTGGACCTACGCGCATGTGGCGTGGGAAACGAAGGGGGATCGCAATGTCGCTCGGTGACGACGCCCTCCGCTTCCTTCGCCTCCATCAACGCCACCTGGTCGCCGAGACCCGCGCCGTTTTCCAAGGTGCCATGGTGCGCGCCAGATCGGATCAGGGACTCGCCGCAACGGTGCGCCTCGACGAGCTGGAAAGTCTGATCGGCGCGGGGCTGCTCGCGCCGAGCCATGGTGGGTCGTTTTGTGTGACGGAATTGGGAGCGAAGGTGTGATCGCAAATTGGGTTCTGATCGTCACGGTTTGGGCGTATGGCAGCAACGACGGAAACGCCCTGGCCGTGCACGATTTCACAAGCAAGGAACGATGTGAGGCGGCCGCAATTGCAGCCACGCAGGGGCGCGCGGAATGGACCGGTATCAAAGCGGTATGCGTGCTGAAATGAATGCTACCGAGCGCAAATATTGCACGTGGCCACGGTGCGATTGCTCCGCGCAGTGCGTCTTACGTGCCGAGCCGCCCGTTCCGCCGCCGTCGTTTTCCGAACCGGCGCAGATAATTCGCATCGGGACGCTGCACATGGTGACGCGCGTACCCAACCGCCTCGCCGGCGCCAGGATCAACCACGAAGGGGATGTAGTATGACGCCAGAGCAGAAGGCGAGCCAACGCTTGTTCGGCGACGCGGATTTTGTGCCGGGTTTGCCGGACCTCAAACATACGGACCCGCTGAATATGCACGGTCCGAGAGTATCGTGGAACGAGATGGTGACACAGTTCATAATGTGCAGCGTCGAGACCACAGTCGGCGACTTTTACGGCGATCCGCGACCGACGAAGCGCATATATTTGGCGGGGCCAATGACACGCCTTCCGTTTTTCAATTTCCCGGCATTCTTCGAGGCGGCGGAACGATTGCGCGGCGATGGTCACGAGGTTTTTAATCCGGCGTCCTACGACGTCGCGCGCTACGGCGATCGGCTGTGGCAAGAGAACCCGACCGGGGATCCTGTGATTGCCAAGGAAAAGCACGGGTTCAATCTGCGCGCGGCGTTGGCGGCCGATCTAGCGTATATTTGTGACAAGGCCGACGCAATCGCCCTGCTCCCCGGCTGGCGAAACTCCAAGGGCGCCACTGCCGAGCACGCGACGGCCGTTGCGCTCGGGCTTGAAGTGATCGAGTTGTGACCATGGCAGACCGACGCCGAAAAAATGCAAATTGGTACGCCACCGATCCGTCAGGTGAACTGTATAGCCACATGCGCGACGGTGTGATGCTCGCCGTCCTGATGGACATCCGCGACGAGTTGCAGGCATTGAACCGCGTCGTCACGGGCTACCGAAATACGAAGGCCCTCGACGCCATGATCGAACTCGGCGCGGACATCCGCCGGCGGAAGCGGCTTGCGGCGGCTCGCAGGAAGGCTTCCAAAGAGCGGCGGTAGGTGCTACCCCACAGGCATGCTCCGAACATGCCTGCACTGCAAAGCCACAGTCGAACGGACCAAGCCCAAGACCGATCGTGAATTCTACTGCTCCAAGGAATGTCGGCGAGCGGCGCGGAAGCGGAACTGCCTGCATTGCGGCAAAGAGTTTCGGTGGTTCTCGGACAAGCCCGGTCAGAAATTCTGTTCGCTTAAGTGCAGCGCGTCTTACCATGCCAATCGGAAGGCACGTCGGCTTTTCCGGTGTCAGGAATGCGGAACGCCGTTCGAGGACTATCGTGAACGCAAGTTCTGCTCGAACCAATGTTGCATTCGGGCGATATCGCGGCGTCCGCGTCCGGCTCGATGGCTGCAGGCGGGGCAGAGTAAACCGGGGCGAATCCAATGGCTGACGAAATCCACGAGCTAGCGTTGTCGTGCGGCGCGATGGTGCTCGACGGCGTGAGCGAGACGCAATATTTGCTCTCGGCGTCGCAGCTCGCCGAACTGGTGCGCCTGGTCGGTGGCGCGGCGTTGCCGCCCTGCCCTGTGCCGTTGCCGGAAAAATCTGCGTCACAGTTTTAATTTTATGTTGACAGTCCTCGTTGCATCGCTATGTTGTTTGATGCACGACGGTCCGCGGAATGCCCTCCAAGCCGTCACTAAACCTCCACGGTCGGACCGTCGTGCACGGGGATTGCGATGGCGTCGAGCGAAACAAAGAAGCGGCTTCTGTTGAGCAAGTGGCAAGGCTTGCGTGAGGAAGTCGCCAATCTTCGAACCGAAGTCGAAGACCTTGAAGCGGAGCGCAACGCAGCGTGGAAAGATGTTGAGTCGATGCAGGACGAGCGAAATGCTCTGCAATCCGAATTGGATGACTTGCAGGGTACTCCCGCGATGGTCGACGTCCTGACCGACGTGAAATACTGGCTGCACGATGGTCTCGTTCACCATCGATTGGTTTCGGATCCGCGCGCGATCTTGCGCAAAGTAGAGGACGTGTTGGGATGAGCATGCCGACCGACAACAATCCGCATTGGGAACACCATCCGACACATGCGCTCGTGTTCTGGTGCAAGGGTCATGCTTCGGGGCGGGTCGGCGCTGATCGAGTAGAGTTGAAGCAGAACGGGCAACGTGGCGTGCACAGCGTCGCGGAATTCAAGTTGCCGGAACAGCAAATGGAATTGGACCGCTGGTTGTGGGCGTTCGAACGCGCATATGAGGCGGGGAAGCACGCCAAGGCGGCGGAAGTGCGAAAGGTGCTAGGACTATGACCGTCATCGTCTTTCCTGGCCACAAATGGAAGCATTGCACGGATCGCGAATGTCGCGGCTGCATGCTTTGCCATGGCGGACTCGCTCTGTGCGAGACGTGCGGCGCATTGGAAGGCGCACTGCCGACCGATTGTCCGGGCGAAGCGATGTCCATGTTCCTCTGCGATGAGGTCTATGCGGGCGCGCTCGATTTTCGGCGCGGCGAAGGATGGGTGCAACGCCCGTCGAAGACATGGGAAGGAATTCGAGCGTGAACGAAGTCGTATGGGGTCTGATAGCGTTCGCGCTTGTGATCGCGATTACCGCGCCCACGCCATCGCCTGCCCCGCAGCCGGCCCATGAAAAGCATTTGAGCGCGGAAGAAACCGCGACGATGGCGGCTTACTGCTTGCGTTATCCAAGTCAGCATTTCGAGCGATGCATGCGCGACAAGACGGAGATATTCGGCCAATGACCACCTGGCAGCGTTGCAAGCGAAACTGGCGATGGTGGCTTGCCTCCGTCTTTTTGAGTTGGGCTTACGACCTCACCGAGCCCGAGCAGACGTTTGTCGTCACGAAAGCGTTCGGCGACATCGCCGATGCCATGTTGGAGCTTGATGCATGACAGTTCACTTAATGACCGACATCGAAACCCTCGCGACCCGCCCCGGCGCGGTTGTCATCTCCGCCGCCTTCGTCCGCTGCACCGACGAAGCGCATATGGTGCTGAACCTCGATATTCCGGAACAGCAAGCCTTGGGCATGGAGATCGATCCCCAAACGCATGCCTGGTGGGGCGAGCAGGAAGCCAAGACGCCAGGCATTTGGGCGCGCGTGACCGAGAACCCGCTGCCGCTCGCCACCGCCCTGCCCTATATCGGCCAGTGGATCAATTGGGCGACCGGCGGCTCGGATGATTGGCTTATCTGGTGCCACGGGGCGACGTTTGACGCGCCGCTGCTCGACGAGCTGTTCCGGCGGGCCGGCGTCGCCTCGCCCTGGCGCTATTGGCAAGTCCAATGCACGCGCACCGCTTACAACCTCGCCGGTGTGAACCCGAAAGACTACGCCGTCCCGCCGCCGCATGTTGCGCTCAATGACGCGTTGGGCCAATCGCGGGCGCTTATGGCGGCCCTGGCGAAGCTCGCCCCTTCCGTGCGCCGCTATTTCCACCATCCCGAAAGCGGATCGGTATTCTTTACCGCTGACGGTTCGCATCCTGCGGAGCGTGGCGGCGGTGTCGACGCCGGTCATTGCGAAGAAATTACGGGTGGCGAATATCTCGAATTGTCGCGACGATATGGAGTTGCGGCGTGAGCAAGCCAGAGGACATTCGCATTCCCCAACCCGGCGAAGGTTGGCGCCATTACAAGGGCGGGTTCGAGAGCCTTTATCGAATTATCGGCACGGGTCATGATGAGGACGGCAACGTCGTGGTGATCTACTCGCCCTATACCTGGTCGCTAGCGCAGACGATGCCGCTTTACACGCGAAATCTCGGAGATTTCCTCAAGCAGATTGCGTTCGGCGAGGAAATCAACGGCAAGAAAATCATCCACCAGCGTTTCGAGTTCGAGCGCGACGCATGATGCAACCCAAGGGACGCCCGCACCCGAGTGGCAAGCCGATCCGCGAGCGCATCATCAAGGGGCGTTCGATCTGGCGAATTCCGGATAGCGAGTCGAACGTGCCGCGGTTGCGCGAGGAAAAGCGCGACATCGAGGCGATCGGGTTTATTCACGATTTCCGCACCGGGGACCCCGATGATGAGTAAAGACGACCGCGAAACACGCGCACGCCACTACCTGGACCGATATCGAAAGAAGCGACAGTTAATTGCCGCGATAGAAAAGCTCCATCCCGTGGAAAACGCGACGGTGATTGATGTAATCGCCGCGTTGCTTGCCGAGCCGCTTCCATGACCACAACCTGCCACGCCATCCAATATTCCGACGAGATGCATTGCCCGCGCTGCCGGCTGCGTTGGGACACGAACGACCCCGAGCCGCCGGCATGCGGCTTGAGCGTGGCGACCAGGGCGGCGGATGAGAGCTTGGAAAGGTCGAACCGGTATATTCGACGCTTGCGCGAGTCACCGCCGTTGGCGCCGCGCGAACCGTTCGCCTCCGGTCTCGCGCCCGACGCTTTTGTTGACAGTCAACGTCGCAAATGATAAGTTCGGCGGAACCTCGCCCGTTCCGTGCCCGAGCCTGTCATGTAGATGCCCGAACCGATTTCCATTCGCGTCGCCGCCGACGAGATCCTGACCGTTTCCGCTTCGGTCGGCGGCTACGGGACCGTGTTCGGCGACGGCAACGGCCAATGGACGGTGAGCGCCAAGTCGCCCTTGCGGCTCGGCGCCGGGCTTTACCGGATCGAGACGGTTACCGGCACCATTTCCCACACCGTCGAGTCCAAGGCGGTCGCCGCCCTCCAAGACACGCTGCCGCGCGCGACCGAGATCGTCGCCACCGCCGCCAACATTGCGACCAGCATCACCAGGAGACCCGCCGTGCTGCAGGATAAGTTCAAGCGTCTCGCTGAGCGCTCCAAGACGGTCCCGGTCGCCCTTGGCGACCGAGCCGATGCCGTAAGCGCGCGTTGGGACGCGATTGAGGCGCGCGGCGGCGCTGCTTTCGATGGTCACGAGGCGATCTTGACCGATGTCGAAACCGGCGTAGCGGTCGCCGAAGATGCGTTGAACCAGCTCACGAACGGGGCGCCAGTCGACCCAAACTGATTCGGCTTGCTTTGAAAGGATTCCGATATGACCGTCGTCGTTTCGTTCGTGAGGCCGCAGGGCGCCGGAGTCGTCGGGATGGGCCGCGTTCGCGTCCGTGAAAATATCACGGTGCCGGGCACGACCACGGCGACTCGCGAGGACGGTGAGATCGTCATTATTGGCAACGGTGAAACGAGCATGGTTGCGGCCGCTTGGGGTACGACGCCCGACGCTGCGGCGACCGCCGAGAGTTTCCCGACCACGAGCGCGGGCGTGTGCGTCGGTGCCGGCGCAGTCTCCTATCCGATCCACCCCAAGACCGGCGACAAGGTCAACGTCAAGGCCGTGACCTGATGCAGCGACTCGGCATTGGGTTCGGGCTGGATTATTCGGCGTCGGTGGCGGCTGGTCCCCTTGGGGGAGTGAACGGGCTGCCTTTTGCGCCCGGCGCATCAGCCGGTATTGATTTCGCCATTCCGAGATACTTGAACACGGCGGCCATCGCCGGTCTACGGGTTGCGGCTGGCGGATTGTCCGGCGCGTACTCGGAAGAAGCCTATGGCAACGCTGTACGCAATCCAACAATGACAGGATTGGTGCCGGGCGTTCTCGGTTCCGGCGGCGCGCTTCCGACCAACTGTCAGACGGGCAACAGCAGCAGCACTGCGGGCCTCACGATCACGGTCGGGGCCGGTACGATGGCGGACGGGTCACCGGGCATGACGTTGCGCTTTTCTGGCACGCCATCTGGTAGCGGCGAATATCTGCTGCAATGGGAATCTATCACCCAAATCGTCTGTAATGTAGGGGAGACATGGACTTCCGCGCTCTCGGTCGCGATTGCTGCCGGCGGCAAGATCAATGTCAGCTCGGTTCGCGTCGGCTACGTCGAGCGCACATCGGGCGGAACGTTTTCGAACACGAAGATCAAATCGATCACGCCGAAAATATCGGCAGCGGAAACACGGCAATACAACATCGCTGCCGTCACGGTCGGCGCGCGGCTCTGTCCATATTTCGGGTTTGTCTTCACTGCTGGAAACGCGGTTGATATCACGTTCCTGATCGGGAAGCCGGATTGCTTCAAGAGCGGCAAGGTACTGTCGTTCAGTTCGGCCGCAACGCGGCCAGCGGATACCTATTCGACGCCGATTCCTGCCAACTGCAACACGTTCCAAATTCAGGCCGTGGGCGGGTTGAACGACGGCACATTGCTCAACCTCGTTGACGGCAGCGGCAATGGCGTTCGGCTATACCGCAGCAGCCGCCAGCTATATGCGGCGGTTGCTGCCGCTGGGGTCGAAGGTTCTCCGCAGTTGCTTGGTCGGTGGCCCGATAGGATGGTCGGCACCGCGACCATTGCGGCGGCGCCGGGCGGCAACGTCGATCTGCGCTATAACGGAAAACCTGTCGTCTCGATTGCCGGCGGCGTGCAATACGCGACGGCCTATCTCGGCTGCAAAGCCGATGGCTCGGACCAGTGGAATGGTCGTCTCTCGACTTTTGCTGTCTGGCCCGGCGTCCAAGTCATCTTGCCGCGCAATGTTGTATCGTTTGACGACTTCATGCGGCCTGACGGCGCGCTTGGATCACTGTGGACAGGCGAGCCGTGGGTTACAGCCCCGCCGACCGGTGGCGCGGTCGTTACTCCGACGATTTCCAGCAACGCCATTGTGGCTGCTGACAGTGGCAATGCCAACACAGCAGCTTATCCTGGCTATGATTTGGGAGCCGGAAAGCGCGTCATCGAGATGGGAGCAATCATCAAGTTCGGAGCTGGCACGGCGAACAACGGCAGCGTTGGTTTGATCGCAAACCCGAATGGTCTCGGAGGCGCGGCGGACATCGTATTAGGACCGACGTTGCACATCATCTTCATCGACAATCAGGTGGATGTGGCGACGTATCTCAATAGCGTGCCGGTAAAAGTCTCAATCCCCTACGATTTCACGCTTGCGAAGGACGGAACGCCATACCGGATCGGCTGGCGGATCGACGGCAACGCCATGAACCTGCTCTTGCCTGACGGCAACGAAGCATCGGTCGTCAATGATCTCTTTCTCACCTATGGCGGGCGCTACGCGACCTTCGAGCCGTTCTGGACGGGCGCCGCAGCGGCACAGCCTCAGATCTTGGCGACATACGCTAAGGCGGCGTAGTCCACTCTCTCAGGGGGAGCCAATAATCCGATACTTCTTCGCGTGTCTGCGCCGCACCTCCCGAGCCTCCCCATAGTGAAGCGCTCGCAGCATCCCGATCCGCGCAAGCATCGTCGGCCCGTCAGTCTCGACAACCAGTAGCAGCGCCTCGCAGGCGGCTTGCCAGTGCTCATGTGCTTTCTGGTCGGCAGGTAGCGCATCGATGTAGCGGCCGGCGTCGCCAAGCGTGACCAGATCGCCCGACGGCGTGGGGATGGCCGTCTCGAACTCCCGATCCCAACCGCTCATCGGTTGCGCGCTTCCCGCTCAATCCGCACCAGCTCGGGCAATCGCAGGATCTGCTCCGCCATCCTGCGCGCGTCGTGCTTGGACAGTCGACGCATGAACCCGCGGCGCGTTGGGTCATCCTCGAAATAGACGAAGCAAAGGTTGCGTTGGGCGGAATCCTGCACCTCGAATGACTCGGCGTGCTCGACGATGCGCCAGGGCTTGGAGAACGGCTTGGGGGCGTCTCGGGACTGCGACATGACGGGAAGATATAGGCGCGGGTGGAAAATTCAACGCGCCGCTATACATTTATGTTGACAGTCCTCATTGCATGGCTATTCTCATGGTCATGCAAGTCACGGTCACATGGCACAACGCCGGCCCTCACACGATCTACGCGAAGCTTGCGGCCAGGCTCGGCAGAGCGCCGACGCACGCGGAAACCAAGGCGGAAGTCGCGCGCATCATGACCGAGTCGCTCATCGAGCGCGCGAGCGTCGGCAAGTTGAAACATCAACGGTGAGCACGTGAAAGCCCGATCGTATCGATACATTCTGAACCTGCTGCTCAATGCCGGACTGCCTTGGTCAGAGGCGCACACGATCGCGACGGAGCAAGCCCGTGGCTAGGTGGCTCGTGCTCCTATGCGTCGAGATCGCCGCCATGGCGCTTGTGGCGCACGCCGCGTTCGGTGACATGCTGGTGTGGTGACGAATGGGCATGGGAAGTCACCAGAGCGCGGCGATGATTTCGGACACGTGGCTTACGCCCCCATCTATCATCCGCGCACTCGGATCGTTCGATCTGGACCCGTGCTGTCCGCCAGTCATGCCGTGGAAAACGGCGACGGTGAACTATTCGAAGGAACAGGACGGTCTAGCGCAACCGTGGTTCGGACGAGTTTGGTGCAATCCACCCTACTCGCGTGACGCGGTAATTTGGTTGCGAAAGCTCGTGCAGCACGGCAACGGCATCGCGTTGACATTCGCGCGGACCGAAACAGCATGGTTCTTTGAGACGATTTGGCGCGCGGCCGACGCTGTTCTGTTTCTTGAGGGGCGAATCCATTTCCATCATCCAGATGGGCGTCGAGCCGATGCGAACGCGGGTGCGCCGTCGTGTCTTGTCGCATACGGCGCGACGAACGTCGACGCATTGCGCAATTCCGGAATTGCTGGCCAACTCGTGGTGCTTTCATGACTCAACTCTATCGCTCCCCTAACCTCCTGTTCGACGATCATGAGTGGCACCTGGCCGTCACGAAGCACAGCAGCACCGGTCGTGTGAGCATGCAATATTACTTCCGGCCGCTTTCCCGTGTGCGCTACCGGTGGCAACCGATTACGTCCTGGCTCACGGCGAAGCCCGATCGATTTTGGGATCGGTTTGCGTCGCACCGGAAACACGCGCGTATGGCGATCGATAACGAGAAGCGCCGCGGCGAGCTGATTGCGGAGCGGGAACGGGCGGCGGCGTGAGATGCGTAGGCGAAAGGACGACCGACCGACGCTGATTTATTGGCTCGTTGATAATGCTACTGGCGAACCGTTCTATTGCGGAAAGACGATTATTCTTCCTCATCAGCGTTTGAAGGTTCATCTGTACGAATCTTCGAAAGAAACCGATCGACCGGTATATGTCCGCATTCGCGAATGTACGGGCGGCGTGAGCCTTCATGTGATTGATGTCGTCCCTGCCGGCGGTCCCTGGTGGGATTACGAACGGGTTCATATCGATATTCTTCGATCGATCAATCCCAAGTGCGTCAATGTGACGTCGGGCGGTCAGGGTGTACCCGGTCGCATCGTTTCGGAGGAAACGCGCCGGAAATTGAGCGCGATGTTCAAAGGCAGACCGATGCACACCGAAGAAACGCGGGCGAAGCTGAGCGCTATCGGTATGGGTCGCAAGCGTTCATTGGAGTCGGTTGAGAAAGGTCGAGCAAAGATGCTTGGGCGCAAGCACTCTCCCGAATCTATCGCCAAGATGCGCGCTGTCCAAGGCGCTAGGTACGTCGGCGAAAAGGGAGAAGAATTGCGCTTAGCGATGGGGCTTCGTAGACGAGGCGTCAAAGCTTCAGCGGAAACACGTGAGAGACAGCGCGCCGCGAAGCTAGGTAAAAGGCGCACACCCGAAGAAATAGAGAAGTTACGCATTGCGAACACCGGGAAGAAAATGTCGGCGGAAGCTATCGCAAAATCCGCCGCAGCCCGCACAGGGCAGAAAAGAACACCGGAACAACGGGCGCGAATGAGTGCCGCCCACAAAGGAAAGAAGTGGAGTCAGGCGCAGCGCGATGCGATTCCGCCAGCGCTGCTCGCATCGCGACAGAGGCGTAAAGGCGGAATCTGACAATGACCAACTTTCAATTTCGCCCGCATCAAACTGCGGCTGCTGATGCCATTGAGAACGCCTGGCGAGCTGGAATCAAACGCCCGTTGGACGACATGTGTGTCGGGTCCGGAAAGTCACTCACCATAGCGGAATTGGCTCGGCGCGGTTGTGTCCGTGGTGAGCGAAGCCTCATTCTGACTCATCGGCAAGAGTTGACGAAACAGGACTGGAAGGCGTGTACGACCTTGGGTCTACAATGTGGGATCAACGCGGCTAAACTAGGTGAGCGCACCTGGCGAGCGCCTGTAATCAGTGCCATGATTCAAAGCGTCTATCGCAGCGCTCACGCGTTTGGTCCGATCCACAACATCTTCATAGACGAAGCGCATTTGATCCCGCACGCATCGTCCGGGATGTATCGCGAATTTCTGCGTGGTTTTCCGCACGCGCGCATCGCCGGGTTCTCTGGAACAGTGTTCCGTCTGCAGGGCGGCTCCTTGACCGAAGGTGAGGACGCACCTTTCGATGCGGTCGCTTACACATACTCGATCGTTGACGGAATTGGAGACGGATATTTGGTCAATGCCTTTTCAGCAGAGGCTTGCGATAAAGTCGACGTCTCAAAACTGAAAAAGAACGCGGGAGAATATACGGCAGCGTCACAAGACGATCAGATGATTGCGCTGATGGACTCTCACATAGCGCAGATGAAAATCGGCGGAGCAGACCGTAAGGCGTGGCTGATTTTTGAAGCGTCACAGAAGGCGGCGCTTGCAATGGCGGAACGTCTCACCGCATGGGGAATTCCTGCCGCCGCCATCATCGACAAAACGCGAAACCGCGAAGCCATCATCGACGCATTCAACCGCGGGCAATTGCGTGCCCTGGTCAATGTAGAAGCGCTCACCACGGGTTTCGATTCGCAGCGCATTGATTTGGTGTGCTTCCGTCGTCGGACAATGTCGCTAGGTCTTTTCATTCAGATGGCCGGCCGCGGGCTCCGGACGATCGGCGGGAACATCGAGGCGAGCATTGCGGCCGGAAAGAGGGATTGTCTTTTCTATGATTTTGCAGACCTCGTCAGTCAACACGGCCCGCTAGACTTCATCCGCCCCAAAGACACCAAGCTAAAGCTGGTTTCGTGTGAAGCTTGCAGCGCCCGCGTTCCGAGCGCCGCACGCACTTGCTGGTCCTGCGACGCAGTCATGACCAAGCTGTGCCCAGCGTGCCTGGTGGACATCGCCAAGGGAACGCTCGATTGCCCGCACTGCAAACACGACATGCGGACCGGCGGCGCGGGCGAAGCGAAACCAGCCGCGAAACTCTTGGAGACCCCGAGCGGCGCGGCGCTGATCGCGGCGTTCCGGCCGCTCGGCGAGAAGGCCGGCGGGTGGATCCCCATTCGCAAGGCGTGGTCCTCGAAAGAGGGAACGGCGATCCTGGCAGACATCAACGGTGACCAATGGGAATTGCCTGCGGCGCTGGCTGGCCATGCGATCGACGCGCGATGGCTGCGCACTGAGGCTGGACAGATCGCGGCGCTGTTGAAGCGCAATGGCTCGTCGTTGACCAGTGCGCTGCAGGTGACGGTTGATGGCGTGGTGCTGCCGGTGCCGATGCCGGCAGCGGCTGCGTAGTGTAAATATATGTTGACAGTCAGTATTGGGATGCTAGGGTGACAGAATTCGAGAACAGGTGACACATGAGAAAAGACCCTTATCAAGACCGAGCGCGTGAACTGTGCCTTGCTGCTGGCGTTGACCCCGATTCGCGCGTCGGTGAGAGTCGCGGACAGCCTGCTTGGTGCCTGTATCGTGACGTTGCACGTAAAGAGCATCTCGCACGGGAAACAGAAGCGGCGGCGGCCGAGATCGTCAATCTGCGTCCGCAGGAAGCGCGTTTTCGGAATGCCCCGCTTAAGGTGTTCGGCGAACATGACGAAGCAACGATCGCGCAAATGCGCAATTGCATGTCGGTTGGAAATGTCGTGTCGGGCGTCATCTGTGCCGATGGTCATTTAGGCTATGCGCAGCCGGTCGGCGGCGTGATCGCTTATGAAAAGCAAATCAGCATCTCGGGTGTGGGCTTCGACATCGGCTGTGGCAACATGGCGGCGCGGCTCGACGTTCCGTTCGACGAAATCAGCGCCATTGTTCCGACGATCATCCGCGACGTGGCGAGGGCGATTTCCTTCGGTGTCGGTCGCACCAATGTCGAGCGCGTAGAACACGAGTTGTTCGATGACGCAGATGCTTGGCGAGAGTCGGACATGGAAACCTATCGCCAGAAAGCCGTCGGTCAACTCGGCACCGTTGGTTCCGGAAACCATTATGTCGATCTGATGCACGACGAAGATGGCTTCGTTTGGATCGGTGTCCATTTCGGCAGCCGCGGGCTCGGGCACACGAGCGCGACGCGTTACTTGAAGGCGGCCGGCGGCAAAGACGGAATGAATGTTCCGCCCGCAGTGGTCGACGAAGATTCCGAACTCGGACGACGCTACATCGCGGCGATGCAACTCGCCGGCCGCTATTCCTACGCTGGTCGCGAATGGGTAGTTGAGCGCGTTCGCCAGATCATCGGTGGAAATATCACCGAGACCGTTCACAACCACCACAACTACGCCTGGCGCGAGACACACGATGGAAAAGACCTGTGGGTCGTTCGCAAGGGCGCGACACCCGCTTTTCCCGGTCAGCGCGGGTTCGTCGGCGGCTCGATGGGCGATGATGCCGTAATCTTGGAGGGCATGGACAGTCCGGAGGCGAAAGCGTCGCTCTATTCGACCGTCCATGGAGCCGGTCGATTGTTCGGTCGCAAGGAAGCCAAACGCCGATTCGCTCGCGAAGAAATGGACCGCTGGCTTACCGAACGCGGTGTGACGCTGATCGGTGCCGACCTCGACGAAAGTCCGATGGCATATCGCCGTTTGCCGGAAGTGCTCGCGCAGCATGCCGGTACGGTGAAGGTGCTGCATACATTGCGACCGTTCGCCGTTGCGATGGCCGGAGAGGGCGAATTTGACCCGTGGAAGGACTGACGTGACCACCACCCTCGCCCAAATTCTCGCCCTGGCCGACCGCGGCGAATCGGTCGCCGAGATTTCACGCGCCCTCTCCGTCTCACCCGGCTACGTCTACGGCATCTTGCGCGAACACCGGCCCAATCGGAAGCGCAAGCCGCGCACCTGCACCAGCGACAAGCCGCGGATGATTGTCGGGCTGGCCAAGCAGGGCATCGCGCCGGCGCGGATTGCTGTAGTGTTGGGGGTCAGTCGCGCATACACCTACCGCGTCCTGGCGGAGAATGGACAGTGAGCGAGATTTGGCTTTTCGGAGTCGTTCTGCTCGTCGGTGGAATCTGGTTATTGGTCGCCGGACCGATCTTGAGAGCCGCCGACAACACATCGTTGAGAGCTGGACTCTGGTTGAACGGGATCGATGGTGCTGAGCGCGAGCGTATCGTGCGGTGGCATCAAACCGGAAAGACCGCCGAATAATTTATGTTGACAGTCAACATTACGTCAGGCACTCTTTGCGCATCGAAGCAAACCCCTGACGTGCAATGCCCCGACTCGAATCTGACACCTACACCAACAAAGGCTCATCGCGCCTAGTCGACATCATCACGCAACATTGGCGTGACCGCGGCTATCACGGCATCGCCGTGCAGCGCTACCAGGACCCGAACTTTCCGGGCTTCTGGTTCATTCGCAGCAATATCGGCGAGTTGGGATTCCCGCCCCGGCGCCGGACAAGGGCGGTGACGGCGTGAGCACCACACAACTATTTCAAACGACCCCGCTGTCGTCCGCCGCAATCGAAGTGCTCGGGCAACTCTACGTCAATGGTCCGACGTGGGACGGTAACATCTGCTCCAAGAACGGTCGCGGCGATCTGTGCAGGGCCGGCCTAGCGTGGCACGCCCATGGTTATGCTTCGCTAACACCGGAAGGTGTGCGCGTCGCCGTCGAATGGGACCGCGCCTATCTGCGCCAGCGCAATTGCGATCGCTGGCTAAAGAAACTGCGCGACTCATGATCCCCGGTCGCATCGAAGGCGCGAACTGCACCCTCGCCGCTCCCGAGAATTGGGACAAGGATCGCGATGGCAATTGCGCGTCGCTCTCCATCCTGGCGGAGCCGACCGAATCTGGCGCTCTGCTCATGTCGTCCGTCTGGTTTCCGACGCCGGAAGAACTGCAGGCCATCGCCGCCGGCGCTCCGGTGAAGTTGTGGATTTACGGAACGCGCCACCCGCCCGTCATGTTGGGTGTGGGGACGGTTCCGACCATCGATGCGGATTGTTGACAGTCAACATACTTCTGCTATATACTTGCCGCTACGTATTCGGCCAGCGTTAAAGGAGCATGGCCAGCAAGCACACGAGCGCGCAGCGGGAATTTATAATTACTCGTCTGGCATATGGATATTCGGTCGCTGACATTTGCGCGAAATTCGCCATTGCTTGGCGCGATACTGCATGTCGCCCCGAAGATGTCTATTCGTGTGACCCGAGCATCGTTGTTCTCTCTCCGGAGGAACACGGGATTTTCGCTAAGGCCGTGGATGACCTTACGCAGAACCCCGAGAAAATCGCGCCGGCGCTCAACCCGATTCGTCGTCAGGTGAACCTTTTGCTCATGGCGGAATCGGTACGCGATCGCGGTGGCCAGGGCTCGCATGAACTGGCGGCCAAACTCTACGAACAGGTTGCAAAGGAACAGGCCGGAGCGTACGCGCCGAAAGCCTCTGTTAGGGGCGCGGCTTTGCCGACTGCAGGTGAAGGTGATGAACCGATACGCGAGATCGTCCGTCGCGTGATCGACCCGAAGGCACCCGAGCCCGCCATGGAGACGGCGGAATGACCGCCGGTCCCCTCAAGATGCGGTGCGGCCGTACTGTGGAAATCCCCACGCCGCGGTGGATGCTGTCGCTATTGCGCCCGTCGCGTTACAAGGGTGCCCACGGCGGCCGCGGCTCCGGTAAGAGTTGGGGTTTTGCTGAAATGCTAGTGGAAAAATGCGTCGCCGAGCCAGGCACACATGCCGTCTGCATTCGCGAAATCCAGAAGTCCCTAGCGCAATCCGCAAAGCGCGTCATCGAGTCTAAGATTCAGGCGCTCGGCGTTGGTCATCTATTCGAGATCCAGAAGGCGGAAATCAAGACGCCGGGCGGCGGCCTGATCATCTTTTCGGGCATGCAGAACCACACGGCCGATTCGTTGAAGTCACTGGAAAGCTATGACGTGGCGTGGGTCGAAGAAGCGCAGACGCTTTCGGAAACGTCCCTGCGCACGCTGCGGCCGACAATGCGCAAGACCGGATCGGAAATTTGGTTCACTTGGAACCCGCGGAAGGCCGACGACCCGGTCGACGACTTCCTGCGCGGCAACTCGAAAAAGTCACACGAGTTGCGGGCGAAGGATAAATGGTCCCCGCCGCCGGGGGCAATCGTTGTTGAGGCCAACTGGCAAGACAATCCATGGTTCTACGGCACCGAGATGGCGGCCGACAAGGATTACGATTTCAAGCGTGATCGCGATATGTACGCGCACGTTTGGGGCGGCGAGTACGAAAAGAACAGTCAGGCGCGCGTCTTCAAGAACTGGCGCGTTGCTGATGCCGATGATTTCCCTGCGCCGAAGCCCGGAACGATTCTCTACGGCGGCGCTGATTGGGGTTTCTCTCAGGATCCCACCGTCGGTCTGATCTGTTTCATCGAAGGGCGTACGCTCTACATCTGGCGCGAGGTTTGGGCGATTGGTTGCGAAATCGATCGCACGCCTGCGCTGTTCGATAAGCTTGATCCTGATTGGAGCGAAGCCAAGGCAAAGGACCCGAACTGGCGATCACTCGCACGTCGCGTGCCATTCATTGCTGACAGCGCGCGACCGGAAACAATTTCGTACATGAAGCGTCACGGCTTCAACGTGCAGCCGGCAATAAAAGGGCCGGGCTCCGTCGAGGAAGGCATCACGTTTCTACAGCAATACGACATCGTGATTCATCCCGAGTGCAAGCACACCGTCGATGAATTCGAGCATTATTCCTTCAAGATCGACCCGCACACGGGCGAGATTACGAATGTGCTTGAGGATAAGAAAAATCACGAGATCGACTCAGCTAGGTACGCAACAGAAAACGTGCGTCGCGCTCGCACCACCAGCCGTCAGGAGCTTCGAATCTAATGGCCGATGTTTCCACACCTATCAAGGCGCAGACCGACATGGTCGAATGTGCCGAGCCGATCCGCACGCTCGTCGCCGGCACGAAGGCGATGCGCGCCGCGGGCGAAAAACATCTCCCGAAAGAGGAAGCCGAGTCGCAAGGCGCATATGACGCGCGCCTGAAACGCACCGTACTTTTCAATGCGGTCGGAAAGACCGTCGAAGACATGGCCGGCAAGGTGTTTGTTAAGCCCGTCATTCTCAAGGATGACGTCGCACCGCAACTGAAGGAATGGGCAGAAAACATCGACAACGCCGGACAGCATATCAACGTGTTCGCGTGCCATGCCTTCAAGGACGCACTGCAACCTGGCATAGGGTATATTTTCGTCGACGCGCCGCCGGCCCCGACTCGCAAAGACGGCGCGGCACCGACGCTCGCTGACTACCAAGCGGCGAAGTGGCGCCCCTATCTAACCTATGTTCCCGTCGAGAATTTGATCGGTTGGAAAACGACGATCGACGAGGGTGCGGTGAAGCTGACGCAAATCCGCATCAAAGAATGCGCGAAGGAAGACGACGGCGAATGGGGTGAAAAAGAAATCGATCAGATTCGCGTCGTCTCGCTGAATGAACTCGGTACCGGTTGCATCTGGCAGACCTATCGCAAGCCAGCAAACAGCAGCACTTGGATCGTTCACGAGTCCGGCGATATTTCCATTCCCTCCATCACGCTTGTGCCGATCTACATCAATCGAACCGGCTTCATGACCGGTGCGCCGCCGCTCGCCAAGATGGCGGAATTGAACATCACGCACTGGCAATCGAGCAGCGATCAACGGAACATTCTCCACGTCGCACGCGTGCCGATCCTGTTCGGTGCGGGGTTCAGCACGGATGACAAAATCGTCGTTGGTGTGTCGGAAATGATCCGTGCAACCGACCCTAACGCCAAATTGACTTACGTCGAGCATACCGGCGCGGCGATTGGTGCGGGCGACAAGGACTTGGCCAATCTTGAAGCGCAAATGCAAAATCTCGGTTTGCAATTGCTCATCGACAAGCCGGGACAGACAGCCACGGGCGAGATCCGCGACAACGCGAAGGAAAACAGCCCCCTAGCCATGATGGCGACCGCGCTGCAGGACGCGCTCGAAGCGGCGTTGGGGTTCATGGCGCAGTTTGCCGGGCTTCCCGCACTGGCCGGCGGGTCTGTGGTCGTCAACAAAGAGTTTGGCATCACTGGAGATCTCGCCACCTGGCAATCGATCACGCAGGCCCGCATTGCCGGCAAAATCGACAATGAAACCTACGTCAACGAAGGAAAGCGGCGCGGTATCTTCGCAGAGGACGTTGATCCGGAGACCGTGGCAAGCCGCATTGAAAGCGAGGCGCCGGACCTATCGAACGGCGTCCCGCCCGGCAAGGGAATGGACCTCTCGTCGCCGGCCGCACAGGCGGCCGAATAAGCCATGGTCACCACCACCCTACCCTCTGCCAATGAAACGCTGGTCGACCTCTATATCGAACGGGCGGTCGACTTGCTGCGGCTAGAAGCCGGTACCCGAAACAAGGTGCTTGCGATCCTGGCCGATCTGGAAGGCGAATTGGTCGCTGCAATCGCCAAGACCGATCCGACCGGCGTCGGGCAGACGTCGGCACAGCGGCGCCGACTGGAAAAGCTACTCGACTCCGTCCGCGCGGCGGTCCGCGCCAGTTACCGCGGCGCGTCGGTGCTCATGGCGCAGGAAATCCGCGAGATTATTGACCAGGAAGCGGTCTGGACCGGCCACGCGATCAACGACGCGGTGCAGATCGACCTTGTCACCGGCGGGCTTACGCGCCAGGGCTTGGAGACGCTCGCCAGTGATGTCCTTATCCAGGGCGCGCCGTCGAAAGACTGGTGGTCCCGCCAAGCGACGGGGCTCGTCGACCGGTTCGCTGACCAGATGCGGATCGGCGTCGCCGCTGGCGAGACGAACGCCGACCTGATCGCGCGCGTCCGCGGCAAGGACGGTCAACCCGGCATCATGGACGTTTCGCGCAGTTCCGCGGAACGCCTGGTGCGAACGTCGGTGCAGACCGCCGCGAATGCCGCCCGCACGGCAATGTACGAAAAGAACGACGACATCATCAGCGGGTTGCAGTGGCACGCCACGCTCGATCTGCGCACGTCCGACATCTGCAAAGCGCACGATGGTCATGTCTACACGAACGACGACGAACACAAGCCGAAGGACGGCGGCCCGCCATGGGGCTTAGGTCCGGGCGCCGCCCATTGGCAATGCCGCAGCACGAGCGTTCCGGTTCTGAAGTCATGGCGTGAACTAGGCATCGATGCGGACGAAATTCCGCAGACGACCCGCGCAAGTATGGATGGCCAAGTCCCGGCAAAAACCAACTACGAGGAATGGCTGCGAAAACAGTCCCGCGCTCGACAAGACGAAGCGTTAGGTGTCGAAAAAGCCGACCTCTGGCGCCGCGGCAAGATCACCTTCCGCGATCTGCTCGACCAGTCCGGCCGCCCTCTTACCACCGAACAGCTCCGCGAAAAAGCCTTACGCCGGTAATGTTGACAGTCAACATTGCGTTGTGATATAGTCGCGGACGCTAAATGTTCAGGCTGGCGCGACGTCGGCCGTTTCCCTGCCTGCGGGATGCAGGATTTCCTAAAGCGAGACGCTTGATGGCTCTGGCCCAATCTTACGATTCTCTTGACGCAATTCCCGAAACCGCTCGCGGCGCCTACGTCGAAAAAGAAGGCAAATACGTTCTCGACTTCGATGTGCCCGATGTTGGCGGACTGAAAAAGGCCCTCGAATCGGAGCGAGGACTGAACAAGGCGGTCAAGGACAAGATCGCATCGTGGGAAAAGCTCGGCAAGTCGCCGGACGAAATCGAGCAGATGCTTGAAGCGGAGCGGGTCAAGGCCGAAGAAGCGCTGAAGAAGGCCGGGAAGTTCGACGAGATTTTGGCGAAGAAACTCGGCGATCAGAAGAAGGAATACGACGGTCACATCGAAACGGCGACCAAGCAGCGCGAGGGCGCGCTCGGCATCGCCAAACGGGCCATCGTGAACACGAGTTTGACGACCGCGCTCACCAAGGCGAAGGCGTCCGCAGAAGGCTTGACCGCGCTGCCGCGATTGATCGGCGACCGCGTCAAGATCGAGTTTGACGATGCCGGCGAGGCGACCGCGACCATTCTGGAAGCCGACGGCAAGACGCCGATGGTCGGCAGCGGTTCGGGTGGCTTGGCCACGTTCGACGACCTCGTGAAAGAGGCGCAGAAAAGTTTCCCGTCCCTTTTCGAAGGCACGGGCGGCGGGTCCGGGAAGGATCCGAGCCAGCGGCGGGATGCCGGTGGAAAGACGATCTCCCGGAAGGATTTTGACGCGCTCGGGCACCAGGCCCGCGCCGACAAGATCAAGGAAGGGTTCAAGGTCGTCGACTGAGGCAACCCCGCGGCATCGGCCGCATACCCTTTACGGAGTAAAGACGCACTATGGCTATTCTCACTCTTAGCGGTCTTGTGCCGGACATCTATGCGGCGATGGACGTGGTTTCCCGCGAAAATGTCGGTTTCATTCCGGCCGTTTCTCGTGATTCTTCGGCCGAGCGCGCCGCGGTTGGCGAGAACGTCACTTCGCCGGTCGTCGGCCCGATGGCAGCGGAAGACCTGACGGTCGGTAACGTTGCCGCTTCGCCGCCCGCGCAGACGATCCTCAACGTGCAGATGCAGATTACCAAGGCCCGCTCGGTGCCGTTCGGCATTACCGGCGAGGAAACCAAGGGTCTGCAGAATGCCGGCACGCTCGCGACGATCAACCGCGACCGTATCGCGCAGGCGCTCCGCACGCTGACCAACGAAGTGGAAAGCGACCTGGCCGCGCTGCACCTGAACACCAGCCGCGCCTACGGCGTCGCCGGAACCGCTCCGTTCGGCACTGCCGGCGACCTCTCCGACTTCGCGCAGCCCTATCGCATTCTCGACGACAACGGCGCCCCGAAGTCCGATCGCCACATGGTTCTCGGCTCGCTCGCGGCCGCCAACATCCGCGGCAAGCAGTCGACCCTGTTCAAGGCGAACGAAGCCGGCAGCGACGTGTTGCTGCGCACCGGTTCGATCGGCACCGTCGAGAATTGGGCGGTCCACGAGTCGGCGCAGGTGGTCAAGACGTTCGTTCCGGGTACCGGTGCGGCGGCTACGACCAACAACGCCGGCTATGCGAAGGGCGCGACGTCGATCACTCTGGCTGCGGCCGGTACCGGCACCATCCTGGCGGGCGATATCATTTCGTTCGCGGGTGACGCCGAAAAGTATCTGGTCGTGACGGGCGACACCGACACGTCGAACGGCGGAACGATCGTTATCGCCGAGCCGGGCCTGCAGAAGGCCATTCCGGCGGCGGCTACCGCGATCACCATCGTCGGTGCGGCGACCCGCAACATGTTCTTCGCCCGTTCGGCAATCCAGCTCGCCACCCGCGCGCCGGCCATGCCGGAAGGCGGCGACGCGGCCGACGACGTGATGGTCATTGCGGATCCCGTGTCCGGTCTGGCGTTCGAGTTCTGCGTGTACAAGCAGAAGCGTCAGGTTCGGTACGAGGTCAACTTGGCTTGGGGCGTCAAGATGATCGCTCCGCGCCACTCGGGCATCCTGCTCGGCTAATCCACCGATCCAACGGGGCGCATGCAACATGTGCGCCCCGTTTTACCCAAGGAACCCCGTTTTGATGTTCGTACCGACTGTCAAGATCAAGTCGACCCATCCCGAGTCGCAGGGTGATTTCGTCGAGATCAATAAGGATGATTTCGATCCGGAGAAACACGAGCTTTTCGCCGATCCGGTCGCACCGCTCCCCCCGCCACCCGCCGCACCTCTGCCGCCGCCGCCCGCAGATCCGCTCGATCTGCCGAAGAACTGGCGCGAGAAGGACGGCGCCGAGTTGCGCAAGATCGCCGAAGTCGTTTCCGGCGGCCGCGCCGTCGAGAACAAGGCGCAGGCGATTCAGGTAATCGAGAAGGCCCTGGCGGCCGCGAAGAAGTAACGACCATGCGGGCGCGGCGCACTGCTACGCGTCCCCGCATTCTTCGCCAACGGCGGCGGCGCCGGTCGTACATGATCGACGTCGAAGAATTCGATTTCGCGGACGATTTCGAACTGGAAGATTGGATGATCGCGCAGGTTTCGGAGGGCTGCAGAACATGAGCCTGAACAGCAACCCTGGCGATCCCAACGCCGACTCCTATTTCTCGATCGCCGAAGCCGACACATATTTTTCCGCGCGCGGTATTACCGCTTGGACCGGCACCGACGCTGCCAAGGAAGCCGCGGCGCGGCTCGGTACGCAGTATCTCGACAACGCCTATCGCGAACGCTGGCGCGGCATAACCGCGACACAGGCACAGGCGCTCGCCTGGCCGCGCATCGATGGCGCTCGCGGTGGGTATCGTTATGCGGCGGTTTTGTATCCGCTCTACGACGAGAACGGGTGGCAAATTGATCAGACGACCGTTCCTGTTCAGGTGAAGCGCGCCGCCATGGAAGCCGCGCTGCTGTCGCTGTCGGGTGTGACGTTGGAACCGCAGTTGGTGCGCGGCGGCCAGATTCGCAGTCTCTCGGAAACGGTCGGGCCGATTTCCACAAGCACGACTTGGGCAGACGGCGCTCCGGCTATCGACCGCTATTTGGCCATTGAAGGCTATTTGGGCGGACTGGTGACGAGCACGCCGGGTTCGGCGGCCGGCAATGTGCGGCTGGTGCGGTCGTGAGCGCCATGGACAAATACGCGAACGGTGACGGCACGTTCAACGGCGTGAAGCTGCTTGCCGATGTTTCCGGGCTGTCCGCCGCCGAAATCCAATGGACGTTCGATCGGCTCAAGCATTTGATTCACGTGGAAAAGCGCTCGAAGGAAGACGCCCGCGCCATCGTCAAGGCGGAAGTGCAGTTGAAACCGTGGGAGCCGGCGGCGTGAGCGACACGTTCGACTATGGCGCCAAGCGCGACACGGCGGACCGGCTTATCTCCAAGTTCGGCCAGGCCGTCATTCTGCGCCGGACGACCACGAGCGGCCCGCCCTTCGATCCGACGACCACGACGACCGATTACGCGACCAAGGGCGCCAAGGTCGAATTTACCATGAAGCAGATGCAGCGTGGGACCGTGCTCGACACGGATGAGCGCTGGCTGATCGCCGCCGGGCCGCTGTCGGGCGTCGGTATCACGTCAATGGCACCGCCGGATGCGATTGTGGTCGGCGGCGTCGAGCGCCAGGTGGTCAAGGCGGATCCAATCGCGCCGGCCGGGCTGGTGGTTGTGTTTGACGTACAGGCGCGAAAGTGAGCACGAGCAACGTCTTTACTGCTCAGATTGCAGCGTTTGTTGAAAAGGCTAAGGGCAACGCCGACCTAGTTTTGCGCAAGGTAGCGCTCGACATGTTTTCGCGCGTGGTCATTAAGACGCCTGTCGATACAGGGCGTGCGCGCGGTGCCTGGCAGTGCGCAATTGGCTCGATCCCGAGCGGACAAGTCAACCACCTGGACAAGACCGGCGCGGAGACCATTGCGCGCATCAACGTCGGTGTCGCGCCGGCGAAGGCTGGTGACGTCGTGTACCTCGTTGCCAATTTACCTTACATTAACCGTTTAGAATTCGGTTGGTCGAAGCAGAGCCCAAATGGGATGGTGAGGCTCACGATCGCCGAGTTCAACGGTATCGTGAACAAGGCGGCTGCGGAATTGCCGGACTAACTCCCTGCACAGCCACTTCATTGCGTTTCATTATGTTGACAGTCAACATTCCTGTGTTATATTCCTCGTATGTCCGCAGTGGGTATCGAAGCGCAAATTGCAGAGGCGTTACAGACGCGCCTGCAAGGTTTGACGCTCTCGCCTCCCCTGCAAGTCGCGTGGCCGAACGTTCCATTCCCGGCGCCGCCCGCTACCGACAAGCCGGACACGTACCTGCAAGCGTGGCTGCTTCGCGCGCCGACGCAGGGCATCGGGATTTCGGATTGGGACGAGCATTCCGGCATTTTGCAGGTGGATGTCGTCTACAAGCAGCAGAATGGCGAGATCAAGCCGCTGCAGATCGCCGATGCGGTCGCAGCTTGGTTCAAGCGCGGGACGCGCCTCTTGAACGGCTCGGTGCAGGTTGACGTCTACGAGCCGCCGCAAATCGCATCGTCCGTTCGTCAGGACGATTCATACATCAAAATCCCGGTGAGCGTTCGCTACCGGACCTTCACGCAGTAGGAGTCGCCATGGCCCTCTTTCCCGTCGCTGGTTGCCGCATCTACATCGGCGGTGTTCTGTCCGATAAGTCGACCGACTTCGTGCAGGCAGATTTCAGCGGACAGACCTGGACCGAAATCGACGGTTGGTCGCAGATGGGCGCCCACGGCGACACCGCGCAGGTGATCACCACCAGCCTGATCAACCGCGGCCGCGACGCCAAGCAGAAAGGCACCAGCAACGCCGGCTCGATGCAGAACGTGTTCGCCGAGATCAAGAACGATCCCGGCCAGATCGCGCTCATCGCGGCCGCCGCGCCGTCGAACAAGAACAACTACGCGTTCCGGATCGACTACAACGACATGCCGTCCGGCGGCACCAATCCGACGCAGCACTATTTCGTCGCACTGGCGATGAGTGCGGAGGCGGCCGGCGGCGCGGCGAACACGATCCGCAACCTGAACGCCACCCTCGAAATCAACTCGAACATCGTCGAGAAGGCCGCGGCGTAAGCCGCAGCCGCGATAGGAGCCTGATACATGGCGGACCTCGTAATTACCGCAGCCAACGTTGCGGCCAGCGGTCAAGCGATCACCGAGACCGGCAAGGCCGGCGCGACCATTACCGCCGGTCAGCCGGTGTACAAGGAAGCGGCGACCGGCCTGTTCAAGCTGTCCGATAGCAACGGCACGCCGAGCGAAGTCAGGAGCTACTACGGAATCGCACTGCATGCGTCGTCCAATGGCCAGCCGTTGACGGTGGTCAAGAGCGACCCCGCGTTCGTTCCTGGCGCAACTCTCGTTCCGGGCACGGCCTATTACCTCTCGGAGACACCCGGCGGGATCCAGCCGTCGGCCGATCTCAGCGCCGGCGAAACGGTCGTGCAGCTCGGCATTGCCGTGTCGACGACCGTGCTCAATTTGCGGCCGTTCGCGCCGGGAGTTTCCCTGTAATGGCAAATGCTGCGGTGGGTGAAGTCGAAATCGTTCTCGACGGAAAGCCAGTCACGCTCCGTTGCAGTTTGCCGGCGGCGCGAAGCATCAACGCGCTCGGCAACGGCTATCAGGCAGTCATCGCCAAGCTCGGCATGCTGGACCTCGAAACCTATGTCGGTGTCGTGGCGTTCGGTTCCGGCAAAAAGCCGGTGGACGTCGAGGACAAGGTTTACCGCACCGGCACGGTCAATCTGACGGGACCGCTGACCATGTTCGTCACCTATCTGGCGAACGGCGGCAAGCCGGTCGAAGCCGCCAAGGACGGCGACGACGCGGGGGAAGCATAAGCCACTCCGATTATTGGGAGTGGCTGGAAAACGAGGGAATGGGTGTGTGCGGCTACACCTACGACGAAGTGCAGCAAATGCCCATGGAAGCCCTCGCCCGTGCGATCAACACCCGCAATAAACACGACTACGCGCCGTGGAATGCTCTGTTCAAGTTCTTCGGAGGCGAGGACGAGCCGGAAGCGCCCGCAGTGCCTCAATCGACGCATGAAGTGACCCCCGCTTTGTTCAAGGCGTTGTTCTCCAATGGCTGACGTCGCACGATTAGGACTGGCCATTGACAGCTCGCAGGCAACTGCAGCAACGACGGCGCTCAATAAATTTCAGGCATCAGCCAATGCCGCGGCACAGGCGAGCGACAAGCTGGCGGCGTCTGCGAAGCCGGCGGCGGTCGCGACGGACGCAGTGCAAAAATCCGCTGATGCTGCCGCGAAGGGAGTCGAAAAACTGCGGGATGCGCAGGGACGTTTCATCGCGGGTGCCGGGAAAGGTTTTAAGGAACAGATCGAAGGTGCAGGCGAGGCCGCGAAGGGCCTAGGTGATGAGTTCGGCAAGTCATCGGACGGCATTGGTAAAAGCAGCGAAAAAATCGCTAAATCTGGCGCCTTGGCACGGCACGAGATGATCAACCTGTCCCGTCAGTTGCAGGACGTCGGCGTGTCGCTTGCAGGCGGACAGTCGCCACTGACCGTTCTGTTTCAACAGGGATCGCAGATCGCCGACATATTCGGTTCGAGCAAGACCGGGACCGTCGGCGGCGCGTTCAAGCAGATCGCCGGCGGCATCGCCAGCGTGTTGACGCCGGTGCGACTCCTCTCTTTGGGCGTCATCGGACTCGGTGCCGGAAGTCTGGTCGCCATTCAATCGCTTGCCAATATGGCAAAGCAGTTCGACGACGTGTCCCGCGCGATCGGCACGACGACCGGCAATCTGCACACACTGCAACAAGCCGCGTCGTTCAAGGGTATCGGTCAAGATGATTTCTTTAAGGCTATGGGCCAGTTCGGCGGCGATGTTTACCAGGCGCAGCACGGAATGGGTCAGCTTGGCGAGTTCCTGCGCGCGAATGGCAAGTCTGCCAAGGATTTCCAATCCATTTTCGAGAACGTCGCCGAGCTGATCAAGAACGCCGGCAACGACACGGAACGGCTGCAACTCCTGCAGCGCGCCGGCCTGCCCGCGACGATGGATTGGGTTCGGTTCCTGTCGCAAGGCAAGGACGGTATCAAGGCGGCACAGCAAGCGGCGGTCCAGTTCAATGAGAGCGCCGAAGGCAAACTGATCGCGTCGGCGCGTAAATTCGACGAAGAGTGGAACCGCGCAACTACCAAGTTCGTGAACACCTTCAAGTCCGCCATGCTCGACGTGGCCAATGCCATTTCGGACATTAAGATTCCGCCGTGGCTGCAGGTCTTGTTGCTCGGCGGTGCCGGCGCGATCGGCGGCGCAATCGCCGGTCCAATCGGCGCAGCGGTCGGTGGAGCGGCAGGTATCGGCGCCGGGTTAGCGTTGAACGGCGCGAATTTCAGCGGACAGGGTCAGGCTCCTACGCGTGTCATGATCACGGGTGGAACGACCGCGCCGCCCGGTCCGAAGACTGTCGACCCCGTCGTCGTGCAGCGGCAAATCTCGCTGCAGCAACAGCAACTCGCCCTTTACGGTCAAACGATCACCGCAAGCGAAGCCGTTCGCCAAGTCGAGTTGGCGGTGCAGTCCGCGCGCTTGCAGGGCGTGTCGGTCGATCAGAAGCGCATCGACGTCATAAAGCAACTCACCCGCGAGCAGGTGAACGGCGTCGCGCAGATCAAGGCGCAAACGGACGCCGAAAAGATCAATGCCGCGACGATTGGCATGTCGGCCGGCGCGACGGCCGAATATACCGCCATGCAAAACGCGCTCAATGAAGCCAAGCGCAACGGCCGCGTGCTTTCGGAAGCGGACATTGCCTCGATCAGAGCGAACGCCGCGGCGCTCGGGCAGGCGGCGCAGAACACCGACAATCTTCGGTTCGCCTATTCGAGCCTGGTACAGGGTCCGATTCAGACTTTTACGTCCGCTATCGGCAACGGCGCGAAGGCATGGGATGCGTTCAAGCAGGCTGGTCAAAGCGCGCTCAATTCGATCGCTAGTAAGCTTGCTGACATGGCCGCGCAAAACCTTTGGGGCGCGGCGTTCGGCGGATCCGGCGGCGGGCTTGGCGGCATTCTCGGCGGTCTGTTCGGTGGCGGCGGCAGCGGGGCGGCCGCGCAGGCGGCGTCGGCAAGCACCCTGGCAAATAACACGGGCGGCGCGTTTTACGGTCCCGGCTTTGCCGGCGGCGGTTTCACTGGCCCCGGTGGCAAGTTCGAACCGGCCGGGATCGTCCACAAGGGCGAATACGTCATGGACGCGGTGACCACCCGCCGCATCGGCGTGCGCAACCTCGATCGCATGCGCGGCTATGCGTCCGGCGGCTACGTCGACGGCTCGGGCGCGGGCGGCGGCGGTCAGCAAGGTGTTCATGTGACCGTCGGCGTCGAGGTCGACCAGAACGGCAATCTGCAAGCCTACGTCAAGGATGTGGCGCAGCGTGAGGCAGCGAGCGGCATTTCCAGCTTTGCGCAGAGCCCGGCGTTCGGCGCGGCTGCGATGAAGGCCAAGGCGCGGAGGTTGGCATAATGGCCCTCACCTTCCCGCTTACCACGCTCATGGCGCCCGGCTTCGCCGATCAAGTGTTTCAACCGATGTCGCGCCAGGAATTGAGCCGGACCGCCGGTGGCAAGGCCTATGGCAAGGATTTCGGCAGTGCGCTGTGGGTGGCAACCTACACCACCGGTCCGATCGCCAACGACGACGCCCTCGCCTACGAAGCCGCCTTTGACGCGCTCGATGGCGTGATCAACACGTTCGAGGCGTTCGACGTACGCCGGCCGAACCCGCGGCAGTATCCGGACGGCACCGGCGCAAACAATGGCGCCCTGGCATCCGTGAACGCCAACAACAAGGCTTTAGCGCTCTCGGGGCTCGCCGCTGGCCAGGTCATCTCCGCCGGCGACTATCTGTCGTTCACCTATGGTACGAGCCGCGCGCTGCACCGCGCCGTGGAAACTGTGACGGCGAACGGATCCGGCCTCACAGCGCAATTCGAAGTGCGGCCGCACATCCGGCCCGGCTTTACGGTCGGCGCGGCGGTCACGCTCAAGAACCCCAAGGGCATTTTCACGATGCAGCCCGCGTCGTTCTCACCGAAGGCGCAGGGTGCTCTCCACACCGTGATCTCGTTTCAGGCAGTGCAGTATTTGGAATGACCCGCTCCCTCTCCGCCGAGAACAACGCAGCGCTGCAAGCCGGTCACCTGGTCGCGCGCGATTTCGCGTGGTTCGTCGTTCGCAACCGTGTCGACGGCAGTCCGGTCACCGATGGCTATTGGTCCGACATCGGCACCATTACGGCTTCCGTGATCGATCCAGAGACCGGCGGCGCGCAGTCGCGCACCTGGTTCGGCGCCGGCGGCCTCATTTCCATCTCGGACATTCCGCTGGTCTCCACACTGACCGTGCAGAACGTCACCATCACGCTGTCGCAGGTCTCCGATCGCATCAACAATCTGGTACGGACGTACGACTGTAAGCAGGGTCGTGTCGAGATTTACCGCGGCCTATTCGACCCCTCCACTCGCTCTATGGTCGGACCGGCGTTTCCGCGCTTTGTCGGTTTCATCGACGAGGCGCCGATCAAGACGCCGAAGGAAAACGACGTCGGCGATGTCGAACTGACTTGCAC
The DNA here is from genome assembly GCF_059512425.1 of Bradyrhizobium sp. Leo78. NCBI lineage: Bacteria > Pseudomonadati > Pseudomonadota > Alphaproteobacteria > Hyphomicrobiales > Nitrobacteraceae > Bradyrhizobium > Bradyrhizobium sp. Leo78. The sequence goes on from NZ_JCAMOT010000034.1 coordinate 51,690, forward strand.
GTCGCACACGCAGGAAATGACGCGCTCGAACCCGGACACCCGTTCCGATGCGTCGCAGCGCCTCCGCAATCCGACGGATAATTTTTTTGCCGACGCGAGCGTCGTTTCGTCCTGGCAACAGTTTTGGGGTCGAGCGGGCGGGCCAATCCGAACCACCGATTCGAACTTCTTTAGCAAGATCGGCCGATGACAATTCGAGCAGCACACATAGGCGATAAGGCGCGAGCGGTCGAATTGATGCGCGACTTTGCCGTGAGCGCGGGAATGGACCGACTATTCCCACTCGATCCCGCCTATGGCGAGCGGCTGTTCCTGCGCTACGCGCGAGGCGGCAACATGCTCTGCTTGATCCACGACGTGGCCGGTCGCGCCGAAGGCATCCTTTTGGCGCACGCGTTCGAGCACGATTTCGGACCGGTGTGGATGTCGCAGGAACGACTCTGGTGGATCGACCCCGACCACCGCGGCGGCACAGCGGCGATCCGAATGCTCGACACCTATGAGACGTGGGCGCGTGGACGCGGCTGTAAATTCATCGGCATGGCCGGCATGGGAAATGATCCGACCGTCGCCGCGCTCTATCGTCGCCGCGGTTACCAAGCCGCTGAAACCCATTTCTTGAAAGCAATCGGTTAATGGCAGTTTTCACCGCAGCCGCGACCGCCCTGCTCTCCGGTACGTTCCTGGCTGGCAGTGCAATTGCGACCAGCGTTGTTGCCGGCGGGCTCGGTCTCGCGGCTTCCGTGGGCATCTCCTACGCCGCGCAGGCGCTCGCCGGTAACCCGAACCAAACTTCCTCGCAGTCCGCGGATACGTTCGGCATCCAAGGGCAGTTGCAGGGCGGCGGCGATGTGCCTCGATCCTTCCCGCTAGGCGCGACTGCGACGGCCGGATCGCTGGTCTACGCCAACACGTGGGCACCGAGCGCGCTGCCGGGTCAAACGCCGAACGCCTATTTGGTGCAGGTGATCGCCCTCGCCGACGTACCCGGCGCAAAGCTGACCGGCATGTGGGTGAATGGTGAAAAGGTCACCATTCCGACGATGTCCGGCGCGCCGGGCGGCGGGGATCCCGGTTATCAGGTGCCGGAATACATCAAGCCACGCAATCCGGACTATCCCGCCGACATCGCGCCGCACCTCTACGTCAAATATTACGATGGCTCACAGACGTTCGCCGACCCGTGGCTTGTGTCCGCCGTCTCATCGTCCGATCGTCCCTATGAGAACACGCGCGTCGGAACCGGCGTCTCCTATGTGATCGTCACGGCGCTGACGAATGATTTTATCTGGACCGGCTTCCCGACGTTCAAATTCGAGATGTCGGGCGTGCCGCTCTACGATCCGACCAAGGACTCGACGAACGGCGGATCCGGTGCGCAGCGCTGGTCCGACCCGAGCACGTGGGGCGGCGACGGCGACGATTATCCGGCTGTCCAAGCCTACAACATCATGCGTGGCGTCTACGTCGGTGGCCAATGGCTCTACGGCCTACAGCGCATGACGCAGGCGCGGCTCCCGACGATCAACTGGAACGCGCAGATCGCGAAATGTCGTGCCACGATCACGGGCGCGTCCGGTGTGCAACCGACGTATCGCGCCGGCGGCCAGGTCAACGTCAACACGCAGGTAGCGAACACGCTGGAAGCGCTGATGACCGCTTGCCAGGGGCGCATTTCGGAAATCGGCGGGTTCTACAAGGTGCGCGTCGGTGCGCCAGATAGCCCGACCTTTGCGTGGACCGACGACGACATTCTGTCGACCGAAGAACAGACCTTCACCCCGTTTTTCGGTCTCGCCGATTCGATCAACGGCATCACGGCGTCTTACCCATCGCCGACCGAAGCATGGGAAACGAAGGTCGCGCCGCCACTCTACGATGCGACGTTCGAGGCACAAGACGGCAACCGTCGGCTCCTAGCAAATCCGACGTTCGATTTCGTTCCCTACGACGAGCAGGTGCAACGACTGCAAAAGTCGGCGCTGCAGGAAGCGCGCCGCGCGCGACGGCACACGCTTTCCATGCCGCCGGCGTTCTGGCTGGTCGAGCCCGGCGACGTTGGGGAGTGGAGCAGCGTAAGGAACGGTTACGACGCCAAGCAGTTCCGCGTCGACGGGATGATCGACAAGGCGAACCTTGACGTCGTCCTCGATCTCACCGAAGTGGATCCGAGCGATTACGATTGGACGCCGGGCGACTTCACGCCAGTGGGCACCGGTCCGACGATTATCCCTTACCCGGCGCCGCAAGGCGTGGTCGACTGGTTCGCCGAGCCCTATACGCTGTTCATCGCCGGTCAGCCGCGCCGGCCCGCCATTCGCCTGTCATGGGATGGCTCGATCGACGGCGTGGTCGGCGTCAAATACGAAGTGCGCTTGGCCGCAGACGAATCGGAAGTCACGCGCGGCCGCACCGATCAGTTGCAAGTCGGATCAATCATCGTTTCGCAAGGGATCATCGCAAACGGTGAATATGAGGTGCGTGGTCAATATATCCCGAGCGCGCCGCGGGAAATGCTCTGGTCCGATTGGCTGGCGGTGACGGCGCCGGATGTCAAGCTGACGCTGGCGGACTTTGACCAGAGTGTGATTGATCTGGTGAATAGCGTCGAGCAGTTCGACTCTGAGGGAATCAACGAGGCGCTGAACCTGATTGCCTCGATCCTGCGAAACCAGGACGCGCGAAACTGGCTGGACAAGAAATCGCTCCGCACGCAACTGTCCGCACGCGCAGACTCCGCAGAAGCCTCGATCGAAGAAGTGCGTACGGTGGCGGTCGATACGCAAACGGCCTTCGCAACCTTCTCCACGGCCGCAACTGCCACGTGGGGATCGACGACGGCGTTTGTCGAGCAGTCTGCCACCGCAATCGCTACACTCGACAATTACGCCGCAGCCTCATGGTCAGTAACGGTGGACGTCGGTACCGGCACCGTGGGCGGCCTGCAACTGGTCAACGGGTCCGATACCATTCCGGCGTTCATTGTCACGGTTGACAAGTTTCAGGTCGCGTTTCCCGGTGTTTCAGGCGGTGCGGCTGTTCCCGTCTGGACCGTGGCAAACGTCAACGGAGTACCCAAGGCAGCATTGCGCGGCGACATGATCGTGGATGGTTCGATCACCACGCAGAAAATGAGCGTCGGTTCGTTGAGCGCAATCACCGTCAACGCTGGCGATATTCGCGCCGGCACGCTTGCCGATCCGACCGCGACCAGAATGTTCATCGATTTGAACAACGGACGCATTACGATTTCGGATAACACCTGATGTCACGGCGCGTTTGCATCGGTCAACAAAGCACACCCGGCGTGTATGGACTGCGATGTGCCGCGCCCGGGTTCGATGCGTTACTGTCGGCGGATACTGGCGACAGCATCACGTTCGATAGCAACTGGACCGACATCGCGAAAATCCACGCTATCGGCATTGTTTCGTGGTCGGCGATTGCATGGATGCAAGGGATTCTTGAATTTCCCGGATATGCACCTATTTGGCCGGATCTCGGATACAAGCCGTTCGTTGAGTATCGACACATGTCGGGGAACGTTGCGTATGATGACTTTTGGTCAAGCGCCGCGCCGATGGGGTTAAACTCAACCATCCTCACGAACACGGTTCGGGTGAACGCAGATTCGAGCTATTCGTCGTTCCAAATGATCTACGTTGCCTACAAGATTCCGGTGCCATCGCAGTGAGCAGACGTGTTGTCATCGGATCGAGGGCAAACGGCGACGTCGGGATGTTCGTATCGCCGCCCGGTGTGGACGCGTTCACTGCGGCCGATAGTTCGTTGCTGCTCAGCGTCAATGAAAAAGTCTCGCAACTGATTCTGATGGGTCGCGTGGCCAGCTCGCAGACGATAGCGCTCGGGCTGTCGCGTTCGCCGCTCGTTGTGGTCACAAGTCAGTTCAACTGGTCCAGTGTTATCGGCCACACACTCGGTCCGGGACCATTTCGACCGTCGCCGGGGCCGGGTTCTTCATCATCCAATTGCACGATCAATAGCAACGGCGCTTCGATTACAATCTCGTGCAGTTTGCCAACCGTGTATCAAGTCTACAACCAAGCGATAACCTGACATGGCCAGACGCGTCATCATCGACAGCAATGCATCGTCGCCGCTCAAAGTCTCCGTGGCTGGCGTTGACGCGGCTGGTGCGCAATTCAACAACTGCATTTTCGACGGCAACCAGCCGCCGTTGCGATTGTTCGTCGCTGGAGTCTCTCTCGTTCCCGGGATTTTCAATAGCGAATATGTCGGAGGCAAGAACGTCAATGAAGGTCCGCCAACATTTTTGTTCACGCCGCCGTCAGGTAAGGCGCCGATCTTCATAGTTGCTGTTCGCAACATCAACGACGTCAATAATATCGTCAGCGGGCCTTGGATGGGGATTGGCGCATCTGGTGGACCGCAGTTGGCAACAGGTGCCGGCGGCGGTGTATGTGGATCGTATTTTTGTCCCGCGAATTTCGATGCCGGTCTGATTGTTCCGCCAGGACAATCAGATGTCGCCGGCGATCCGATGTACGTCAATTTCTGCATCTTCAAGAATGTGAACTGAGGTCGTCATGCTTTACATCACTCATGATCCGAACAGCGAAGATGAAGGACGGATCACACAAGCCAATAAATTCTATGGAAGTCCGGAAGAACTGGCGAAATGGGAAGAAGTCGCGCGCGATGAACTGAAACAGACGTTCATTAAAAAGAATCTTCCCGGGCTCGTTCCTCCGGACCAATATTATGTGCGCCGGAAGCGGTGGTTGAAACAACGACCGATCATGCAAATCACCGTCGACAAAACGGTGATCACACCATCCGATGGCGATGATTATGCGCTGATCAAGGGTGTTCCGGCTGATGCCAAGTATCGCATCTATGGCGCCAACGAATTACTGCATCAAGGCGTCATGGACAGCACCGAAATGAGCGTCGCGATCCCCGTCGAAATGACATACACGATCTGCTTCGATCGATGGCCGTTTCAAACATTCAAACTCGATATCAGGGCGCAACTCTAATGCCAACCTTCATCAAAATCGATCCCATGCCGGCACTGCGCGCTGCTAAGAAAATTGCGGTCAACGCCAATTTCAATGCTGCCGCTCAGTCGCACATCGAACAGGCCCACGCGCAAAAGCGTCTATGGGCGCAGGTCCAAGACGAGCGGTTGAAACCGGAAGCTGATTTGCGCGGAATTTCCGTCGCCGAATTATCGGCTATCATCCTGGCAAAACCCGACACATTCGCCGAGCGTGAGCTGCAGCGCCAACGGATCATGATGGCAATCGACGGAGCTAAAACGCCGAATGAATTGTTGACTGTCAACATCACTTAGTTTATAGTGCGACGCCCCTCATAGGATCGTCGCATGACCGCCATTTCAACCTATTTCACCGGTACCGTTTCCGTCGCCAATGGCGCAACCACGATCGTCGGAGCCGGTGGTGCCAATTGGACAGGAACCAACGCAAAGCCCGGCGACGATATCGTCATCTCGGGTCAGATGGTCCCGATCATCGACGTGGTCGACGGCACGCATCTGACCATCCTACCCTGGCCGTTTACCAGTGTGGCGGCCGGCACTCCCTACACCATCATCAAACGCTCGCTGCAACGTACGTCCGGCGGCACCGCGGCGCTGCAGGTGAGCGACATGGTCGCCGCACTCAATACGGAGGGGTTCTATGTTTTCGTGGCGCCCGATCTGACCGAACCAGATCCGTCTCTTGGCGAGGAGAACCAGTTCGCCCTGCAACCAGACACCGGAAAGCTTTGGCTCAAGACCGGCGGCGTGTGGGTGTTTCAGGGCATCTACAAGGGTTTCAGCGTCAAGGGCGCATGGAACTCCGCGACAACTTATGTTGCTGGCGATGTGGTCAGCTACAACGGCACTTCCTACGTCGCACTCGCGACGAACACTAATCAGAGTCCGTTGAATGCGACCTATTGGGCTGTGCTTGCTGCGGCTGGCACTGCCGCGACTATAGCGGTCGGCACGACCACGACCGGAGCCCCCGGAACGAACGCAGATGTCGAGAATTCCGGCACGTCTTCGGCGGCAGTCTTCGACTTCACCATCCCGGCAGGCAAGGGCTACGGCGGTTCGTCCGCGACCTCGCTCACGATCGGCACGGGCTCAAAAACCTTCAACGGCGTGGGTACCGGCTTGGTCTATCAGGTCGGCAACTACGTTCGCGCCAGCTCGGCGGCAAACGGCGCGAACTATATGGAGGGGTTTGTCACCGCTTACAGTGGCGTCAATCTCACGGTCAACGTCACGAAGGTGGGCGGCTCTGGCACGTTCGCCGATTGGAATCTCGCAATCGCTGGCGCCCCTGGCTCGGGCGATCTGCTGTCAACGAACAATCTCTCCGACGTCGCGGACGCTGCGGCGGCGCTCAAAAATCTAGGCGCTCCGAGTGTTCTTCGCGGCTATCTTTCCGGCTTGACGCTGTCTACTGCGGGCAGCTCCGCGACGTTCGGGATTGCTGCTGGCATCGCAACCGATAGCACAAATGCCGACTTTCTCTTGCTGGCGGCGGCATATACCAAGACGACCGCCGCGTGGGCAGTCGGAACAGGTAACGGCGCGCTCGACACCGGAACCATCGCTAACAATACTTGGTATCATGTCCACCTGATCAAACGCTTGGATACCGGCGTCGTCGATGCCCTAATTTCATTGAACCCAACGGGGCCAACGTTGCCATCGAACTACACGCGCTCAAGGCGCATTGGTTCAATGCTGACGAATGCGTCGGGCCAATGGGTGAAGTTTAGCCAGCTTGGCGATGAATTCATTTGGGATACGATTTTTGCTGACGTGAGCGTCAGCAACCCCGGCACTGCGACTGTTGTACGCACGCTTACCGTGCCGACCGGAATCAAAGTTCTTGCCAACATCAACGTGCTTAGTGTGGCTGACTCCACCACGGTCGGCGCCGACAATCGCTTAGCCGTTTTTCCGTTCGACAAAACAGATGAAGCGATTGCAAACAAGATATTTACGATAGGCGGTATCAATTACGCCGCTACCGGCCAGACTGGTAACACGCAATCCGCCGGCCAAAACACAATCAGAACAAATACTCTTGGTCAGATCAAGACGAAGAATTCCGCATCGGGAGCCAACACGTTTCTTTCCATCGGCACCACCGGCTGGATTGATCGGCGCGGAGACGTCACGTCGTCATCGTCGTCGCCATCGACCGACTCTATCGCGAGCAAGGCCACTCGTGCGCGCCTGGTCCGCGGGACCAACCTTCTAAAGCACGGGACGTTCATAAATGGGGCGGAAGGCTGGTCGGTGTTCACCAGTGGATACGATCCTGTTCGCTTCGATTTTGATCGGGATAACAACAGCGTTCTTAACACGCTGTATTCCCATAGCCGCGCGCATGTGTCCGCTAGCGCTTCTGGCCTGATGATGTATGTGATGCCGAGTCGAATGTCGCCGGTCGACATCACGAAGCGTTACAAGGTCGGCTGCATGGCGGTCGGCCCCGCCTTCGACATCAAAGTTACGTGTTACAATATCAACAAAACGCCGATCTCGACTCTGACGTTCAGCTTCACGCCGAGCAATACCAATAACGGAATCGCCGACCTGTATACTGGTATCATCAACGCGACCGGAGGCGGCGGCACGGCGTGGCCTGCTGGCACTGAGACGGCAATTGCTTCGTTCGGGTTCACATCTGCGGCAGCGGCAGATTTGTTGGTCTATTCTGCGTTCATGATCGCGGAGGATGAATGGCCTGGCAGCCTGTCGGCCACACTAGTCAATACCGGAGGCGGGACGCATGAGGCCATCAGCGACGGAACTAACCTCTACGTCATCGGCCACGCCTACAACGAAGTAATCAAGTACGACGGAAATTTAAAGAAAGTGGCCTCCGTCGCAATCGGCAGCTATCCGCACCAAATCGTCTCCCTTGGTGGCGATGTCTGGACTGCAAATTTCGTCTCTCCGACCGTTCAGCAGATCAACAAGGCGTCGATGACGGTCACCAACACCTACACGATCCCCGGCGGCCCAAACAACAACGGTTTCGGCATCGGCACCGATGGCGTGTCAAAACTATGGGTCGCAGCCGGCCGGCATTCATTGGGCGGTTGCACGATATACGACTTGAACCCAGCGACCGGAGTCATGACAGCGCTTTCGACCGATTGCGATACCGAAAGCGCGAACATTCCCGTTGAGTATCTTGCGGGGTCGATCTGGACCTCTCGCGAGGACAACGGAACGGTAAAGCGGATCAACCCTGTGGGCGGCGCGACTATCGCGACTATTCCGACCTCGGTGGGGCAGTTATACGGAATGGGCGTCGGCGGCGGCTGGGTGTTTGCGTGCGGACAGCGTGGCGTCGCGCAAATCGACCCTGCGACGAACACGGTGGTCAAGAGCTACATATTCCGCGACTTGTATCGCGGCGCCTCCAATGTGTCCGTTTCCAATGGGCGGGCGTTCGCTACTGGTACGACCGGCGTTGCCGTGATCGACTACACCAACCAAACTATGGAGGAAGTCATTCTCGATGCTGGCGAAATGAAGTGGACGAGAGCGCTTCCTAACGGACAGATTGTCGCCGGAGCATATGCGGCTCCGTGGCTGTATCTTCTTGAGATGGTGTAAGCCTTGGCTTTAGATACCTTCCGCGCATGTCTTGGAACGGTTTTTCGATACATTGGTACGACAGCGCGGCCATCGCAACAATTGGAACGGCAAGCACGAGCGTTGCGATGAAAACGCCATTTCGCCCCGTGAGCATGCCGCTTAAAAACTGCGGATACACGATGCTCCAGAACTCGCGTTGCATAGCGTAATGGAGAATGTAAAGGCTAAAGCTGACCGTTCCGATGCCCATCATCGCGCGGCTAGCCCATGCGCCGGCGAGGGGGCGGCTGACAAGGTAAGCGGCAATGAACGCAGCCGCGGTCAACCCCTCGATTTCGGGATAGACGACATGCCAAGAGTGCCAGACGTATATTCCGCCCGAACGGTTCAGTACGGTTAGAAGCGAGAGGGCCGCAACGCTGGCCGCCGCCAATGCGAAAAGTCCGGCCCTGCGGCTTACTTTGAAGTCAAGCCTTCCGGTCTCGAAAAGATACGCGAGCCCGATCCCAATCATGAACTGGTTGATGCGGCCGACAATCGTAAAGTAGCTGACCCGGTACATTTCTGCCGGTTCGCCATGCAGTGGCAAAAGAACGATCATTCGCAACAGCCAGAACAGCAGAATCGCAGAAAGCAAGAACTGAATCCCCTTGCGATCTGCGAACATGAACAGAAACGGCGCGATCAAATAGAACTGGAATTCGACGGAGATAGTCCAAACGGTTCCGGCGAGGCCGGAAGGATCGGTGAACGCGGCCTTTGTGTTTGCTAGCAGTAAGAACGGTGCGAGGATTTTGCCAAGGTCCAGATCCTTCGCTGTGTACAGTGAGAACATCAGGACCACGATCATAAGCGGGAAGATTCGCAGGAAGCGGTTCCGGATAAAGCCGGCGTAGCTGATGTCCTTGCCGAACGTTCCGCTCGCTAGGATATAGCCGCTCAGCACCATGAATAGGGCGACGCCGGTATGGCCCTCGTACAGCAGGGCGGCGAGCGGATTGCTCGCAACCGGCCAGCCTTGCAGACCGATCGCTGCCCCTCCCGAATGCGCTGAATGGTAAAAGAGCACAAGTAAGGCGGCCCACCCGCGAAGTTCGTCAACCTCGCGGTTTTTCTCTCTGTTTGGACTTTCCAAGGCACGTCCCCGTGTTTGGCGGCGAACCTACCACCCCACAACCAACCCGAGCAACCCTACTTAATCGCCTTCCACCACTCGTCCTCGTCGTCACCGCGCTCCTCCAATGGCGTGTAAGCCGCGATCACGAATGTCAGCAGCACGCCGAGCGCGAACACCCCAAGGATGAGCAAGTCGGCCCCGGTGTTCTGCACGCCACCGTGCAATATGTCGGATGGGACGAATTTGATGCACTGGCCATCGAGCCAGGAGACGCATTCCATAGACAGCCCTCTTGCGCTGTCCCGACTGGTGCCGGGTGGGTGAAAATCAGCAGCAAGAGGTGCTGACCTCCCATATTCCCGCCACGCCCGGAGCTACCGAGCGTTGCTACTAACGGTTATTTTGGGAGCCACCCGGCGCAATAGCCGGCTACCCTCTTGCTGCCTTCAATTCGCGTCGACAGTTTTCACGCTGCCTACGCTGCACGAACGGTAGCGGCGCGGAACGCTTGAGGCAATCCCTATTTATGTTGACAGTCAACATTCCATTTGATACGTTCATGGAATGCGGCTCATCGACAACCCCTGGCAAGAGCTACACCGGCTTTGGACGATCCGGGTGTCGATTGCGCTCGGGGTGTTCAACGGCGTTGCGGCTGTGCTCAGCGCCTTCACGGACGTCTTTAATCCGTGGTTTCTCGTCGTTCTGAGCGTATTCGTTAACATCGCGATCATTCCTCTTACGCGGCTCGCCAAGCAGAAAGAGCGGGCGACGTGAGCGCTCGCAAAACAGCCATCACAGTCGCGTCCGCCGGTGCCCTGGCCATGGCTCTGCCGATGGTAAAGGGATACGAAGGTCTTTGGCTCACCGTGAAGCCCGACAAGCTCGCCCACGGTCTTCCGACCGGCGGCTATGGCGAGACTGAGGGCGTCGTTCTCGGCGAGACGCACGACGAAGCATATTGGGCCGCTCGTCTCCTAAAGCGCCTGCCCGAGTATGACCGCAAAATTGGCCGGTGCATTACCGCCGATCTGCCGGACGGCGTCCGCGCCGTGGCCATTTCGCTGGCCTACAATGCCGGTCCGGCGGCCGTTTGCCGCTCGCCGATGGTGGAGAAGTGGAACACCGGCAAGGTCACCGCCGGGTGCAAGGCAATCTACACCGAGGACGCGAAAGGCAATCCGACCGGCTGGTATATCCGTGCCGGTGGTGAGGTGCGCCGCGGCCTGATCAATCGCCGTAAGAACGAGCGCGCGAAGTGCTTGGCCGGCATCAAGGGCGGCCCCGCAACCATCACGGTCGAAGTGCCGTATGAGAAGCCCGTACCGAAGCCGGTGAAGGTTGAACCGCCGAAACCGCCGCCCGCGCCGTCACTGTGGACACGGCTGCGATCGTGGGTATTCAAATGAACACCGGATGGATTTGTCCGCGCTGTTCGACGGTTCATGCGCCGCATGTGCAGGCGTGCAACTGCCCGCCCGTACCCTCGATCACATGGCCCGGCATTCCGTCCGTCCCCTCGCCACTCTCGCCAATGCCCAAGTGCGGCTGCACCGGCCCGTGCCTCAACGCCGCCTGTCCGCATCGTCCCGTGGTTACCTGCGGAGTAGCGCAATGATCCCGCTTGTCCTCGTTCCCGCCGGTCAGCCGTGGGGATTGTACGCCATCGCCGGTCTACTGCTCGTCCTTCTCCTCTGGTCCTTTTTGAGTGATCGCTGATGGCGTGGCTACATTTCATTTTCGGTTGGCCAGCCGTTTCCACGTTGATCGGCATCGCGGCTGTTGCGGTCGCGGTCCTGGTGCCTCCGGTGCTCACCGCATTGATTCCTCATCTGCGCACCGCCGCGATTTACACGGCGATCGCCGCCTTTTCGTTCACTGCCCTGGCTGGGAAATATTACCATGACGGACTCGCCGAAAAGCAGCGCCAATGGGACGCGGCACTCGTCAAAGAAGCAGATGACGGCGCGAAAATTCTTCGCGATGCCGAGCGCGCTGCTCGCGCTGATACTCCTGAGCGCATGCGCAACGACTCATGGAACCGTGACAACTGGAAAGACGGAAGACGCCCGTAAGGCGCGCTGCGCCGGTTGGCCAAAGGGCGAATATTCCGCGTCCAAGGACACTCCTGAAACGATCCGTTGGTTCGGCGTCTACAAACGCGTCGGAGTGAAAAAAGGCTGTTGGGGTCCGAAGTGACGGAGGCGGAGATCAAGAACATTGCTGAAGAAGCAGCCGAAGGCGCGCTTCGGAAATTCATGCTTCTGCTCGGCGTGGATGTCAGCACGCCGGCCGCGATGATCGAGTTGCAGCGAGATTTCACGCACCTGCGAAACGAACGCACGATGGTCGGCAAGATGCGCGACAAGGTGGCCGCCACGATCACCGGCAGCGTCGTGACCGGCATCGTCGGTGCAGTGATTTTCTACGTGACGAAAGCGCATTAATGGCCACTCCGCCCGTTTCTGACGAATCCGTAAAGCTCGCAGTTCAAGCCTACGTCGCCAACGGCAAAAGCCAAGCCAAGGCGGCAGCGGCGATCGGCATGTCGCGCGAGAGCCTGCAACGCCGCTTGAAACTGGCGGTCGAGCGCAACCTGGTGAACCCGGACGCCACGACCGAAGTCAACGTGCGGACGATCGACAATTCCGATCCGATCAAGCTGCGCGCCGCGAACGACGAGAACGCCCGCCTCCGTGCCGCGCTCAAGGAAGCGGAGCGCCGCGCCGCGGAAGCCGAGAACCACCGCGAGCATGTTCTGCGCTTGGCGCCAGAGCCGGCCAAGCTGCAACCGAAATTCGTTCGTGGCGATGGCAAGGGCAAAGGTCGGCAAGCGGTCGTCTTGCACCTATCCGATCTGCACGTCGGCGAAACGGTCGACCGCGCCGAAGTCTCGAACGTCAACAGCTACGATTTGACGATCGCACGCAAGCGCATCGGGCGCCTGTTCGAAACGGCCGGCGTGTTGATGACGTCGGCATGGCCGGCCAGCGACGGCGCTCCGGAACGCCTTAACGTGCTGCTTGGTGGCGATCTGATCAGCGGCCACGGCCTGCATCCCGAGCACGCCGAGACCGACGCCGGCACGGCGTTCGAGCAAGTCAAATGGGCGGCCGAATACATCTCGGGCGGCATTCTGCGACTGCATGAGGAACTGCGCGAGCGGTTCAAGAAGTCGATCGAGATCCACTGCATTTCCGTAGTCGGAAACCACGGGCGATCGACCTTCGGCAAACCGCGTACCAAGCTGGTCACGCTGCAGAGCTACGACACGCTCGTGGCGGATTTCGTCGAAGCGTCGCTGCGCCATATTCCGACCATCAAGCATTTCCAGCCGCGCGGCTTCGATGCCTATTTCGACGTCGCCGGTTGGCCGGCGCTGCTCACGCACGGCGACCGCATGGGCTCGGGCGGCGGAACCGGTTTCATCGGCCCGATGGCCACGATCATCAAGGGTCACCGCAAGATCGTCGACACCGAATACCGCCAACGGCGCCCGGTGCGCTGGGTGTTCTCCGGTCACTTCCATACGACCGGCGTCACGCCCTTCGGCTTCGGCAACGGCAGCGTGGTCGGCTATGGCGAATTCGCCAAGTCGCTGCGCGCGGATCCTGAGCCGGCCAGGCAGAACCTTGTCGTCATCCACGAACGCTACGGGCTGTTGCGATGGCATCCAATCGAGTTGGGACGACCGGACGAAGGCACGATTTACGAAGGCTCGCACAACATGATTCTGCCCGTCTACGGGGCAACAGGGTGACTCCTGAGATGGTCACGGAGTTTGCCGCATGACGATCAATCCGATTTGCCACGTCTTCGGATGGGGCTTCAGTTTCACGACGCGAGCCCCGCGGATGTCAATGGACTCTTGGTACCGTTGGCACGATGGAGTTCGCAGTGTTCGCATCGGCACATGGGAATTGCTGGCGTGGCGATCCAGAAAACCACGATGAACATCGCCCTCTCGCTGTTGCTGCTCGCCGCCCTGGCGATCGCGCTCAGTCGCAGCCCGACGATCCACGGCGTTCTGATGCTGGCGGGATACGCCCTCGCCGCGCTGTTCGTCGCCTTCGCCATTCTCATAGGGATTTTCACATGACCACCTGGCCAAAGAACGATCGCGAGTGGGCGCGGCAGCATATCGGCTGCAACGTGACCACCTGCCCCAATGGCAAATGCCGCGCGACCGGCGAGTGCATCGACATCGAGATCGCCAGGGCGCACCGGGAAATTGCGGAGCGGCATACCCTGCCGCAGCGCGAGATTGCGCCGGGTGTCGTCGACATGGTGCTGCGCACCGTGGAAAGCCCGCCGCTGGCGCCGCAACTCCGCGACCCGAAAGATGCGCCGAGCGCGTTCAAAGTGCTGAAGGACGCTCTTGCCCCGAAGCGCACCATTATCGCCTTTACCGGGCTCGCCGGCGCCGGTAAGAGCACCGCCGCAATGCACCTCGTCAAACACCACGGCTTTCGACGTGTGCGCTTCGCCGGCCCGCTCAAGGCCATGCTGGCGGCGCTCGGCTGCACGCCCGCCGAGATCGACGGAGATCGCAAAGAACTCCCCTGCGACCTTCTGTGTGGTAAGACGCCGCGCCAGGCGATGCAATGGCTCGGAACCGAGTTCGGCCGTAACCTGATCGGCGGCGACGTATGGATCCGCGCTTGGCGCGCTGCGGTTGATGCGCTGCCCCCTCGAATGCCCGTCGTGGTCGACGACTGCCGCTTCCCCAACGAGGCGGCCGCCATTCAAGCCGCCGGCGGCGTCCTGGTGCGGATTGAGCGGCTCGGCGCGGGCACCGCGTCGGTCCATGAGTCCGAGAGCTATGCGCTACCGGCCGTCGGCGTGATTGAAAACGATGCGTCGGAAGCAGTGTTGCGCGACCGGGTCGACGCGATGCTGCGCGATCTGTCGTGGGTGGAGAAGACCGGATCGATGTACGATCGGCCGGACTGGACCGACGACATGGGATATTTCGAGGGGCGCTAAATCAACTCGGCAGCCATTTTCGCGCGAGTCTCATCGAATAGCCGCTTGATGTCTATGACGATGTAACCGCTGCAAGTGACAGTCGGAATGGAATTGCCCACGAATCGATAACTAGCGGCAGGGTCAAACACGAGAAAAAGGGGTGTTTTGCCGCGAGATGCCAAATCGAACGCCTCCGCTCCTTTTGGGCTTTTCAATTGTCGAGCGAACCACATCAGAATTTCTTTCAAAGCGGCCGGCGACAAACCGAGCGTCAGCATTCGACCCGCCACCATTGCGATTTTCAATTGCTTGATTGAGAACTTCTTTCGCTCGTCCCCAATGTCCGGCTCAATCACACCCAAGTTGGATAGGTAATCGATCTGTGGAAGCGTCGCACCCGACAGATCGGCTAGTTCTCGTCTAAGATAGGTTTTCATGTCAACAATTCCGATTGAATTTCGTAATTTTACGATTGTTCGTCGGAATTGTCAACAAACTCACCACCTAAGCCCCAAAGTCGAAATCCATATCCACTTCGCGCGCCGGCTTACCGAGCCCGCGCCGCTGCGCCATCGCCTGCACGACCAGCCGGACTCTTTCGGCCGCCGCGATCACGCGCTCCGCTTCCACCTGCAGCACCATCACCGCGCGGTCGTCGACTTGCCTGCCACCTGTACGCATCGCTTGTTCTCCGTTTGTTCTTTATGCAATTTACTTCGGATAATCCGAAGTCGTCAACTCTTTTCTTTGTCGCTCTGCGTCGCGCAGTTGGAAAAATGGCCAGCATTCGCGCTGGCCGATTCTCAATCACTGGGTAGGCAAGTTTTCAAATTCGACTTTGACGCCCATCGATTGCGCGAGCGTCGCGAACAGCACGCACGACCGATCCATGTTGCGCTTGGCATCGGCCATCTCAGTGGCCATTGCCATGACGGTTCTTGTCGCCAAACCATCCCGACTCGCGTCGCGCTGCTTCTTTGCCCCACCCCTTATTTTACCCATTGCCGCACTTCCTCGTTACCAGTTGCATTCGGGGAACTTTACATTCCCTAATTGTTAGTAAATAACTTGAACGAATTTTGGTCAAGCAAGAACTCAAATTGTTCACCACCGGAATAATACTGGTTCCCTTTTTGAAACAAGGTGTTGGGAAGTGATAATACGAAAGTCTTTCAAGGGGCGGCAACGTCGTATGCCAACGAATCGTTTGAGCGGG
The DNA here is from genome assembly GCF_059512425.1 of Bradyrhizobium sp. Leo78. NCBI lineage: Bacteria > Pseudomonadati > Pseudomonadota > Alphaproteobacteria > Hyphomicrobiales > Nitrobacteraceae > Bradyrhizobium > Bradyrhizobium sp. Leo78. The sequence goes on from NZ_JCAMOT010000034.1 coordinate 67,614, forward strand.
TGCCAGGCGCGGGCGGCCCGAGCCATGCTGAATTGGTCCGTCCGCCAGCTCGCGCAGCATTCGGGCATCAGCGAAAGTTCGATAAGGCGGATCGAAGCAGCGTTCGGCGTACCGGAAAACGTGACGCTCGATCTGCTTGTGCGCCTGCGCGAGTTTTACGAAGCCCGCGGCTTCCGGTTCCTATTCGACGACGAGTACGGACCTGGCCTGCAGTGGCGCCGTAAAGAGCGCCGGCGCGGTGCGCCCGATCGCCGCGGCTCGGGTAGCGGCGGCGGAGATCCGACGCGAAGCGCGACGAGCATCACGACCGACCTATTGCCTAGTGTGCCGTGGATATTTCGGCCGGGGGACAGGCGGTGACGATGCTTACGGAGACTGGAAATTTATGAGGATTGTCAACATAGCATAGCATTAATTGCTTACAAACATTAATAAATTCAATTACTTGACTAGTCTGGGAGACTAGGGGTCGAAGGTTCAAATCCTTTCGCTCCGACCAAACTTTCAATAGTTATGCTCTGGGGCGATCTACCGGCCTTCGCCGTCCTTCATCGCCGAATCCAGCATCTCCCGGCAACCGATCAGGTCCTGGAGCGCGCGCTGCAGGCGTTCGCGGTCGGCGGCTGGGATGCCGCGGGCCGGTGCGGCTGCCGGCGTGGGCTGGGCGGCTGGCGCTTGCCGGCCCTTGAACGGGGCGAGGATGCCGTCCTCGTCGGGGTCGACGAAGCGGTAATCGATCTCGATGGCGTTGCCGTCATCAAATTCCTCATCCTCGGCATCGTTATCGTGGCCGGCGGTCTCCTCCTCCTCGTCGGATTCCCGCAGGCTCTGGCCGATCGCCTCCTCGACGGCGCCGAAGGAGATTGCCGCGCTCTGGTCGGAGATCGCCTGGACCGACTTGATGCCGTGCTCCTTCAGGATCCGCTGCACGCCGCGGATCGTATAGCCTTCGCCATACAGCAGGCGGCGGATGCCCTTGAGCAGGTCGACATCGTCGGGGCGATAGTAGCGGCGGCCGCCGCTACGCTTCATCGGCTTGATCTGCGCGAACCGCGTCTCCCAGAAACGCAACACGTGCTGAGGGATGTCGAGCTCGTCGGCTACCTCGCTGATGGTACGGAATGCATCGGGCGCCTTTTCCAAATGCCCGCTCCTTCTCCTAGAGCATGATCCGCACAAACGCGCTCGCGACAACGCCATGCGCCAGCGCGGAGATCACGCTCAAACAACGATAGCGCGGGATGACGATTCGAAGAAACGCCATCACGTCCAGGAAGGAATTATCCGCTCTTGCCTTCGCCGTTGGTCGACCCGTTGTGGCCGTTGATCCGCTGCTTCAGGATCGCCGACGGCTTGAATACCATCACCCGCCGCGGCGAGATCGGCACTTCGGTGCCGGTCTTCGGATTACGTCCGATGCGCTGGCCTTTCTTGCGCACCATGAAGGAGCCGAAGGACGACAGCTTCACCGTTTCGCCCTTTTCCAGGCAATCGGTGATTTCCTTCAAGACGAGTTCGACAAACGCCGAGGATTCCGTGCGCGACAATCCCACCTTCTGGTAGACCGCCTCGCACAAATCGACTCGTGTGACTGTTTTACCGGTTCCGGTCATCGCCTGCCCCGCACTCTCGGCGAACAAAATTTATCCCCTGAAATTAGAGGGTTAGCGGGCGATGGTCAACAGTGGCTATAATGCAGCAGCCTGCCAAAATCGTCAGGGATGTGTCTTTTCTGATTGCACGCTTCACCAGCGAACGAGCGCCGAGCCCCAGGTGAAGCCGCCGCCCATCGCTTCGAACAGCACGAGATCGCCCTTCTTCACGCGTCCATCCTGCACCGCAACTGATAGCGCCAGGGGAATCGATGCCGCCGAAGTGTTGCCGTGGCGATCGACCGTCAGCACCACCTTCTGCGGCGCAATATGGAGCTTGTGCGCCGAAGCATCGATGATCCGCTTGTTGGCCTGATGCGGGATGAACCAGTCGATGTCCTCCGCGCTGGTGCCGGTGGCGTTGAAGGCGTCGACGATCACGTCGGTGATCATGCCGACCGCGTGCTTGAACACTTCGCGGCCTTCCATTCGCAGGTGGCCGACCGTCCGGGTCGATCCCGGGCCGCCGTCGACGAACAGCTTCGCCTTGTGGCGGCCGTCGGAGCGCAGATGCGTGGTCAGTACGCCGCGGTCGGACGATTTGCCCGGCTGCTCCTGCGCTTCCAGCACCACCGCGCCGGCCCCGTCGCCGAACAGCACGCAAGTGCCGCGGTCGTTCCAGTCGAGGATGCGCGAAAAGGTCTCGGCGCCGATCACCAGCGCCCGTTTGTAGGCGCCGGTGCGCAGGAAATTGTCGGCGGTCGCCAGCGCGAAGACGAAGCCGGAGCAGACCGCCTGCAGATCGAAGGCCGCGCCATGGGTGATGCCGAGCCCGTTCTGCACCGCGACCGCGGTCGCTGGAAACGTGTTGTCCGGCGTCGAGGTCGCGAGCACGATCAGGTCGATATCCTGCGCATCGAGGCCGGCGTTCGCCAACGCCGCGCGCGCGGCATTAATGCCGAGATGGGAGGTGAACTCCCCCTCGGCCGCGATGTGCCGCTCCCGAATGCCGGTGCGCTGCACGATCCATTCGTCAGACGTATCGACGCGGGTCGCCAGTTCGGCATTGGTCAAGACCCGCTCCGGCAGATAAGAGCCGCAGCCGAGCACGACCGATCGTATCGCAGTCACGAGACAGCCTCCTGCGCGGTCTGCGCTGAGGCCAGCGCGCTTCCGTCGCGGTTGAGCATCTGATTGATCTTGGTGAGGAGATCGTAGTGGGCCATCTCATAGCCAACATCGACCGCATAGGCAAAGCCTTCGGAGTTGATCCCACCGTGACTTTTCACCACCAGGCCCTTCAGGCCGAGCAGCACCCCGCCATTGGACTTGTTAGGGTCCATCTTGTCGCGCAACGCCCGGAAGGCGCCGCGGGCAAGGAGATAGCCGATGCGCCTGGGCCAAGTCTGGGACAGGGCGTTGCGCAGGAAATCCACCATCTGCCGCGCGGTGCCCTCGGCCGCCTTCAGCGCGATGTTGCCGGCATATCCCTCCGTGACGACCACATCGGCGATCCCCTTGCCGATGCCGTCGCTCTCGACGAAGCCGATATAATTCAGTTGCGGCAGGTTCATTGCCCGCAACAGCTCGGCCGCCTCGCGGATCTCCTCATGTCCCTTCATCTCTTCGCGGCCGATATTGAGCAGCCCTACGGTCGGCCGCTCGACGTTGAACCGGACGCTGGCCATCGCGCCGCCCATCAGTGCCAGCGCCACCAGGTGCTGTGCGTCGCCGCCGATGCTCGCCCCGAGGTCGAGCACGATGGTGTCGCCACGCACGGTCGGCCACAGCCCCGCGATCGCCGGGCGCTCGATTCCGGGCAACATGCGCAGGTTGAACCGCGCCATCGCCATCAGCGCGCCGGTGTTGCCGGCTGACACCGCGACATCGGCCTCACCGTGCTTCACCGCGTCGATCGCAAGCCACATCGAGGAGGTCTTGCGGCCGCGCCTGAGCGCCTGACTCGGCTTCTCGTCGTTGCTGATCGCAACGTCGGTGTGGATCACACGCGAGGCCGCCTTCAGGGCGGGATGCGCTGCCAATTCCGGCTCGATCAGCTTGCTGTCGCCAAACAGCAAGAATTCGGTGTCAGGATGCCGGCTCAACGAGATGGCGGCGCCAGGGACGACGACCGATGCGCCGTCATCGCCACCCATGGCGTCAAGCGCGATTCGAACCTTTTTAGGCATGAACGTCCCGGAAACCTGCTCTCGGCGGCCTTGAAGCGGACCGGCCACCCGTTTGAAAGCCACCGCCATCAGCGATGTCTATCGCGGTCAGCGATGTCTGTCGCGCAAGCGATGTACGGCCGAAGGCAACGGCGCGCCCGGCCGGGCCGCGACAATAACCTGTCCCCATTCTGACACAACCTCTTCACCACGCTTTACCGGTTGGCTCAGGGTTGCGGGAACGCGGAGGCATCGACGCAGGATATCTCAACTTATTCAATATCTTATCTCAGATTTATGAGAATGCAACGGATCGATTTCGCGCGATGGTTCGCCCTCATAATCCACTTTAACCGGAGCCTATTTCCCGTTGGATTTCCCTTTCGGCTTGTTCCCACCGGGCGTTTTCGGCGCGGCCTGCAGCGCTTTCAGGGCGGCAAACGGGTGGTCCTCGGGATCGGCGGCCTCCACCACCGGCTCGAACACGGCATCCGCCTTGCGCGGATAGGGGTCGATCGCGAGGAACAGCGCGTCGGTCGCGAGCCGGCCGAGATCGATCATGCCGTTCTCGATCGGCTCCGGCGGATCGGGTATCTCAGCGTCGCTGCGCTCGGCCTCCTCGGCCAGCGCGGCCATCTGCGGGATCTGCTCCGGCGGGGCGAAGATCAGGTCGATCTCCTCGTCGATCTCGTTCTCGATCTCCTCGAGCGTCACCACGCAGGTCTGCCCGACCCGGCCGCGCACGGAGCCCACGACGTGGAAGCGGCCGCCGCTCTTCGGCGTGACGTCGAATGACGCCTCAGCCGAAAGCACCTCGCGCAGCCCCGCGATATCCGCCAATGCCTGACGCTGGCGCGGATCGGCCTCGATGTCGCGATGCAGGCCGGTTTCCGGCACCTGCGCCACCGCGACCAGCACGCGCCAAGGGTCACGCGGAGGATGAGGCCTCTCTGTCTCGGTATCTTTCATTGAGCCGTGCCCACCTGCTCCGGCACTGGAAACTTCCACGATCCGCCCGACAGCGCCGTTGCGTCGAGCCGGTCCAGCAGGGACGCTACCCGCTCGGCATAGGTCGCAAGCCGCCGCGCCTTCTCGATGTCCTTGCCATCAAAGATATTCTTGCAGAATGCGTTTGCCAGCGCCTCATGGCCATCAGTGAGCGCGAGGTCGTAGGCCACGGAACGGCCGTAGAAGGCTTCGCCGAAAGCCTTCATCCGCTTCGGTACCGTGAGGTCGCCGACCCCCATTTCGCGTAAGTTGTCGTCCATATCCTCGCAGAAGCGGTCGAACAGCGCCTGTGACAGACCCGATTCGCCCTCCACGGCCCGGAGGCGCCGCAGCACCAGCCACAAATGCAGCAAGAGCAGGTCGAATCGGCCGTTAACCGTGTCTGCGACGGCGAACTGTCGGTAAAACACCGGTTCTCGCGCCTGCGTCACGATCATGCCATAGATGGTCTCAATGGTGCCGCTCGGGAGTAGCCGGGGTTTCTTGAATTGATTGAACGGCCAAAGCATTGTGGGTTCCGCCCGCGGGCCCAAAAGGCCCGCTTCTGTTGCAATCCTCAGCCGTGCCCGGTACGTCAACGCCTCGCGCGACGCAAGGGGACGGATCAGTTCCGCCGATGACCGAAGCCAACAAGACCAGCCCACGCGTGTCCTTCTCACGCGGCGTGCTAGCACGCTGCCGCGCCGCGGCGGCCATCGGCCTGGTCTGCGCGCTGCTTGCCGCCTGCACCGGCGAACAATTCCAGAAGGGCTACATCCTGCCGCAGGGCGCGCTGGAGCAAATCCCGATCGGCGCCAGCCAGGACCAGGTGCTGATCGTGATGGGCACGCCGTCGACGGTAGCCACGCTGGACGGCGAGGTGTTCTACTACATCTCGCAGCGCACCGAGCGTCCGGTCGCCTTCATGAACCAGCGGGTGGTCGACCAGCGCGTGATCGCGGTTTATTTCGACAAGAACCGCACCGTCCGCCGCATCGCCAATTACGGCCTGCAGGACGGCAAGATTTTCGACTTCGTCAGCCGCACCACGCCGACCTCGGGCCAGGAGCTCAGCTACCTGACGCCGCTGTTCAAGCTGCTCAGCTTTAACTAACCAAAGCGTTTTCGAGCGAAGTGGATACCGGTTCGCGTGAAGAAAACGCGTCAAAACAAGAATCCGCGGCTGCGCCAAGTCGCCGCCTAACTCCTCGCTTGCCGGACCGCCTCGCGGTCCCCTACGCTCCCTGAAAACAAGATCAAATCAGGGAGTGAACACGTGAGCCGAACCTTGCTTTCCCGCCGCCGCCTGCTGACGGGTACCGCCGCCGTCTCGGCCGCCGCCATCCTGCCGCGCGCGAGCTTAGGCGCCGGCGACTGGCGGCCGACCGAGACCGTCCGCCTGATCGTGCCGGCCGCCGCTGGCGGCTCCACCGACGTAATGGGCCGCCTGCTCGCGGCGCATCTGCAGACCGCCTGGGGACAGTCGGCGATCGTGGAGAACCGCTCAGGCGCCGGCGGCACCATCGGCACCGCCGAAGTCGCCCGCAACAAGGGCGATGGCCACACCATCCTGATCGGCAATCCCGGGCCGAATGCGATCGCCTATTCGATCTTCAAGAACCTCACCTACCAGAAGGATCAGTTGCAGCCGGTCTCCAACATGATCCGGATCCCGAACATCGTCTCGGCCCATCCCTCGACCGGCATCAAGTCGATCCCCGAGTTGATCGCCTATCTGAAGGCCAATCCGGACAAGCTGACCTACGGCTCGTCCGGGACCGGCCAGAGCCCGCATCTGACCGGCGCCTGGTTCCTGCAGCTCACGGGGCTCAAGATGACGCATGTGCCGTTCCGCGGCGCCGGTCCCGCGCTGCAGGCGGGGCTTGCCGGCGACATCCAGATCCTGTTCGACAACCTCTATCCGTCGCTGCCGCAGGTGCTGGACGGCAAGCTCAACGGGCTCTGCGTCACCACCGCCGAGCGCAGCGACGCCGCGCCGAAACTGCCGACCATGCGCGAGAGCGCGCCGGAGCTTGCGAAGTTCGAAGTCTCCTCCTGGTTCGGCGTCTTCCTGCCCAAGGCCACACCCGCGCCGATCGTGGACGAGCTCAACCGCCAGATAAAGGCGATGCTGGAGCGCGACGACGTCAGGAAGAACATCGCCGGCATGGGCGCCCGCCCCGACCACGGCACGCCGCAGCAGTTCAGCGATTTCGTCGACGCCGAAACCAGGAAGTTCGCCGCCATCATCGAGAAGGAAGGCCTGCAGATGGAGGTGAAGTGACGGGCGCTCCGTCATTGCGAGGAGCGTCAGCGACGAAGCAATCCACCTCTCCACTCGTGGCGAGATGGATTGCTTCGCTACGCTCGCAATGACGAGTTGAGAGACACGCACGTATGTCCAAACAAAAACCCCGCGGCTCGGCCGCGGGGTTTTGCGTTCTTCGTTCGGACACCCGTCAATGTGCCAGGATCGCCAGCAGCAGCAGCGCCACGATGTTGGTGATCTTGATCATCGGGTTGACCGCCGGGCCGGCCGTATCCTTGTAGGGATCGCCGACGGTGTCGCCGGTCACTGCGGACTTGTGGGCATCGGAGCCCTTGCCGCCGTAGTGGCCGTCCTCGATGTACTTCTTGGCGTTGTCCCATGCGCCACCGCCTGAGGTCATCGAGATCGCGACGAACAGCCCTGTGACGATGACGCCGAGCAGCATCGCGCCGACGGCCGAGAACGCCGCCGACTTGCCGGCCGCACCGCCGCCCGCGATCACGTAGATCAGGAAGTAGACCACGATCGGCGACAGCACCGGCAGCAGCGACGGGATGATCATCTCCTTGATCGCCGCCTTGGTCAGGAGGTCAACCGCCTTGCCGTAGTCCGGCTTGTCGGTGCCCTGCATGATGCCGGGCTTCTCGCGGAACTGGCGCCGCACTTCTTCGACGATCGCGCCGGCCGCGCGGCCGACCGCGGTCATGCCCATCGCCCCGAACAGATACGGCAAGAGGCCGCCGAACAACAGGCCCACCACCACATAGGGGTTGTTGAGGGAGAAGTCGGGATTGACGCCCTTGAAATAGGCGTGGTTGGCGGAGTCGCTGATGAAGAATTTGAGGTCCTGGTTATAGGCCGCAAACAGCACCAGCGCGCCGAGACCGGCGGAGCCGATCGCATAGCCCTTGGTCACGGCCTTGGTGGTGTTGCCGACCGCGTCGAGCGCATCGGTCGATTTGCGCACCTCCTTCGGCAGCCCCGCCATCTCGGCGATGCCGCCGGCGTTGTCGGTGACCGGACCGAAGGCGTCGAGCGCGACGATCATGCCGGCGAGCGCCAGCATGGTCGCAGTCGCGATCGCGATCCCGAACAGGCCGGCCAGGCTGTAGGTGACGAGGATGCCGGCGATGATGACCATCGCGGGCAGCGCGGTCGCCTCCATCGAGATCGCAAGGCCCTGGATCACGTTGGTGCCGTGGCCGGTCACCGAGGCCGAGGCGATGGACTTCACCGGGCGATAGTCGGTGCCGGTATAGTATTCGGTGATCCAGATGATCAGCGCGGTGACGATGAGGCCGACGACGCCGCATTGGAACAGCGCCATGCCGGAATAGTCCACGCCCGGCAGCTTGTCGAAGCCGATCAGGGCGTAGATCACGCCGGCGATGCCGATCAGCGACAGGATGCCGGTCGCGATCAGGCCCTTGTAGAGCGCGCCCATGATCGACTGGCTGCTGCCGAGCTTGACGAAGAAAGTGCCGATGATCGAGGTGATGATGCAGATGCCGCCAATCGCGAGCGGCAGCGTCATCATGCTCACCAGGATCGGCGACTTCGCGAAGAAGATCGCCGCCAGCACCATGGTGGCGACCGCCGTCACCGCATAGGTCTCGAACAGGTCGGCGGCCATGCCGGCGCAGTCGCCGACATTGTCGCCGACATTGTCCGCGATGGTCGCCGGGTTGCGCGGATCGTCCTCGGGGATGCCGGCCTCGACCTTGCCGACGAGGTCGCCGCCGACGTCGGCGCCCTTGGTGAAGATGCCGCCGCCGAGACGGGCGAAGATCGAGATCAGCGAGGCGCCGAAGCCGAGCGCCACCATGGCGTCGATCACGGTGCGGCTGTCCGCCGCGAACCCTGCGACCTTGGTCAGGTAGGCGAAATAGATGGTGACGCCGAGCAGCGCCAGGCCCGCGACCAGGAGCCCGGTGATCGCGCCCGCCTTGAAGGCCAGCTCCAGGCCGCCCGCCAGCGACTTGGTCGCCGCCTGCGCGGTGCGGACGTTGGCGCGGACCGAGACGTTCATGCCGATGAAGCCGGCCGCCCCCGACAGGATCGCGCCGATCGCAAAGCCGATCGCGACCAGGAGCCCAAGGAAGTAAGCCAGCAGAATGAAGATCAAGACGCCGACGATGCCGATCGTGGTGTATTGGCGCCGCAGATACGCCTGTGCGCCTTCGCGCACCGCCGCGGCAATCTCCTGCATGCGCGGGCTGCCCGCGTCAGCGTTCAGGACCGAATTGGTCGCCCAAATCGCGTAGACAATGGAAAGTACCCCGCAGAGCACGATCAACCATAATGCTGTCATTTGAATTCTGCCTCAGATCCTTGATGTATCCCCACGCCCTTGTTTTTTCCGCGGGATGCGGCGGGCGCTTATTGAGCGGTCCACCCCTGCCCTCAAGGATGGCCACAATCGGTCGCGAACCTTGCCAAAATCGCTTTCGCAGCGCAACGCCGCCGGCAATCAAAACGGGACGATTTGGGCAGCTAATTAGTCTGAGGGGCGGCTTTCTCGGCCTATTCCAAAGCGTTTTCAAGCGAGGCGGACCCCGGCTCGCGTGAAGAAAACGCGTCAATACGAGAATCCAGAGCTTCGGTTCTGATGCAATCAGAACCGAAGCTCTAGAAATGGCTGTAGGACAGCCGCTTCAAGGCCAGCTCCCGGCCCTGCGAATCTAGGAAGCTGGGGGGTGCGGAGCCTGCGATGATACCGCCGATCGCGGTCACGGCAACGCCTGTGCGCTTGGCCTCTTGCACGAAGGCCGCCATGCGATCCCCGGGGATCGCGCAGAGGATCTCGTAGTCATCGCCGCCCGAGATCAGGGCCTCGATACCGACGGCCTTGCCCGCAACCAGCGCAGCGGCCGGCGACGAGAGTGGGATGCTCTGGACGTCGATCACGGCCGAGACGGCGGAAGCCGCACAGAGCTTTGCGAGATCGCCGGCGAGCCCGTCGGACACATCCATCGCGGCGCTGGCGTAATCGCGCACCGCCTTGGCGAGCGCATTGCGCGGCTGCGGCACGCGGTAGCGGCCGGTGAGCATCTCGCGGGAGGCTTCGTCGCTCGCAAGCAGCGAGGCAACAGACCCGGCCTTCAGCAGGTTGAGGCCAAGCGCGGCATCGCCGATTGTGCCGGTAACCACGACGCGGTCCCCTGCCCGCGCGCCTCTACGGTGGATCATCTTGCCCTGCGGCACGCGCCCGAACGCCGTGACCGAGATCATCACCGGCCCGGGCGTGGACACCGTGTCGCCGCCGAGCAGCGGACAGCCGAACTGCGCAGCATCCTCGCCGAGCGCCTGCGCGAACGGTTTCAGCCAGGCATCGTCGGCGCTACGCAGCGCCAGCGTCAGCACGAAGCCGGCGGGTGTAGCCCCCTTGGCGGCGAGATCAGAGAGATTGACCCGCAGCGCCTTGCGCGCCAGCGTCGCCGGCGGATCGCCGGGGAGGAAATGCACGCCCTCGACGATTGCATCGGTGGTGACGACGATATCGTCGCCCCCTGCCCGCAACGCCGCCGCATCGTCATCGAGATTGAAAGCGCCCGGGTCCTTCGCGAGCGGCTTGAAGTAGCGCGCGATAAGGGAGTCCTCGCCGGATGGATTGCTCGGTCCGCTTGCCATGCCGCCCGACGTCTCCTCAGCCGTCATCGCCCGGCTTGACCGGGCGATCCAGTATTCCGCGCCGCCCGTGATCCAGCACAACCGCCGCCGTTTACCGGATCATCCGCATTCGCGGATGATGACGGCAGAGTGTGTGGGCTACCCACGCACGAACTCGTCGGCCCGGAACTGCCGGGCGATCTGGTCCAGCACCGCGTTCACCATTCCGGTCTCGTCCTTCTCCACAAACGCATGCGCGACGTCGACATATTCGGAGACCACCACGCGGCCCGGCACGTCCTTGCGATGCTCCAGTTCATAGGAGCCTGCCCGCAGCACCGCGCGCAGGATCGCATCGATCCGCTTCAGCGGCCACCCCTTCGACAGCGCCTCGTCGATCAGCGGATCGAGCCTGGCCTGGTCGCGTACCACCCCTGATACCACGTCACGGAAAAACGCCGCTTCCGCCGGCAGATACGTCTCGCCTTCGACCTCGTTGCCGAGCCAGTGGCTCTCAAACTCCGCGAACACGTCGTCCAGCCCGGCGCCGGCGATGTCCATCTGGTAGAGCGCCTGCACGGCGGCGAGCCGTGCGGCGCCGCGCCGATTGGCCTTCCTGTCCGCTGGTCTTACGGGCTTCCTGTCTTCCGCCATGGTCAACCCTTCGCCAGCCGGCGTTTGATGCGCAGCATCGCGAGCGCCGCGCGCGCGGCGTCGCCGCCTTTGTTCAAGTCATTGGCGCGCGCCCGTGCCCAGGCCTGTTCCTCGGTGTTGACGGTAATGATGCCGTTGCCGAGCGGAAACCTCCTGTTCACGGCGAGGTCCATCAGCCCGCGCGATGACTCCATCGACACGATCTCGAAATGGATGGTCTCGCCGCGCACCACGCAGCCAAGCGCGACCGCCGCGTCATAGGGCTTGCCGTTCTTTTCGGCGGCATCGATCGCAATCGCGATCGCCGCTGGAATTTCCAGCGCGCCTGGAACCGTGATGACGTCGTAGCCGACGCCCGCGGCCTTCAATTCCGCGGTTGCACCTTCCAGAAGCGCATCCTGAATATCGTCATAGAACCGCGCCTCGACGATCAGCGCACGCGCGCCGGAAATGTCGGTCTGGTCCTTCAGCGGTGCACGCCGTGCGTCTGCCATTACTGTTTCCGTTTCGATCGGTGCCCTCATCCTGAGAAGCGGCCACTTGGCCGCGTCTCGAAGGATGAGAATGTAGCCGGGCCTCGTGGTTCGAGACGGCGCTTCGCGCCTCCTCACCATGAGGGATTGGCCGGGTTTTAGGCGCAGGCGCCGCCTGTGCCAAGGGCCGCCGTTACTTCATCTCTGTCAGCCGCGCCGCGTAGCGGGCCATCAGGTCCACTTCGATATTGACCTCGCCGCCGGCGCGCCAGCCGCCGATCGTCGTCACGTTGAGAGTATGCGGGATGATCAGCACCGAAAATGTGACGCCGTCGACCGTATTCACCGTCAACGACACGCCATCCAGCGTGATCGAGCCTTTGACCGCGATGAAACGCGCCAGTTCGCGCGTGGTTCGGAGCACGAACCGCGCCATATCAGGCAGATCCTCGCGTGAGACGATGGTGGCGACGCCATCGGCATGGCCCGCCACGATATGGCCGCCGAGTTCGTCGCCAATCTTCAGCGCGCGCTCGAGATTGAGGCGGGTTCCGACACCCCAGTGCTTCGCCGTCGTCATGCCAAGCGTTTCCGCGGCGGCATCGACGTCGAACCAGGTCTTGCCGCCCTCGGCGCCGGAGGCGACCACCGTCAGGCACACCCCATTGCAGGCGATCGAGGCGCCATCGGCGATGGTCGCGCGATCGTAACGGCAGGCGATCCGCAGCCGGTGCAACTGTCCCTGCGCCGTAGGTGTCAGGCTGGTGATCTCGCCGACATCTGTGACTATGCCCGTGAACATCAAACCCTTCCCAGTTCACCGCCGTCATGGCCGGGCTTGTCCCGGCCATCCACGTCTTCCTTCGTCGCCAGCGGCCAAGGCGTGGATGCCCGGGTCAAGTCCGGGCATGACGCGCGGACACAGCGCTAGGCGCGATCGTAGATCGTCAAAAAATCTTTTCCGAGCGTTTCGCTAGCACGAACCTTGAAGGCGGGCGACTGTGTGATCGCGGCGAGCGGCAATGCATCCAGCGCGGGCACGCCGTCGGCGCCGACCGCCTCTGGCGCGCGCAACAGCCAGGCTTCGTCGACCAGGTCAGCCGCGACGAAGGATGAGGCCACCCGCGCCCCGCCCTCAACCATTACTTTGGTAATGCCCTTCTCGGCGAGCGCATGCAGCACCGCGAGCAGATCGAGTCCCGGCGGCGAGACCGTGTCCGCGACCCGGATCACCTGGGCACCGGCGGCACCCAGCTTCATCGCAGCCGGCGCTTCGGCAAGCTCCGAGGTCACCACCCATAACGGCGTTTCGCGCGCCGAATGCACCAGGCGGCTGTCGCCCGGCAGGCGCAGCGCGCGATCCAGCACCACCCGCACCGGCGAACGAGCCTCCATGCCCGGCAGGCGGCAAGTCAGAACCGGATCGTCGGCCAGCGCGGTGCCGATCCCGATCAGGATCGCATCGCTCTGCGCGCGGAGCAGATGCACCCGCGTCCGGACCACGTCTCCCGTGATCGCTACCGGGCGGTGGCCGGCAGCGCCGATCTTGTCGTCGGCGGAGATCGCCAGCTTGAGCAGCACATGCGGACGCTTGTCGCGGACACGGCGGAAATGACCGGCATGGTCCAGCGCGGCCTCCTCCGCGCACAGCCCGACATCAACAGCGATGCCCGCCGCGCGCAACCGTGCGTGCCCCTGCCCGCCGACTTCAGGATTGGGATCCTCGATCGCCGACACCACGCGCGCGATGCCGGCCGCAATCACCGCGTCAGCGCAGGGCGGCGAGCGGCCGAAATGCGAGCATGGCTCGAGCGTCACATACAGCGTGGCGCCGCGCGCCGCTTCGCCCGCGCGCCGCAGCGCCTCCGGCTCGGCATGCGGCCGGCCGCCCGCTTGCGTCCAGCCACGACCGACAATGACGCCATCCTTGACCACGACAGCACCGACCGCCGGATTCGGCCAGGTGCGGCCCTGCCCGCGCCGGCCGAGCGTCAGCGCGAGCTGCATGAACCGCAAATCGGCGGCTTTCGACTGCTTGGCTTGTGCGGCGAGCTTGTCTTCCAGGATGCGGAAGATCATTTGCGGAACTGCGCGATGCGCGGGTCATCTTCGCTGGTGAGCTCGCCGAGCAATGCCTCGAAATCCTTGGCTTCGCGGAAATTGCGGTAGACCGAGGCGAAGCGGACATAGGCGACATCGTCGAGCTGGCGCAGATGCTCCATCACGATCTCACCGATCGCCTCCGATGAGACTTCGGCCTCGCCGGCGCTCTCAAGCTCCCGCACGATGGCCGATACCATCTTCTCCAGCCGCTCCGAATCCACCGGCCGCTTGCGCAGCGAGATCTGCAGCGAGCGCACCAGCTTGTCGCGGTCGAACGGAACGCGACGGCCGTTGCGCTTGATCACTGTCAGCTCGCGAAGCTGCACCCGCTCAAATGTCGTGAAGCGGAAATTGCAGGTGATGCAGACGCGCCGCCGTCGGATCACAGCCGAATCCTCAGTCGGACGCGAGTCCTTGACCTGCGTATCCAGACTGTTGCAACTCGGGCAACGCATCTGCCGATTTCCTTATTGATAGATCGGGAAGCGGTCGGTCAGCGCCTTCACGCGTTCCTTGATCGCGGCTTCCACCAGCGGCGCCTTGCCCTCCGGCGACTGCTGCAGTGCGGTCAGGACTTCCGCGATCATGCCGCCGACTTCCTTGAACTCAGCGACGCCGAAGCCGCGCGTGGTCGTCGCCGGCGTGCCGAGCCGCAGGCCCGAGGTGACGAACGGCGTCTCAGGATCGAAGGGAATGCCGTTTTTGTTGCAGGTGATGGCGGCGCGCACCAACGCCTTCTCGGAGACGTTGCCCTTCAGCCCCTTGGACCGGAGGTCGACCAGCATCAGATGGTTGTCGGTACCGCCGGACACGATGTCGAGCCCATGGCCGCGCAGCGTTTCGGCGAGCGCCTTGGCATTCTCGACCACGTTCTTGGCGTAGACCTTGAAGTCCGGCCGCAGCGCCTCGCCGAACGCAACCGCCTTGGCCGCGATCACATGCATCAAGGGGCCACCCTGCAGACCCGGGAAGATCGCCGAGTTGAGCTTCTTGGTCAGCGTCTCGTCATTCCACAGCATCAGGCCGCCGCGCGGACCGCGCAGCGACTTGTGCGTCGTCGTGGTGGTGACATGCGCATGCGGCACCGGCGAAGCATGGACGCCGCCGGCGACGAGGCCCGCGAAATGCGCCATGTCGACCATGAGATAGGCGCCAACACTGTCGGCGATCTCGCGGAAGCGCTTGAAGTCCCAGGCGCGCGAATAGGCTGAGCCGCCCGCAACGATCAGCTTCGGCTTGACCTGTTCGGCCTGTTTGGCCACCGCATCCATGTCGATGACCTGGTCCTCGCGCCGCACCGTGTAGTGCACGGCCTTGAACCATTTGCCGGACATATTGACGGGCGAGCCATGGGTGAGATGGCCGCCGGCGGCGAGGTCGAGACCCATGAAGGTATCGCCGGGCTGCAGCAGCGCCAGGAACACCGCCTGGTTCATCTGGCTGCCGGAGTTCGGCTGCACGTTGGCGAACTTCGCACCGAACAGTTTCTTGGCGCGCTCGATCGCCAGCGTCTCGGCGACGTCGACCCATTCACAACCGCCATAGTAGCGCGCGCCCGGATAGCCTTCGGCGTATTTGTTGGTCATCACCGAGCCCTGCGCCTCCAGCACCGCACGGCTGACGATGTTCTCGGAAGCGATCAGCTCGATCTCATGGCGCTGCCGGCCCAATTCGCCCTTGATCGCCTCCGCGATCTCGGGATCGGCCTCGGCAAGGGTCGCCCTGAAGAAGGAATCAGGCGCGGAACTGGATTTGGCGCTCGGGGAGGAAGAGGTCATCGGCGAAATATCTCCACCGCCGCAAGCCTTTAGAGGATGCGGTCGGTCCATTGTGGGCGGTCGAAGCTGGTCGGTCAGCGTTATCACATCGCCGGGTGCCGGCCAAGCGATTGCGGTAGGGGTGCGGCCTTTGTGCCAGATATGGTGGCCTGCCGGGGTTTGCCAGTTCCAAAGGCGGCCTCATCCGTTCGCCCCGCCCCCCGTCATTCCGGGGCGCGACGAAGTCGCGAGGTCCTGGCGCCCCGACGCTGGCGCCAAGCGCGCGAGCAGCAAGAGCTGCCTCGCGGACGATGACAGCGGAGTGTGCGGCGGCGATGCGGCGGGGGCAAAGCGGAAGCGTGCTCGCCAGCGCGAGCGCGGCGCTGGATGGTGTTGATGGAGTTCGGATCGCGAGACGAAAATAAACTCACCCCAGGGCGCTGTCATGCCGGCCTGGGGTGAGAAGACAAAGATCGACGATCAGACCTGACGCTATTGCGTCACTACGTTTCCGACCGAGTTGAAGTTCTTCTTCGTATCATACCCGGAGTCGTGCAGATTTCGGAAATACAGGTCGCGGTCACCGCTACTCACTCCACCCGGCATGATAACCGAGCCCGGCGCAATGACCGGAGCGGCACGCATACTGGCATTCGCATTCATCGCGTGGCGATGATGCGTCCGCTGTGCGGCCAGAGCGGTAGAAGTAGCGAGGGCGAGGATTGCAAGACTGACAAGAACGCTCTTCGTCATAGTCGGCTCCTCTGAGAGGATCCACCCCATGGAACTTGTGGCACGGCCGCCCCTCCTCCACAAATCAACATCGCGTAACCCTCTGCGCCTGCCAAAGTGACGGCGCAACAGCCTGCTCGGGTCCAATAGAGATTGGTGATGGGTTCCGGCCCGGGGCGGGACGACAGCGGAGAGCGCCGCGACAGCCGCGCTACAACCCCGTGAATCCCGCCTTCACATGATCGGTGGAGCCGTCAAGCTGGCGCAGATAGGTCAATCCGCAGACCGTCAGGCGGTGCGTGTCGGTCTCGCCCGCCTCGAACAAGGTGCGGACATATTCCGTCACCTTCGCCCGCGCCTCCTCGCTCGCCGCGGCGGTGCGGTTCGCAAGCAGGTCATAGGTGTGCATGATGCGATCGATCGCGGCTTCCATCACTTTCTCCGATTGGGAATGATCAGATCACGAGCTGTGCTGCTTCAAACTCGGCGATCGCCTTGTTGGCGAGCTTGATCTTGTTGGTTTCGCCGCGCCGGAACATCTGCACGATGATCGTGAGCAATTGCTCGTTGGTGGCATAAGAGTCCGGAATGATCCCGGTCCTGCGCAGATAGTTGGAAGCGATGGCGTAGGCCTCGCCGACCACTTCGACATTCATCGCCCACATTCCGCGCTCGACCAGCATCTCGCTCTCCGTAGCCCACTATAAAGCGTGAGGACGCGAGTGGTTCCCGGTTCCGCAAAACTCTTTTTGCGGTGCCGAAAAGCAAGAGCGCACCGACCGGGCACAGTCGATGCGCTCTGCTGGAGGCTGACGGCTTGCCGGTCTTCTATCGGGCCGGCTTGGCCGCTCTGGCGAAGTCTTGAAGGTGTTGAAGTCTTGGAGAGGTGTTGAAGTCTTGGAGGCGCGAAGTCTTGAAGGTATCAGAGGCGATAGAGGATCTGGTCGGTCCAGAACCGCTCGAGCCGGTGCAGCGACTTGTTCAGCGTCGAGAACTCCTCGTTCGAGATGCCGCCGACCTGCTCCACGGTCTTGACGTGCTTCTGGTAGAGCGCATCGACGATACGGCGGATCTCCTGGCCCTGCGGCGTCAGGCGAATGCGCACCGAGCGGCGATCGACACGCGAACGCTGGTGATCGAGGAAGCCGAGCTCGACGAGCTTCTTCAGATTGTAGGAGACGTTGGAGCCGAGATAGTAGCCGCGCGTGCGCAGCTCACCCGCGGTCAATTCCTTGTCGCCGATATTGTAGAGCAACAGCGCCTGCACCGAATTGATGTCGGCGCGCCCGCGGCGATCGAACTCGTCCTTGATGACGTCGAGCAGCCGCCGATGCAGCCGCTCCACCAGCGTAAGGGCTTCGAGATAGAGCGACTGCACCGTCGGCTGGCCGGCGGCGCGCTCAGCGGTTTCCACCGCCGTTGAGGCAACGGCTTTGATCATGACACTTCCCCTGTTGTCGTTTTATCGACTTATTCGACGAAACTTGTGTCCCGCCTGATAGGTTCAACTTAAGGGGGCCGTTTGAACATCAGCTTAAATAAGACAATAAAGAGATCATGAATTTAAGACAGTGAATCGCGGATTAAGCCCGTCAAACAAGGGCTTTTCGCAACCCTTCATTGACGGTGGAGCGCCCCTGTTCACGCTTCGTCTGCATGCCCTGTCACAATCGGAAACAGCTTCGCTCAAATTCGAAACGACCGCGTAATAGATATGAGGGAACCCTTTACGGTGAGCGAAACGTTACCGGACACTTTTCTGAAAATTTTCGCGACACCACTCGCGCTCGCTGCACGCTCGGCCGGTTAAGCGCGCTATGGCGGCCGTTCGCGTGCGGCCATCCAGGCGAGCGCGAGATAGCCGGCGAGCATCAAGGCTTCGAACGCCACCACTGTTAGGCTGCCGCCGTAGATGTTCGGAAACATCAATTCGATCACCGCCATCGAGACGACGGTGGTCAGCCACACCACCGCGCCCCAGGGCGTGGCGAGCCACAGCCCGACGGCGGCGACAAGCTCGATGACGGCGAAGTAGATGGTCGCGGTCTGCCAGGCCATCGACTGGTTCTCGAAGGCCTCCTCCTCGGCGCCGACGAATCCCGTCACCTGCGCCCAGTGATAGAGGCCCTTGGCGATCGAGACCACCGCCATGATGCGGAGGAAGAAGACGAGCCGCCGGGTCCATACATTCTCATCCCGCCGGATCCGGTCCGACGACATCGCCGCAACGGAAATCGCATTGTCCCGCGACTGGTCGCGCGCAGAGGTGTCAGACATCGCAGAAGTCGTCCGTGGAAGCGAAATGGGTCATCGGCGCAGTCTTGGCCCGCCGGGCCGGCAAAATCAATTGCAGTTGCGGCAGATCAACGGCGCCGTGACGTTGCTGGACGAGGATGCTAGAGTTGGATCAAATCAAAAACCAGCCTGCCGTGTTAGGAGAACAAGCCCATGGCGATCAAATTCGGGCGCCCGATCGAACTGCGCGATGCGCCAAAGCGGCAGACGGCCCTCGCCTCCCCGCTGGATTTGACCATACGGCCCCGCCGCAACCGCAAGGCGGAATGGGCCAGGCGGCTGGTGCGCGAAAACGTGCTGACCACGGACGACCTGATCTGGCCCCTGTTCGTCGTTAACGGCCATAATGTCCGCACCCCGGTTGCCTCGATGCCGGGCGTGGACAGACTAAGTGTCGACCAGGCGGTTCGCGACGCCGAGCGCGCGGCCAAGCTCGATATCCCCTGCATCGCGCTGTTTCCCTACACCGAGCCGTCGCTGCGCGACGAGCAGGGCTCGGAGGCACTCAATCCGGACAATCTCGTCTGCCAGTCGGTCCGTGCGATCAAGAAGGAATTCCCCGATATCGGCGTGCTCTGCGACGTCGCGCTCGATCCCTTCACGAGCCATGGCCATGACGGACTGATCGAGGACGGCAGGATCCTCAACGATGAGACGGTCGCGGTGCTGGTGAAGCAGGCGCTGGTGCAGGCCGAGGCCGGCTGCGACATCATCGCGCCGTCGGACATGATGGACGGGCGGGTCGGCGCGATCCGCGAAGCACTCGACGCCGAGGGCTTTGGCGACGTGCAGATCATGGCCTATGCTGCGAAATACGCCTCCGCCTTCTACGGCCCGTTCCGCGACGCTATCGGCTCGGCCAAGACGCTGACCGGCGACAAGCGCACCTATCAGATGGACAGCGCCAATTCGGACGAAGCCCTGCGCGAGGTCGAGCTCGATATCGCCGAAGGCGCCGATATGGTGATGGTGAAGCCCGGCATGCCCTATCTCGATATCGTGCGCCGGGTGAAGGACACGTTTGCGATGCCGACCTTCGTCTACCAGGTATCAGGCGAATACGCGATGATCGCGGGCGCCGCGCGCAATGGATGGATCGACGGCGAGCGCGCGATGATGGAGAGCCTGGTCGGTTTCAAGCGCGCCGGCGCCGACGGCATCCTGACGTATTTTGCCCCGCAAGCCGCGGAGAAGCTGAAGGGGCAATCGTAGTGTAGGGTGGACAAAGCGAAAGCGTGCCCACCCTCTCTTGCTCCGATCGTGAATGGTGGACGCACTTCGCTTTGCCACCCTACCGGACTTAGGCTCACGGCATTGCGCCTCCGAATCGCCGAATATTTGCGCTTGCTGGGGTTCCGGACCTTGGCACCCGGGCAGCCCGTTCCCATGTCCTGCCCGGGATAGGTCCCAGTCGGAGGGGAGATTATGTCTTACGGCGGTTCGGGTAACTATGGTGCCTGGCGTAACGACGGCGGCGTGCCGCCGCATGCGTTCGATCCGCGATTGGAGCCGGAGCTGTTCCGCGGCGTGCTCACCCGGCGGGTATTTGCCTTCCTGATTGACCTGGTTGTGCTTTCGGTCCCCGTCATCCTTGGGTATCTTTTCATCGCCGTGTTCGGCCTGATCACCCTTGGGCTCGGTTGGGCGCTGTTCTGGCTGGCGTGGCCGGCGACGATTGTCTGGGCGATCGTCTATTACGGCGCATCGATCGGCGGCGCCTCGTCGGCGACCGTCGGCATGCGGGTGATGGATCTGGAGTTGCGCACCTGGTACGGGGCGCCAGGCTATTTCGTGCTCGGCGCCATGCATGCGGTGCTGTTCTGGCTGTCCGTCTCGTTCCTCTCGCCGCTTGTGCTGCTGTTTGGCCTCTTCAATAGCCGGCGGCGTTTGCTGCACGACATCGTGCTCGGAACCGTTATCATCAACAGCTCGGCCCGCGCTCACGCGGCATCCGCAGCGCACACTTATTGAGCCAGCCAATTGAGCCCAGCAAGATGATTGACCGCTAGCCTCCGGGGCGCGATGCTGGGAGGCTGTTTTGGAGGCCTGACGACTTGTCGTGACCCAGCATTCGCGTGATACCCCGCAGTTTTACCTGACGGCGCCGTCGCCCTGCCCCTATTTGCCGGGTCGCCATGAGCGCAAGGTGTTCACGCATCTGGTCGGCGACAAAGCGGGCGATCTCAACGATCTGCTCACCCATGGCGGGTTCCGCCGCAGCCAGTCGATCGCCTACCGGCCGGCTTGCGACCAATGCCGGGCCTGTGTGTCGGTGCGCGTGATCGCCAACGAATTCCGGCCCTCGCGCAGTTTCCGCAAGGTCCTGGCCCGCAACGCCGACCTCGTCGGCGAGCAGCGTTCCGCAGTGCCGACCTCCGAACAATATTCCGTGTTCCGCGCCTATCTCGACAGGCGCCACCGCCACGGCGGCATGGCCGACATGACCGTGCTCGACTATGCGATGATGGTCGAGGATAGCCATGTCGAGACCCGGATCATCGAGTATCGCAAGCGCGGCATCGACAGCGGCATCACCGGACGCGGCGAGGAGTTGATCGCAGTGGCCCTCACCGATGTGCTGAGCGACGGCCTGTCGATGGTCTATTCCTTCTTCGAGCCGTCGCTCGAGAACCGCTCGCTCGGCACCTTCATGATCCTGGACCACATCGCCCGCGCGCGCCGGCTCGGACTGCCATACGTCTATCTCGGCTACTGGATCGACGGCTCCAAGAAGATGGACTACAAGGCCCGCTTCCTGCCGCAGCAGCGCCTCGCCCCGAGCGGCTGGCTCCGGGTCGACGCGGCCGGCGACATGGCCGCGGAGCCGCAGGACTGACCGGCCCTCAGCCGAAGAGGGTATCGAACAGCAGCTTCACATTCAGGATGAGGATGACGCCAGCCACCAGCCAGGCGACCGCGGCGACCGGCATCGAGATCGCGAACTTGCCCATCTTGCGCCGGTCGGACACGAACCGCACCAGCGGAATGACCGCGAACGGAAGCTGCATCGAGAGGATGACTTGGCTGAACACCAGCAGGTCGGTGGTGCCGCGCTCGCCATAAAGCGCGGTGACGACAATGACGGGGACGATCGCGATGCCGCGCGTCAGCAGCCGCCGCGCCCAGCTCGGCAGCCGCAAGCTGAGGAAGCCTTCCATCACGATCTGGCCAGCCAGCGTCGCCGTTACCGTCGAGTTGAGGCCGGAGGCAAGCAGCGCCACCGCGAACAGCGTCGAGGCGATGCTGAGGCCAAGCAACGGCGACAGCAGTTCGTAGGCCTGGCTGATGTCCGCGACATCGGAATGGCCGCTCCGATGGAAGGTCGCGGCCGCGACCACCAGGATCGCCGCATTGATGAACAGCGCCAGCATCAGCGCGATCGTGGAGTCGGTTGTCGCCCATTTGATCGCGTCCCGCCGTCCCTCTTCGGTGCGCTCATAGGCGCGGGTCTGCACGATGGACGAGTGCAGATAAAGATTATGCGGCATCACGGTCGCGCCGATGATGCCGATCGCGATGTAGAGCATCTCGGGATTGGTGAAGATCTCGCTCGACGGCGCAAAGCCGCGCAGCAGCGCAGCAACCGGCGGGGCCGCCGCGGCGACCTGGATCGCAAAGCAGGTCGCGATCACGATCAGGAGCGCGATGACGAAGGCTTCCAGGAAGCGGAAGCCGCGATTCATCAGGAGCAGCAGCAGGAAGGCATCGAGCGCGGCGAGCAGCGCACCGCCGATCAGCGGAATGCCGAACAGGAGCTTCAACGCGATCGCGGAGCCGATCACCTCCGCCAGATCGCAGGCGATGATCGCGGCTTCGCAGGCAATCCACAGCAGGAAGTTCACCGGGCGCGAATAGGTCGCCCGGCAGGCCTGGGCCAGGTCGCGGTCGGTGACGATGCCAAGCCGGGCCGCGAGCGCCTGCAAAAGGATCGCCATCAGGTTGGACAGCAGGATGACCGAAAGCAGCGTGTAGCCGAACTTCGAGCCACCCGCGATGTCGGTCGCCCAGTTGCCGGGATCCATATAGCCGACCGACACCAGATAGCCCGGTCCGGCGAAGGCAAGCAGCCGGCGCCACCATCGGCCCGCCGTCGGAACCTCGACCGTCGCGTTCACCTCGGGGAGGCTTCGCGTATCCGGCGCGTCGGCGCGCCATCCGGTGGAGGTCGGCAGCACCTGCGGTGCGGTGTCGGGGATCAATCGGGGCGTTCGGGCATCCATGATGCCACAATGCCGGAAAACATTTTTTGTTGCAACTCATTTGCAACTGCATCTGGGAAGTCAATCAGGCCACATCCTCAGGCGCCGCTGCCGCAGCCCTCGGAGCGCGTCTTGCTGCGTTGCGGCAAAGTCACACTGCTGCACGAACCCCGCGCGTGTAACGCGGTCGTCACACTGCGACATAAAGTCCCGCGTTAGGGCTCGCTAGGTGGGTATGGGGCGTGCAGTTCACAGTGGAGGCCAGCAATGGCGACAATGAGAACCTTGATCCTCGGCACCGCCGCGGGGCTGATGGCAGCCGGCGGTGCGCATGCGGCCGATCTTCCGATCAAGGCGAAGCCCATCGAATATGTGAAGATTTGCTCGGCTTACGGTCCCGGCTTCTTCTTCATCCCCGGTACCGACACCTGCATGAAGATCGGCGGCTACCTCCGGGTCGACACCACATTCGATGGCGGCGTACAGGGCTCGCCGGCCTGGAACGGCGACGCAGGACAACATAACCGCTACTTCGACTACTTCGCCGCCCGCTCCCGAATGCTGTTGTCAATTGATACCCGCACCGCCACCGACTATGGCGTGGTCCGTACCTTCGGGCAGGGCCGGTTTCAGTTCTCTACGCTCGGCAACAACACCTTCAACCCGAACTCGATCAACGGCTCGCTGCCGGTCGCAAACTCGCAGCTGCTCGACACTCCCGGCGGCGGCGTTACTACCATCCAATTCCTCTTTATCCAGTTCGCAGGCTTCACCTTCGGTCAGTCGGCGTCGGCCTATTCCTCGCCTTGGCAGGGCTTCCCCGGCAACATCTCGGACTTCCTGCTCGGCGGCCAGAACAATGATACCGGCGTCAA
>NZ_JCAMOT010000035.1:0-90316 GCF_059512425.1 Bradyrhizobium sp. Leo78
GCGCCTTCGGGGCAAAGGTGAGAACCGCGACGATGGCGAAGCGCTAAGGTTTCGCCGGAGGGCATCAGGCCTCGGGCCTGCACTCCGGGCAGGTGTTGCCGATGGAATCGAGCACTTCCGCGATGGCGACAGCCGCAGCTTGCGCCGAGACGCCCGGCGGAGGTGCCGATAACCCGCGCAGAGCGGGCCTGCTGTTTCATTTTCGTCCGATTGTGACGGCGGTGATCACGCGCGGCTTTGGAGCCTCGGTGAACATGCATGGGTCGACATTCCCGGCCGCTGCCAATAGTGCCTCTATTTCGCGCGTCGTGAGGCGTAGCAAGATGGAGTTTCCTTTGCCGTCCTGTGGTGTCGGTTCACGCCGACGGATTTTTTTTGCTTTCAGAACCATATCCGTGCTCATCAAGGTAGGCGCGCAGGATCTTGCGGATGGCCTCCGTTCGCGTCAGGCTGAACCCTTGGTCGCGCTGATCGGATATGAAGCCATCGAGATCAACGTCTCGGATGTCGAACAAGATGCTATCCAGCGCGAGCGCGGCAGCCTCGAATCGCTTCGACATTTGGATTAGGCCTTCCTCGCTGAGCATGATTGCGTCGTTGAGCTTACTAAGCTCGTTTTTGATTGTGGTCTCATCAGGCTCACCGCCGCGCGCGATGTGGATTTCCAGCGCGGTGACGACCTCGGCGTTCGTCGACTTGCCGTGAAGCTCGGCCATACGGCCAAGGCGCTTTCGCATTCCATCCGGAAGCCGAACAATGATCTTGTCCGAATCTCTATTGGTAGAAGTATCGGTCCGCTTTTTTACTCTCGCTGCCATGTTTCCCCAGTGCCATATTTTACTTGCGTCGGATATGGCACTGGGGTATATACCAGTCTAAGGAACATATCTAGAAAGAATTAGACATGCCCCGCCGTCCAGCCAACGTGAATCAAGCCGACGTGCAGCGGATCATCCGCGCATGCCAGCGCGAGAAGGTGCCGTTTCGCCTCACGCTTCAGCCGAACGGGGCTGCAGTGTTTGATGCCCCCGCCAAGCAGACCGAGACATCTGAGGCTGAGACATCTGAAGACATTCGGAAGCTGTTGTGACAAAGCCGCCCCGATCCGCCTTGCCACTGCCCAGGTATGTGGAGCGCAAGCCGCTTAAGAGCGGCGGGTGGGGTTATTTCTTTCACGTGCCATCATGGGCCAAGAAGGCGGGCTGCACGATGCAGAACGAACGGCTTGGTGCAGACTATGCTGCGGCGGTCTCGCGATGTGAGACCATCCTACTGCCCGCCTTCGATGAATGGCGCACCGGCGGGGCGAGCATCGCTCCTACAGCGTCGCAAGCCGCGGCTGCACCGCAAACACTCGATTGGGTATTTGCGGAATACCGTTCCGACCGTCGCTACACCAAGCTCGACCCAAAGACTCAGCGCAATCACGAAACCGGATTCAAGCTGGTCGGCGGCTACATCCTGAAGGATGGCAAGCGCCTTGGCGAGAAACGCCTGACCACGATCGACACGGCCCTCGCTGACGATCTCTACGACAAGTTGCTGGTCGTCAAGGTCGCCAGCAAAGATGGCGTGGTGGTCGAGCGCGAGCGCCGCACGACCGTCAACCATGCGATGAAGAGCTGCCGTCGTGCCTGGAACGTCTGCGCGCGACGCAATCCCGGAAAGGTGCCGCAGGTCAATCCGTTTGCCAAGATGGGCTTGCAGGGCTCGACGCGCGAGACACCGACCGCGACCTATAAGGAACTGCTCACGTTTCGTGCCAAGGCGGTGGAGCTTGGCCTGTCATCGCTGGCGACTGCTGCCCTGATCGCATGGGAATGGCTGCAGCGAGAGACCGACATCTTCGCTACGTTCGACGTCTCGCACTATCGACCGAAAGAGCACCCCAACATGGTGCGCGTGATCGATGAAAAGACGCGCGCCGAAAGCTGGGTTCCTTTGCTCGATGATGCTGGTGTCGCTCTCTATCCGGAGTTGATGGACGAACTCGACGCTATCAAGCGCCAGCGCATCGGCGGCCTCATGCTGCGGCGGGACTGGGGTGAACGCGGCCCGTGGCCGACATGGCCAAAGCCTGACATGCCAGACTTCACGCACATGAGCCGAAAGGTGAAAGAGGTCATCCGGGCCGCCAACGTGCGCGACGAGCTTTCATTCGCCTCGTTCAGGCACGGTGGCCTAACCGAGACCGGCGACGCCGAACTGACCGATCGCGAGATCTTGGCGCAGAGCAGGCATACCACGGTCAAGGTGTTGCCGAAGTACGTCAAGCGCACCACGAACCAGATTGCCACCGGCACCAAGAAGCGACGCGCCGTGCGAACGAAAGCCGGACATTTGTCCGAATGAGCATCAGCCAGCTTGTCCGAATGAAATATTGGGAGCGTCGTAAGTGATTGAAAACATTGGAGCGGGTGAAGGGAATCGAACCCTCGTATTCAGCTTGGAAGGCTGCTGCTCTACCATTGAGCTACACCCGCATATGAACGATCCACTATCACGCCGGAAGGGCTGCCTCAACCACCGTGAGGCGTTACGAACAGCCGGGTTCCGGCCGGTCCGCCTTGCGGCCTTAACAGGCGCGGATCGGCTCCCTATATTGCGTGTCCCATCAACAATGAAAGGAGGTGATCCAGTGTCTTATCTCAAGCGCTGTCACCTCGCTGGGATCGCCCGCTAAGCAGTCCAAAGCTTGGCATCGGGGCGCTCTCAGCCCTGGACCAGCGAGCACGAGAATCGGGCGCGGCGGAAGCGATTCCGCCGCGTCTTTATTATTGCTGGATTGTCGCGCCAGACCACGGAAAGACACCGACGACAACGCTTTGCGCTCTCGTCAGCGTTCCGGCAATCCGAGCTCGAGCAGCGTCTGCATGGTTTGCTCGCCCATCGCGAGAAAAGCCGCGCTGGCATTCCGAGTTGGCAGTCCGATGTTGAGCGCCGTCGAATCGGGCCTCAACGCCATGGCCTTTGCCATCGCCGTCCTTGCCTCGTCCGGCTGGCCCAGGCGCTGATAGGCTACGGCTAGCAGCATATAGGGGCGTCCCGACGCCGGTGTGATGGCGATCGACCGCTGCAGCCAGGACACCGCTTCCTCGTTGCCGCCCATGAGCAGGGCGGTCCATCCCGCCCCGAGCATCCAGGTCCAGCGCGAAACTTCCGGCGTGTCGAAGCGGTCGGCCTGCTTGAATGTTGCCAGTGCGTCCTCGAAGCGCCCCAATTGAAGCTGCGCCAGGCCGATGTGGTAGAGAACGAGCCGTTCCACGGATCAAAACTCAACGCTTTCGCGCAAGCCACCAGACTTTCAACGAACTCGTTGGTCGCAGTCAGGAAGCGGCAATAGGCTTCCAGCACCGGAATGTAACGTGGCGTCGTCTGCCGCGCGCGCTCCAGCAGCGATCCGGCGTTGCGCTCCGCCGCCGCACGTTCGGCCGGCGCGTACCACGTCATCTGAATCCCGCGCAACTGAAGCGCGGCCAGCGCGATCTGCAGCTCGGTATTGACGGGCTCGGCGGCGAGCGCTTTTTCCAGCATGGTCTGCGCGGCGGCAAAACGTTCGCGTGTCGTTCGATTGATCGAGGCCGTGGCTTGCTCGATCGCAACTTTGGCGTCGCCGGTCGCGGCTGGATGGGCGCCGGATTCCAGAAGCGCGTTAAGGCGCCGTGCCAGCGCATGACCTGCTCCCGCGGCGAGCCGCGATTGCTGCAACTGAATGTCCAATTCGGTGGCGTCGACCGAAGCCGTAGCGACCGCCTGGACCTCGCCGGTGTTGGTCTGGATCAGGCGTGCCCGCAAGATCCACGATTGCGGGCCTCTCTCCAGTTCGCCATTCAGTACGAAGTCCGACTGTGCCGAGGACGTGGACGTGGGCGCCGCTGCCACTGCGACGGCCCCAGGGGCGACCACGCGGATATTGTCGACCCTGGCCAAGCCATCGGTCAGGCGGTCGGTTACAGCCGCCGCCATGCCGGCCCCTCGGGGGTCGTTGCTCGCATCGACGATCGGCGTTAGCGCAATGGTCGGAGGCGACCGTTTGAACATGAGATCGGGACGGAAGGTCGGAGCGGCCACCGCAAACCCGACAATCACGCAGAGGGCCGCTGCGGCGGCCGCAGCCACCGGCCGGCGCAGGCCGAATAGTCGCCGCGGTGTTGCAATCTCGCTCGTGGGTTCCGCGCTTGCGATTGGCTCGGCGCTTGCCTGCACGGGAACGGCAGGTGCTGGCGGCTCAATCGACACCTCGGCGGCGAACAGGTAGCCGCGGCCGGACACGAGCTTGATCGTCTGGCGCCGGTCATCGCCCAGCGCGGTGCGAATCTCGCGGATGCATTGGAACAGGCTGTCTTCGCCGACATGGACGTTCGGCCAGACCGCCTCCATCAGCTCTTCCTTGCTGAGGACCCGGCCCGGATTGGCGGCGAACAGGTGCAGCATCTCAAGCGGTTTCGGCCTGAGCTTGACCACCTCGCCATCCGGACCGCGCAGTTCGGCGCGCTCCCGATCGAGCTCAAATCCGGCAAAACGAAACACCCAGCCCTCAAAAATGCCCCAAGCCGCCAGAAATGTCGGAAAATCGGCTCCTTTGGCGGCTCATTCAGAAAATATCAGAAAAACTTCAGAATGCCACGGGCGCCGCATCAGGACGCCTGGCCGCCATCATGGGACCAATGCGCCCCGCCTTTTCGGTTGCCGTGGGGCTGCGCGCCGGCGGGCGGGCGGGGCGAGACGGTGTTCCGGAAAAGTATGGGATCGGTTCGGGGCCCCCCGGGTACCGGCACACCGATCTCGCCCCGTTTTGAGACAACGACGTTTTTCATTCCTTTTGGACGACGAGACCCCTGTGCTCAGCTTTACGACCGACGACATCGATCCCGAGCATCGCTTCGATCACTGGCGCGAGGTGCGCGGAAAGGGCCTGTTCGGTGTCACGATCGAGCTGCCGGCCGAGCGCCGCGCCGACTTTCAGGGGCGATTTTCCGCTGATGATATCGGAGGCGCGATCGTTTCGCGGATGCATGCCTCGTCCTATTGGGTCAGCCGGACCAGCGGCGATATCGCGCGCACGCCGGCCGACAGCCTGTGCATTGCGTGGCAGACGCGCGGGGCCGGCTGGATGGATGTCGGCCGGGGGCGGGGGCATCGTGTGGCCGACGGCGACATCGTCATCAACCATTCCGACACTCCCTTCGAGGGGACGCCGGAGCGCTCCGACGGATTCGATTTTCTGATGCTGAAGATCCCCTTAAGTGGCGATCTTCTGCTGGGCGCGCCGGCTCATGATCTTTTCGCGGCGACGCTGTTGCAGAAGAGTCCTTTCTTCAGGGCACTCTCCGCGCTGTTTCATGCGTTGACGCAGGAGCCGCGCGATGTCGTCGATCCGTCGGCAGAGATCACGCATGTCGCAAGATTGGCCATGCTGGCGCGGGGCCGTCTTTTGCCTGGAATGCCCGAGTGTCGCGCGGCGCTGCGTTCGGGCTTCTACTATGCCGCGCGCGACATTCTCGTCCGCAATCTCCACCAGCCGGGCTTGTCGCCCGCGGCCGTCGCGCAAGAGCTCGGAATATCGCTGCGGCAGGTTCATGTGTTGTTCGAGCCGACGGGGCTCTCATTTTCGCGCACGCTGACGGCCCTGCGGGTGCGCAAAGCGGGCGAACTGCTGGCAATGGCGCCGTCACGGCCCGTCGCGGATGTCGCCTATGCCTGTGGTTTCGATAGCCTTGCAACATTTTATCGCGCCTTCCGAAACTACTACGGCATGACGCCGCGCGACATGCGCATTCACGCGAATTGCGAGTGAGGGGCTGTGGCCGCTTGGCTGCAGCCGCGCAGAGTCATGGGGACGCTTGCCGGTCAAAATCGAGGGCGTGCGCGCATTGAGAAGACAGCCTGTTACCGCTTCTGTAAACGCGGGCAGGCATTTGGATTTTCGGATCATTCCCGAAAGAGGAATGGCCGGGCCGTTCAGGGAGCTCTTTTCGCTTGCTGACCATCAGGGTTTTCATCACCAAAATATTTTTAAAGTCTACGCTTGCGGCAGGCATCGGGGGTTTTCATGGCGATCGACGCCGCTTCGCAACTTCGCCTGGCGCGTCGTCGGTTGCACTTGAACTGCTGTCCTTCCTCGGAGTCCGGCCGCTCGGCAATCCATGTGCGCCAGGTGCGCTCCGTAAATTGATCGGAAAGGAAGGCCAGTGTATCACGCTGCGCGAGATCTGAGCGCAGGGAAGAGAAATGGCGGCAGGGGATTTGGACGTTCTGATTCGGTCGATGGCAAAGAAGCAGGCCAAGGCGATCACTGATGCCGCCAGGAAGCACCATGGCCGTCTGATGGGAATGGCCGTCAAGGCCAAGGACAAAGAAACCAAGGAACGCCATAAACACCTCGCCAAGAACACGCTCGCGTCGGCAGCGGCGGCGGCGAGAAGGCTGCAAATCACGGCGGAGAATGTGGCCGACAGCTATGCGCGATCGATGAAGAAGGCCGCCGAAGAAAAGCCGCCGGCGGCAAGGCCGGTCAAGGCGGCTAAGCCGGCCAAAAAGAAAAAGGGCTGACTTCGGACCCATCGCGGACGTCGCGAACTCGCGCCGGTCCGGCGAGCCCGGGGCGGCGTCCGATCGACGGATGGCGCCAAGGAATACCCGGCGAACACAGAATACTTAAATATTTCAATCGGTTGTGCGCGAGTTGGCCGTCTTTGAGGCCGGCACGACAACCGGTACCTACCAATATCGTCTGATATCAGCAAATCTTTACTTGAATTAAAACACGAACGTTCGTACTCGAACGGTTACGGAGCGCAGATTGTCCAGGACACGCAAAATCACGACCGACGATATCCTCGATGCCGCGGAGCGGGTGGTTATCCGTCTCGGGGCCGCGGGGCTCTCGATCGATGCGGTGGCCCAGGAAGCTGGCGTCAGCAAGTCGCGGGTCGTCTACGACCATAGGTCCAAGAGCGCGCTGCTGGAGGCGTTGATCGACCGCCGCGTCAAGGTAGAGCTTGAGCGCATCGAAGCGAGCGTGGCGGAGAACGCCGGCGCGCCGCATCCCGAACTGTTCGGCCGGATCGCGGTCGCCGAGCGGATTCCCGACGATCGGGACAAGGCGGTCGCGCTCGCGATCAGCGCCTCGATGTCGAGCGAGGAGAATATCCAGCAGCAGATGCGCGACTGGACCCTGGCCGACCTGCGCGCGATGGCCGCGGGCCTGCGGCCGAAAGCGGCGCTGATGGCCTACCTGGCGCTGACCGGCTTTTACTGCACCGAACTCTTCGGCTTCCACCAGTGGGACGCAGCCGAGCGATCCGAAATCCTGGCGGGCATCAGGACGATTTACACGTCCTATCCCGACGAAAGCTGATGCCGCCGACAACTGGCTGACACTCAAGGAAATCAAGACATGTACAGCAGCAGACCTCTGCCGCGCGTGAGGACTTATCTGGCAGCGGCGGCGTTCCTTGCGCTAACGATCGGTGGGGTTGCCGCGCAGCAAGGCGCGGAACTGCCGTCGCCTGCGGTCAGCGTGATCGAACTCAAGGCGCATCCCGTTCCGGTCGTGAACGAGCTTCCGGGCCGCATCGCTGCGACGCGCATCTCCGAGGTTCGCGCGCGTGTCTCCGGAATCCTTCAGGCGCGCGTGTTCACGCAGGGCACTCCGGTCAAGGAAGGCGACGTCCTGTACCGCATCGATCCGAAGCTGTTCCAGGTGCGCGTGGCGAGCGCCGAAGCCTCGCTGCGGCGTGCCAAGGCCGTTCAGCAAAATGCGAGACAGCAGTTCGAGCGCCAGAAGATCCTTCACGAGCGCGACGCCACCAGCGGCGTGAATCTGGATACGGCAACTGCGACCCTTGCCCAGGCCGATGCCGACGTCGCATTGGCCGAAGCCGCGCTCGCCGAGGCGAAGATCAATCTCGATTACACCGAGGTTCGCGCGCCGATCAGCGGCATCATCGGCGGCGCCCTGGTCACCGAGGGCGCGCTCGTCACCGCCGATGGAACGCAGAATCTGGCACTGATCCAGCAGGTGGATTCCGTCTATGTCGACTTCACGCAGTCGGCGCAGGACCTGCTCACGCTCAAGCGCGCCGTTGAGGAAGGCAAGCTCGCGAGCCCGGCGCCGGGAGAGGCTCGGGTCGAACT
Organism: Bradyrhizobium sp. Leo78; assembly: GCF_059512425.1. NCBI lineage: Bacteria > Pseudomonadati > Pseudomonadota > Alphaproteobacteria > Hyphomicrobiales > Nitrobacteraceae > Bradyrhizobium > Bradyrhizobium sp. Leo78. The sequence goes on from NZ_JCAMOT010000035.1 coordinate 8,140, forward strand.
CGTTTTCGACGACGGCGGCCTCTATTCGGAAGCAGGGCGATTGCTGTTCGCCAGCGCCAGCGTCGATTCCACCACCGGGCAGGTCACTCTGCGCGCCGAATTCCCGAACCCGAAACACGACCTGTTACCGGGCATGTATGTTCGCGTGCGCATTGCGCAGGCGGTTCGCGAGGGCGCCATCACCATACCTCAGCGTGCCGTGACCCGGGCGCGCGACGGCAAGGCGCAGGTCTACCTCGTATCGGAAGGCGGGATTGCGGAGACGCGTGACGTCGAACTTGGACAGGCACTCGGTTCGGAATGGATCGTCGAGTCCGGCCTGAAGGAAGGCGAGCGCGTTGTCGTCGATGGCGTGCAGAAGGTGCGGGTGGGCGGCAAGGTTGTCCCGGAGCCATGGAAGCCTGCCGATCGGGAAGCAGAAATCTCCGCCGACCAGCCGACCAGCCGGGCGAGGTGATCCGATGGCTCAGTTTTTCATCAGGCGGCCGGTCCTTGCCTGGGTCTTCGCCCTGTTCATCTGCATTGCCGGTGTCATCGCGATTCCGCTGCTGCCGGTCGCGCAGTACCCCAAGGTCGCGCCGCCGCAACTGACGATTTCGACCTCGTATCCAGGGGCCTCGCCGCAGGAAATCTATCAGGGCGTCACGCGCCTGATCGAGGAGGAACTGAATGGCGCCGCCAGATTGATGTATTTCGAATCGACGTCGGACACGTCTGGCTCGATCAGCATCAACGTATCTTTCGAAGCCGGCACCAGCATCGAGCAGGCGTCGGTCGACGTGCAGAACAGGCTGCGGCGAATTCAATCGCGACTGCCGGCGGCGGTGGCCGCGCAGGGCGTGACCGTGGAAGAGGCTTCGGCCGGCTTCCTCATGATCGTGTCGCTCACGTCCACCGATGGCAAGCTCGATGAAGTCGCGCTCGGCGACTACTTCAGTCGCAACGTGCTTGGCGAACTGCGCCGCCTTGGCGGAGTAGGGCGCGCGCAGTTGTTTGCCGCTCAGCGCGCGATGCGCGTCTGGATCGATCCGGACAAGATGGTCGGCCTCGGGCTGACCGCCGCCGACATCAACGGCGCAATCATGGCGCAGAACGCGCAGGTCGCGGCCGGGCAGATCGGCGCATCGCCCAATCCGGTCACCACCGACCTGACGGCGACCGTTCTCGTCAAGGGACAGCTCGCCAATACCAAAGAATTCGGCAACATCGTGCTGCGGGCAAACCCTGATGGCAGCACGGTTCGGCTCAAGGATGTTGCCCGCCTCGAGCTCGGCGCGGAGAACTACAACTTCTCCAGCCGCCTGAACGGTCAGCCGAGCGCCGCTGTGGGCATCCAGCTTTCCGCAACCGGCAACGCAGTCGCGACGTCGCGTGCGGTCCAGGCGAAGATGGAGGAATTGTCGCGGTTCTTCCCGCAGGGCGTGAAATATTCGGTGCCGTACGACACCAGTCCCTTCGTGTCTGCCTCGATCAAGAAGGTCCTGGAGACGCTGCTCGAAGCGGTCGTGCTCGTCTTCGTGGTGATGTTCGTCTTCCTGCAGAACTTCCGCTACACGCTGATCCCGACGCTGGTGGTGCCGATCGCATTGCTCGGCACCGGCGCGGTCATGCTGGCGGCGGGCTTTTCGATCAACGTCCTGACCATGTTCGCGATGGTGCTGGCGATCGGCATCCTCGTCGATGACGCCATCGTCGTCGTCGAGAACGTCGAGCGCATCATGGCGGAGGAGGGGCTTTCACCGAAGGACGCCACCACGAAGGCCATGAAACAGATCACGGGCGCCATCCTCGGGATCACGCTCGTTCTGTCTTCCGTCTTCATCCCGATGGCGTTCTTCCCTGGTTCGACAGGCATCATCTATCGCCAGTTCAGCCTGACCATGGTGGTTTCGATCCTGTTCTCGGCATTTCTGGCGCTGTCGCTGACCCCGGCGCTTTGCGCGACCTTCCTCAAACCGATCAAGCCTGGTCATCATGAGAAGAAGGGGATTGGTGGCTGGTTCAATCGCAAATTCGAAGCCTTGACCGATCGCTACACCGACGCTGCCGGCGGCATCGTGCGGCGGGCCGGGCGCATGATGGTGATCTATCTCGCTTTGGTCATTGGCCTCGGTTACTTCTTCGTCAGCCTCCCCACCGCCTTCCTCCCGAACGAGGATCAGGGCTTTCTGGTCGTTGATATCCAGGGCCCGCCCGAAGCCAGCGCCAACCGGACACTGGCGTCGATCAAGCAGATCGAGGAGATTTTCAAGACGGAGCCTGCCGTGCGCGATATCGTGGCCATTCAGGGCTTCAGCTTCTCGGGCAACGGCGCCAACGCCGCCTTGATGTTCGTCACCCTCAAGGACTGGAGCGAGCGCGGCGCGGGCCAATCCGCCCAGGCGATCGCCGATCGCGCCAACGGGCAATTGTTTGCGCTGAAGGACGCCACCAGCTTCGCGCTTTCGCCGCCGCCGATCGACGGCTTCGGCACGACAGGCGGCTTCGCCTTCCGCCTTCAGGATCGCAATGGCCTCGGTCAGGCGGCGCTCACGGACGCGGCGGCCGAGCTGATGGAGAAGGCCGGCAAGAGCCCGGTGCTCGCAGGCCTTCGCATCGAGGGGTTGTCGGACGCGGCGCAGGTTCTTCTTGTTATTGATCGCGAGAAGGCCAACACCTTCGGCGTGACCTTCGCCGACATCAACAACACGATCACGGCCAACCTCGGATCGTCCTACATCAACGACTTTCCGAACGCCGGCCGTATGCAGCGGGTCATCATCCAGGCGCGGGATCACGGCCGCCTGCGGGTGGAGGATCTCTTGAAGCTCAACGTCCGCAATGCGGGCGGCGGCATGGTGCCTTTGTCCTCGTTTGCCATGGCCCAGTGGCAGAAGGGATCTCCGCAGATCGTTGGCTACAACGGCTACCCCACGGTGCGCATCGCGGGCGAGCCGGCTCCAGGCAATTCGTCGGGCGCGGCGATCGCCGAGATGGAGCGCCTCGCTTCGGAGCTGCCGAACGGCATCGGCTCCGAATGGACCGGTCAGTCGCTGGAAGAGATCAAATCGGGATCGCAGGCGCCGATCCTGTTCGGCCTCAGCATCCTCTTCGTCTTCCTGCTGCTCGCCGGCCTCTATGAAAGTTGGTCGATCCCGCTCTCGGTCATGCTCGTCGTGCCGCTCGGCGTGATCGGCTGCGTCCTGGCCGTGATGCTCCGGGGAATGCCGAACGACCTCTACTTCAAGGTCGGACTGATCGCGATCATCGGCCTGTCGGCGAAGAACGCCATCCTGATTGTGGAGTTCGCCAAGGACTACTACGCGGAAGGCAGATCGCTGGCTGATGCCGCGGTCGACGCCGCTCGCGTCCGCTTCCGACCGATCATCATGACGTCGCTCGCCTTCACGCTCGGCGTCGTGCCGCTCGCCATCGCATCAGGCGCCAGCGCGGCCAGCCAGAACGCCATCGGCACCGGCGTTCTCGGCGGCATGATCTCCGCGACGGTTCTCGCGATCTTCTTCGTCCCGGCCTTCTTCGTGTTCGTTCTGCGGCTGCTGCGGACCAGAAGGCCGGCCGCGAACGACGACGCGGTAGCCGAAGCTCCGCTTGCGAAGCCTTCCGAAGCGTAGCGGTCAGTGCGGTGCAACTTCATTTCAGCCGTAACCATTCGGTCGCCGTTCGAAGCCGAAGCGTAGCGACGCTTCGCCAAAGTCCTCCGTGAGTCGGCCGGGCCTTCTCGAGGCGAGAAGGTCCCACCGCGCCGATCGTTCACGCTGGAGGATCACATGAAAGTTCTCATCGCCTGCACGCCCGCAACCGGCCATCTCAATCCGCTGCTGGCGGTGGCCCACGGCCTCATCGACGAACGACACGATGTTACATTCCTGACCGGCAGCATGCTGCGGCCGCGAGTGGAGGCCATCGGTGCAAGATTCCGGGCGCTTCCCGCCGACGCCGACCTCGATCTTCGGGACATGGATGCGGCCGTGCCGGAGCTCAAGAATGTCGAGCCGGGGCTGCAATGGCTGAGCATCGCCCTTCAGCGCTTCTTTGTCGATACCATGCCGGCGCAACTCGCCGGATTGCAGCAGCTCGTGCGCGAAATCCAGCCCGATGTCGTCGTGGCCGACGACATGTTCTTTGGCGTTCTTCCGATGCTGCTCGGTCCGCGCGCAAACCGTCCTCCCGTGGTGCTATGCGGAACCTCGATCCTGCACGCGACTCGTGAGGACGGTGCGCCTCTCTTCCTTGGACTGCCACCTGCAGCCACACAGGCCGATCGTGACAGCTATGCCGTCATCGCCAAGGAGTATGACAGCGTGGTCAACGAGCCCGCGACGCGCCGCATAAATGAGCTCTTGGCCGGACTGGGCGCTGGGCTGTTGTCGATGCCTCTCTTCGAGTCCGTCGTCGTGCTGGCCGATGCCTATCTGCAACTATCGGTGCCGAGCTTCGAGTTTCCGCGCAAGCTGCCGCCCACGGTCCATTTCGTCGGTACGCCCCCGATCATTCCGAACCAGGCGCCGGTGCCGTCATGGGCCGGTGAACTCGACCGCTCGCGCAAGGTGGTGCTGGTCACGCAGGGAACGTTCGCCAATTTCGATTTCGGGCTTCTCGTCGCACCGACGCTCAAAGCCCTTGCGGACGAGCCGGATCTGCTGGTGGTGGTGACCACCGGCGGTCGTCCCGTCGACACGATCCCCGGTGCGATTCCCTCCAACGCCCGCGTGGCCAGCTACCTGCCGTTCGAGTGGATCCTGCGCAAGGCGGATGTACTCGTCACCAATGGCGGCTATGGCAGCGTCAATCAGGCCATGAGCTATGGAATCCCGATCGTGGGCGCCGGGCTGACCGAGGACAAGGCCGATGTGAACGCACGCATCGCGTGGTCCGGCGTCGGTATCAATCTGGCGACCAATCAGCCGGATCCGAAGGCCCTGCGCGAGGCGGTCCGGGCCGTGCTCGAACAGCCGGGCTACCGCACGCGGGCCGCGTCGATGGCCGCTGAGTTCGACAAGCGCGATACGCGATCGCTGATCGTCCGCATCATCAACGAAGCGGCGACCGGAAGGAAAGCGCCCGCGCGTCGCAAGGCCGCGGCTGCGTAACTTCGCGCCGCATCCGTTCGATATCGCTCGGGGGGTGCTCGCGAATGCGACGTGAGTTGCCCTCCGCTGACTCAATCCTATTTCAGCCGTAACCATTCTCTCGCCGTTCGAAGTCGAAGCGTAGCGATGCTTCGCCAGAGTCCTCCTTGAGCCGGCCGGGCCTTCTCAAGGCGAGATGGTCTTCCGCGCCGATGTTCATGCTGGAGGATCACAATGAAAGTTCTCATCGCTTCGACGCCTGCAACCGGCCATCTCAATCCGCTGCTTGCAGTCGCCCGCGGCCTCATCGACGAGCAACACGAGGTTACATTCCTGACCGGCAGCGTGCTGCGGCCGCGGGTAGAGGCCATCGGTGCCGGCTTCCGGGCGCTTCCCGCCGGTGCCGACTTCGATCTGCGCGTGATGGATGAGGTCGTTCCCGAGCTCAAGACTATCGCGCCGGGACCGCAATGGCTTCGCATCGCCATGGAACGGCTGTTCGTGGACGCCATACCGGCGCAACATGCCGGATTGCAGCTCGCGTTGCGCGACGTCCGGCCCGACGTCGTCGTGGGCGATGACATGATCTTCGGCGTGCTTCCGATGCTGCTCGGTCAGCGGGCAAACCGGCCTCCCGTCGTTCTCTGCGGGACTTCGATCCTGCACTGGACCCGCGATGATGGCGCGCCACTTTTTCTTGGGCTGCCGCCCGCTGCCACCCAGGCTGACCGCGACAAGTATGCGGTCATCGCGCAGGAATTCGACGGGATCGTCAACGAGCCCGTGGCGGAGCGCCTGAACGGTGTATTGGCGAAGTTTGGCGTGGGGCCGCTGTCCATGCCGATGTTCGAATCCGTTGTCGCGCTCGCCGATGCCTATCTGCAATTGTCGGTGCCGAGCTTCGAGTTCCCGCGCAAGCTCCCGCCCACGGTTCATTTCGTGGGTACGCCTCCGATCATCCCGAACCAGGCGCCGGTGCCGCCGTGGGCCGCCGACCTCGATGGCTCGCGCAAGGTGGTGCTGGTCACGCAGGGGACGGTCGCCAATCACAATTTCGGTCTTCTCGTGGCGCCGACGCTCAAAGCCCTTGCAGACGAGCCGGATCTGCTGGTGGTGGCGACCACCGGCGGTCGCCCCGTCGATACGATTCCCGGCCCGATTCCGTCCAATGCCCGCGTCGCCAGCTACCTGCCGTTCGAGTGGATCCTGCGCAAGGCGGATGTGTTCGTCACCAATGGCGGCTACGGCAGCGTCAATCAGGCCATGAGCTATGGAATTCCGATCGTCAGCGCCGGGCTGACCGAAGACAAGGCCGATGTGAACGCGCGCGTCGCGTGGTCCGGCGTCGGCATCAACCTGGCGACCAATCAGCCGGATCCGAAGGTCCTGCGCGAGGCGGTTCGGACGGTGCTCGAAAAGCCGGGCTACCGCATGCGGGCCGCCTCGTTGGCCGATGAGTTCGCCAAGCGGGATACGCGATCGCTGATCGTTCGCATCATCAACGAAGCGGCGACGGGGAAAAAAGCGCCCGCGCGCCGCAACGCCGCAGCGGCCTAACTTCGCATCCGTGGATATCGCCGCGAGGGATCAACGCCAATCGTTGATCCCTCGCTATCGCGCGGAAACCATCTGGCTGCGAATGTCCTGCGCGGTCTTCTTCAGCGGGATCAGGTATTTCTTCTTGGCGGCGGCCTCGCTCATCGTGCCCGAGATCATGTTGATACTGATGGCGGCGACGACTGCGCCGATCTGGTCGCGGAGCGGCACCGCGATGCCGCAGATGGCCGGGTCAAGTTCGCCATCGACCCAGGCGTAGCCTTCTTTCTCGACGCGGCCGAGGATTGCGCCGATCCGCTGCGGATCGGTCTCCGTGCGCGGTGTCACCGGCTTGAAGTCGCCGCTCGCAAGATAGGCGGCGCGTTTCTCCGGTGGAAGCGCTGCGAGCAGCACTCGGCCGAGCGAGACGAGATGCGCGGGCAGGCGACTGCCGATGCCGAGATTGGTGGACAGAATCCGCCGCGCAGGCAGCCGCAGCGCATAGACGATCTCGCGTTCGTCGAGCACGGCCAGCGCGCAGGATTCGCCGATCTCGTTGCGCAGATCCTCCAGCGCGCGCTGGGCGTAGCCCCAATAGGGCAGCGCGTTGAGATACGACAGGCCTAATCCCAATGCCCGCGGCTTGAGCGAGAAATAGCGGCCGTCGGAGGCGCAGTAGTTCAACGTGACGAGCGTCGCCAGGATCCGCCGCGCGGTCGCACGGCTGAGGTCGGCGATCTGCGCGGCTTCGGCGAGCGTGTGGCGGCCCGGAGGTTTTCCGAGCGCTTCGACGATCGAAAAGCCGCGCGCGATCGAGCGCACGAATTCATCACTGTCCTTGCCCATGGCGCATGCGTGGTTGGCCCTTGCCAGGTTCGGCCGGGTGGTTTAGGGATGGTTCGTATAACGAACGAACAGTTCGCCAGGCGAACAATAGGGGAGTGGAGCGGATGGCGCAAGCCTCAGGCGCACGAAGCGGAGACTTCGAGACCGATTTCTGGAAGGACGCGACATCGCGCAAGGTCTGGGACGAGATCGTGCCCGGCGAGCCGCGCAAGACCTTGCCGTACAAGCTGACGCAGGAGGCGATCGCTCTGTTCTGCAAGGCCGTCGGCGAGACCAATCCGCTCTATCTCGACGAGGCCGCGGCGAAGGCCGGCCCTTATGGCGGCCTGGTCGCACCGCCTTCGATCCACATCCTCTTGATGTTCGCCTGCACGCCCACCGATGACTGGATGCGAAGCCCGGGCACCGTGAATGCCGGGCAGTCATGGAGCTACAACATTCCGGCACGGCCGGGTGACACCATCACGTTGCAGGCGCGCGCGCTCGACAAGTTCATCCGGCGCGAGCGGCTGTTCGTCGTGCACGACAACGTCTTCTTCAATCAGCATGGCGACGTGATCTGTTCGGGTCGCGGCCAGACCATTCGTCCGATGTGAGGAGCGGCAAGCGATGACAGTCAGTTTCGATCAGCTCAAGGCCGGCGACGGCATCGAGGGTCCGAGGTTCGCGGTGTCGCGGGAGTCGATCCGGTTATTCTGCGACGGCTCGCTCGATTACAATCCGCTGCACCTCGACGACGAATATATGAAGGGCAATTTCGGCAAGACCAATTTCGGCGGCATCATCATGCACGGCATGAACAATTTCGGCCTGCTCACGCGCATGCTGACCGATTGGGCAACGCCGCCGAGCGCTATTCATCGTCGCCTCGAGACCCGCTGGCTCAAGCCGGTGCGGCCCGGCGATACGATCCAGCCCACCGGCGTCATCAAATCCAAACAGGTCACGACCAAATCCCGCTGGGTACTCATCGATGTCATGGTGAAGAACCAGAATGGCGAGCAGGTCGCCATCGGCGAAGCCATGGTGGAGTTTCCGGTCGCAACCGCGGCAGCCTGATGCCGGCGGCTTGCGCGAATGCGCGCGAGGATAGGACGATGAGAAGGCTGGTCGCGATCGCTTGCTCACTGCTTTTCCTTGGCCCTGCGCCGATGGCATCGGCGCAGGATCTGCCAAGGTCGATCAAGATCGTCGTGCCGTTCCCGGCGGGAGGGACGACCGACATTCTCGCGCGCTATGTGGCGCAATCGCTCGAGATCAGGCACGGCATCACCGTGGTCGTCGATAACCGCGCCGGGGCATCAGGCGTGATCGGCTCGCAGTCGGTCGCGGCGGCGCCGCCCGACGGCAGCGTGCTTTTGCTCACCGCGACACATCACGTCATCAACCCGAGCCTGCGGAAGAGTTTGCCTTACGATACCCGCACCGCATTCTCGGCCGTCGCCGTCATCGCGACCGCGCCAAATGCATTGGTGGTCGGTCGGGATTTCGCGGCCAAAAACGTCGGCGAATTGATCGCGATGGCGAAGGCGCAGCCGGGCAAGCTGTCATTTGCTTCCTCCGGCGTAGGCGGCGCCAACCACCTCTCGGGCGAATTGTTCAAGCAGATGGCGGGCGTCGATATCGTGCACGTTCCCTACAAAGGAGCGGCCCCCGCGATGAACGATCTGATCGGCGGCCATGTGCCGATCATGTTCGACACGTTGCCGACGGTGATCCCTGGAGCTGCGGCCGGAACGCTGCGCGTGCTCGCGGTGACGGGCAGGGAGCGCGCGGCGACGCTGCCGGACGTGCCGACGCTCGATGAAGCAGGCCTGAAGGGTTTCGAGGCCACGGCCTGGTTCGGCCTCTACATGCCGCAAGCGGGCGAATCCGCCGTCTACAGCAGGCTGGTGACCGTGATCCGGGATGTGCTTGCCGATCCCGCCATCAAGGAGAAGTTCGCAAGCCAGGGCGTCGAGCCGGGCAAACTGTTCGGCAGCGAATTCGCAAAATTCGTTGATGCCGAAATCACGAAATGGGGTCGCGTGGTTGCGGCCGCCAATCTGCAGCCGGAATAGTCAAACCCGCGGCGAGACCGTGCCACGTCCGCCGCGACCCTGCTCGCACGTCAAGGCCTGCACCGGCCTCCCGGCCCTGTGTCAGCCGATCCCGCCGCACGCGTCCTCTGCTTTCAAGCTATTGAAAATACACGAAAAATTTATCACGAGACGCGGATCGCGCTGGTCGCCTGAAGATAGGCGGATAGCTTCATGCCGAGAGCGCAGTACTCGCCGTTGGAAAATAGTGTATCCGCTGTTCGACAGCGCGGCCGGACCTTACGTTCCCGCGCCACAAGAGCATAAGTTTCTGCGGAGGAAGTTTTCATGTCGGCTCTGCCACTCTCGGGCATCAAGATTCTCGACCTGACGCGTGTGCTCGCGGGTCCCTTGTCGGCGCAGATGCTGGGCGATCTCGGCGCCGAGGTGATCAAGATCGAGCGTCCCGGCACCGGCGACGACGCGCGCGCCTTCGGTCCGCCTTATCTGGAGGACCCCGATGGCAAGGAGAACAACAACAACTCGTTCTATCTCTGCGCCAACCGCAACAAGAAATCGGTCACGGTCAATATCGCCAAACCGGAAGGGCAGGAGATCATCCGTGAGCTCGCCAAAGGCGTCGACGTGATGATGGAGAACTACAAGGTCGGCGATCTCAAGCGCTACGGGCTCGATTACGAATCGATCAAGAAGATCAACCCGCGCATCATCTATTGCTCGGTGACCGGCTTCGGCCAGACCGGCCCCTATGCGCCGCGCGCCGGCTATGACGCGATCTTTCAGGCGATGGGCGGGCTGATGAGCGTCACCGGCCATATGGATGGCGAGCCCGGCGCCGGCCCCATGAAAGTCGGCCCCTCCATCGTCGACTACATGACCGGCATGAACACTTCGATCGGAATCCTGTCCGCGCTCTACCATCGTGATGCCAGGGGCGGGGAGGGGCAGCATGTCGACGTCTGCCTGTTCGACACCGTGATCGCCTCGCTCTCGCACTACGCGCAGATCTATCTCGTCAACGGCAAGACGCCGCCGCGCCGCGGCACCTGGGGCAATGGCGGCATGCCGGCCGGCGTGTTCCGTTGCACCGACGGTGAACTGATGCTGGTGGTCGGCAACGACGCGCAATTCGAGCGCACCTGCGCCGTGCTCGGCGAGCCCGAGCTCGCCAAGGACCCGCGCTTTATCAAGAACAACAACCGCGTCGCGCACGGCAAGGAGATCATGGCGATCTTCGCCGGCCTGTTCCTCAAGAAGCCGGTCGCCTACTGGTTGGAAGAGCTGGAGAAGGCCGGCGTGCCGTCCGGCCCCGTCAACGATTTCGCGCAGATGTTTGCCGACGAGCATGTCCGCTCGCGCGGCATGGAGGTCAAGGTTGACCACCCCTTCGAGCATTCGCTGTCGCTGATCCGCAACGCGCTGACGTTCTCAGGCACGCCGATCAAGGACTACCGCGCACCGCCGCTGCTCGGCGCGAACACCAAGGAAGTGCTGTCGGGCAAGCTCGGCTATGACGAAGCCAAGATCGAGGGCTTGAAGGCGAAGGGGATCGTTTAGGCGTTACGGCAGAGCGTAGCCCGGCTGGAGCGAAGCGCAATCTGGGATCTGTCGGGCATCGCGCAGGCTTTCCCCGGGTTGCGCTTCGCTCCACCCGGGCTACGACCGCTGGGAGCGGTGCGCGCCCGTTGCTGGCCTGGGCAAACGTCATATTGTGCCGCGAAATTGAAAGACAGATTTCGTCGAAGGGTATCTAATAAGCCGCCTTTGTATCTGTAATTGTGAGGGGAGAATGACCGATGCAGCTCGCTCGCTCCGCTTTACCTTTACTTGCGGCGCTTCTTGCAAGTCCAGCCATTGCGCAATCCTTTCCGCCAGGATCTGCGGTTTATAACTGGCACTATACTTGTCCCACCAACAATCCCGACGGCACCTGCCGGTTTTCGATTTTGGCGGCCAACTACGCAGGGAATAACGTCGCCGACGTTCAGGCCGTGCTGGCCTATCAAACGGTCGGAGCGCAGCAGATTCCGTTCTACCATTTCCGGATCACGTTCATGGGCAACAAGAAACCGGATCTGGTGATGATCCAGGCCAACGCCGCGGTTGCGTTTGCAGCGTACGGCATGGCCCAGGCCAGTGGCACGGGTCCGATCGCGTCTGAGACTGCCTCTGTGTTGAATTAGCGAACGGCAGCAAGAGCATGATGGCTCTTGTTTGAATCGGCGTGGGCCGCCGTTCTTCACCTCTCCCATAGGGAGAGGTCGGCGCGCAGCGCCGGGTGAGGGGTTACGGTCCCTCGATAGAGCGAGATCCCCTCACCCGAATTGCTGCGCAATTCGACCTCTCCCCGCTGGGGAGAGGTGAGGCGCCAGTTCGACCTGATCCCATTCCGCTTTAACGCGCGTCGCGTGCGAGCATGCGCGCCGGCGTCTTGCTCGCGGCATCACCCGTCGTCAGCGCCATCGCTGCGACCGATACCACGCGCTCGATGATCCCTTCGACGTCGTCGACGTCGCATTTGCCTTCCGACAGCTTCGTCAGCCGCTCGCTGTCGCGCACGGTTTGCTGCGCCATGGCGAGCGCGAAGTGCAGGCCCCAATAGAGTTCGACATCGCTGTGTCCCGGGAGCGAGCGGCGCATCGCCGTGATGAATTTGCGCAAATGATCGATCTCGCGGTTTCGGATGCGGCGGATCGGCGGCACTGACTCGATCGAGACCCGTATCATGAAACGTGCCGCGGTCGAGCGCTGGTTCTCCGGGCCCAGACAGCCGCGCAAGGTCGGGCCGACGAGGGCGCGCAGTATCGCGTCGATTGAGGCGCGCCCATCGCCTGCTTCCTCGGCAGCCTGCAACAGCCTGAGCCGTTCGCGGTTGAGCTGGATGCTGCGGGTGACGAACAGTTCCGCGATCAATTCATCCTTAGAGCCGAAGTGATAGTTCACCGCGGCGAGGTTGACGTTCGCCTCCGCGACAATGTCGCGCAGCGTGACGTCGCCGAAGCCGCGGTCGGCATAGAGCCGCTCGGCGGCGGCGAGGATGGCGGTACGGGTCTGGTCGCTGGCCATTTGGATCACCCCCGTCGAGGGAGTTGCATTTCAAACATTTGTATGAAACTATCGTTTGAAGGCTGGAAAATGTCAATCCGCTGATATGCGCGATGGCGTTCTGGCACACCACAGTCGTTGTCGTCCGCGGTCGGGCCTTGCGGCGCGCGGGCGGCGGGAAGACAGTGCGGCCCAAAGTCTAGGAAACGAGGAGCGTCCCATGGATTTCACGATGTCGGACAAGCAGAGGGAATGGCTGAACCGCGTGCAGTCGTTCATGACCACGCATGTTCGCCCGGCGGTGCCGATCTACAGGAAGCAGGACGAGGAGGGGCCGCGCTGGAAGGTGATCCCAATCCTCGAGGAGCTGAAGAAGAAGGCCAAGGCCGAGGGTCTCTGGAACATGTTCCTGCCGCCGTCCTCGCATGATGACGACGAATTTCACGGCGCGGGATTGACCAATCTCGAATACGCGCTGCTCTCCGAGGAGATGGGCCACATCACCTGGGCGTCCGAAGTCTTCAACTGCTCGGCGCCCGATACCGGCAACATGGAAGTGCTGTTCCGCTATGGCACCAAGGAGCAGAAGCGGCAGTGGCTGCGGCCGCTGCTCGACGGCGAGATCCGCTCCGCCTTCCTGATGACGGAGCCCGCGGTGGCTTCGTCCGATGCCACCAACATCGAGACCCGCATCGAGCGCGACGGCGATCACTATGTGATCAACGGCCGCAAATGGTGGTCGTCGGGCGTCGGCGATCCCCGCTGCAAGATCGCGATCCTGATGGGCAAGACCGATCCTTCGGCGGCCCGGCATCAGCAGCAGTCGCAGATCCTGGTGCCGCTCGACACCCCCGGCATCAAGGTCGAGAAGATGCTGCCGGTGTTCGGCTTCGACGACGCGCCGCACGGCCACGCCCAGGTGCTGCTCGAAAACGTGCGCGTGCCGGCGTCGAACCTCTTGCTCGGCGAAGGCCGCGGCTTCGAGATCGCGCAGGGCCGCCTCGGCCCCGGCCGTATCCATCACTGCATGCGCACCATCGGCAAGGCCGAGGAGGCGCTGGAGAAGATGGTGAAGCGGCTGATGTCGCGCACCGCCTTCGGCAAGAAGATCATCGAGCACTCGGTGTGGGAGCAGCGCATCGGCGAGGCCCGCACCAATATCGAGATGACGCGCCTCTTGTGCCTCAAGGCCGCCGACATGATGGACAAGGTCGGCAACAAGACCGCTCAGCTCGAGATCGCCATGATCAAGGTTGCGGCGCCGAACATGGCGCTGAAGATCATCGACGAGGCGATCCAGGCCTATGGCGGCGGCGGCGTGTCCGACGATGCAGGGCTGGCGAAGGATTATGCCGGCATTCGCACGCTGCGGCTGGCCGACGGTCCGGACGAGGTGCATAACCGCGCCATTGCCAGACTTGAACTTCGGAAGTATGCAAACACTACACACTGACCGGGAACGCCCAGATGGCGCTCCCCAAAAAGAGTGAGGGAGCGTCATCGTGGCGGACGGCGTCAGGAAGGACGAAGAATTTTCCGGGACCCGGGAAGTCGAGGAACGGCATCGCATCGACGAGGCAAGCCTTGCCCGCTGGATGCAGGAGCATGTCGACGGCTTTCAGGGACCGCTGAAAGTCCTGCAATTCAAGGGTGGTCAGTCCAATCCGACCTACAAGCTCGAGACGCCCGGTCGCGCTTACGTGATGCGGCGCAAGCCGTTCGGTAAATTGTTGCCGTCCGCGCACGCGGTCGATCGCGAGTTCCGCGTGATCGCCGCGCTCGGCAAGCAGGGCTTTCCGGTCGCCAAGGCCTACGCGCTCTGCACCGACGATTCCGTGATCGGCGCCACCTTCTACATCATGTCCTTTGAAGAGGGCCGGGTGTTCTGGGATCCGACATTGCCGAGCCAGCAGCCGGAGGATCGGCGCAATATCTTCACCAGCAAGATCGAGACGCTGGCCAACCTCCACGTCTTCAATCCCGAAACGATCGGGCTTGGCGATTTCGGCAAGCCGGGCAATTATTTCGCGCGCCAGATCGATCGCTGGACCAAGCAGTACCGCGCATCCGAGACGCAGCACATCGAAGAATTCGAGAAGGTGGCCGAGTGGCTGCCGAAGACGGTGCCGCAGCAGGAGCGGGTCTCGATCGTCCACGGCGATTACCGCCTCGACAACATGATCTTCCATCCGACCGAGCCGCGGGTGCTGGCGGTGCTGGATTGGGAATTGTCGACGCTCGGCGATCCCATGGCCGACTTCACCTATCTGTTGATGCAATGGACCATGTCGGGGCTTGCCGACGCCGATCTCAAGGCGCTGAACATTCCGAGCATGGAAGAGGCCGCGCAGATCTATTGCAACGTCACCAACATGGCGGTGCCTGATCTCAACTGGTACTTCGCCTATAACCTGTTCCGCCTCGCGGGCATCACGCAGGGTATTGCGGGGCGGATCCGCGACGGCACCGCCGCGAACGCGAAGGCGATCGAATCCGCCAAGCGCACGGTGCCGCTGTCCAAGGCATCCTGGGAATACGCGCAAAAGGCGGGCGCGACGTGAGAGAGGATATTGTGGCGCGATCGCTTCGGACCACGCCACGTTGAATAGAGGCGAGCGGTAACTCTGCTTTCACCTCTCCCATAGGGAGAGGTCGCCGCGCAGCGCCGGGTGAGGGGTTACGGTCCCTCGATAGAGCGAGATCCCCTCACCCGAATTGCTGCGCAATTCGACCTCTCCCCGCTGGGGAGAGGTGAGGGACCTTCGACACGGTACCGATCGAATTTCATCACTTCTAGCCAACTCGGCATTTTCCCTTGGCGCTTTCCCCCAACGTCCGCGGAAGCCTGTTGATGGCGGTGGCCACGGCGGGCTTCACGATCAACGATGCGATCACCAAGTTCGTGTCGTCAGAGATGAACTTCGGCCAGGTGATGCTGGTGCGAGGCATCTTTGCTGTCGTGCTGATCACGGCGCTGGCCTTCCATCAGGGCGCGCTGCGATCGTTTCGGACGCTGCTGGTCAAGCCGGTCGCGCTGCGGGTAACAGGCGAAGTCGGCGGAACGGTCTCGTACCTTGCGGCCCTCTCGCATCTGCCGCTCGCGAATATCTCCGCGATCCTCCAGGCGCTGCCGCTGCTCGTCACGCTCGGCGCCGCGCTGGCATTCGGCGAGCCCGTCGGCTGGCGGCGCTGGCTTGCGATCATCGCCGGCTTCGTCGGCGTTCTCATCATCGTTCGGCCGGGCGCCGAAGGCTTCAACCAGTTCGCGCTGTTCGCCGTGATCTCGGTGATCTTCTGCGCGTTGCGCGATCTCGCGACCAGGCAGATACCGGCGCCGATTCCGTCGCTGTTCGTCACGCTGCTGACGACAGTCATGGTGACGACGACCGGCGCCATTATCCTCGTCCCGCTCGGCGGCTGGACTCCGCCATCCGCCGGTGCGCTTGGCCTCCTGGCGATGGCTGCGGTTCTTGTCCTGATCGGCTACCAGTGCGTCATCATGGCGCTGCGCACCGGCGACATCTCCGCCGTGGCGCCGTTCCGCTACCTCGCGCTGCTATGGGCCATGCTGCTCGGCTATCTCATCTTCGGCCACGTGCCCGACGTCATGATGATCGCGGGTGCATCGATCATCGTGCTGTCCGGCCTCTACGCCTTCTACCGCGAGCACAAGCGCAAACGCCCGGTGGCCGCAGGCGCATCCGGCCCGCCGCCGGATGGGCTGTGACAACCGCCGTCATTCCGGGGCGCGCGAAGCGCGAACCCGGAATCCATTTCTGCACCCGCACCCGCGGCTCGATGGATTCCGGGCTCATCGCTTCGCGATGCCCCGGAATAACAGCCCCGTCATTGCGAGCGCAGCGAAGCAATCCATGCCTCCACTTGGTGCGCTATGGATTGCTTCGCTGCGCTCGCAATGATGTTGTGGTTGCTTTGGGTGTGACAAATCAACGGGACGGGCAAATCAGCAGAAACATGTCCAGCTCTCGCGCAAAAAACATTCCGCTGTCGCGGTCGGGCAAATCAGTGACCTAACTCCGCGCGTCTCTCATCGAGGTCGCGTGCTGACCCGGAACGCACCTCCCGCGATGCCTGGTTGATACGGCTACCGAGCATATTGCGGATATCCATCCTCGCGAGTCGGCCTTCAGCCTTAGCTGATGACCTGAAACTTATGTATCACTAGACTGATGGTTGATTGCGTCCGTAATTGTGCTGCAGCCGCCCGCTCGAAGGAGACCGCCCGTGACCACGCTTGTCGAGCGCCTCGACTTGCCCGCCGCGTTGCTCCGTGCGCGCAGTCGGCGCGACACCGAAACTGACACCGTTCAGTTTGCGCAGGCCGCGCTCGCGGCGGCTAAGCAGGAGGGCCTGCGGCTCGCGGTGCGGGCGCGCTATGTCGCGCTCGCCGTAATCGCCTGCCTGTTGCCGATTATCAACCCGGCATGGGAGCAGCTATATTATGTGGCGCTGCTGGGCCTGTTCGCGCTGATCGGCTGGGCTCAGGTCAGGGTTGGGCGGGTCGGCGTGTCGAGGCCGGAGCTCGCGCTGCTGTTCTGCGACCTCGCGCTGCTGACGTTCGTCATCGTGGGGCCGAATCCCTTCGGCTCCGGGCACTGGCCGGCGGCGATGCAACTCCATTTCGGCAACTTCATCTATTTTTTCGTGATTCTATCGGGCGCGACGCTGGCCTATTCTTGGCGAACGGTCATCGCGGTCGGAACATGGACCTCCGCCCTCTGGATCATCGGCATTGCCTGGGTGTGGTGGCAGCCTGATCGCGATCCCGCGCTGACCGCCCGCATCGCCGCGGCGATCGGCAGCGATCACAGGCTGTTTCAACTGATCTCGCCCAACTCGATCGTGTTCGGCGAGCGCATCCAGGAGATCGTCGTGTTCATGATCGTCGCGGTGACGCTCGCCGTGGCGGTGCGCCGCAGCAATGATCTCCTGATCCGGCATGCCGCGGTGGAGCGCGAACGCGGCAATCTCGCGCGCTACTTCTCGCCGAACGTAGTCGAGGAGTTGTCAGGGCATGACGAGCCACTGAAGCAGGTGCGCACGCAAAACGTCGCGGTGCTGTTCGTCGACATCGTCGGCTTCACGGCCTTTGCCGACGCGCGCACGCCGGACGAGGTCGTGCGCACCTTGCGCGAATTCCACGCACTGATGGAGCAGGAGGTTTTCCGTCACAGCGGCACGCTAGACAAATATCTCGGCGACGGGCTGATGGCGACCTTCGGCACACCGTTTGTCGGAAAGGCTGACGCCATTAACGCGCTACGCTGTGCGCAGGCGATGATGGCGGCAGCGGATCGATGGAACAACCAGCGCAAAACGGCCGGCGAGATTCCGATCCGCGTCAGTTTTGGCCTGCATTATGGGCCGGTCGTGCTCGGCGACATCGGAGTGACTTGTCTCGAATTCGCGGTCATCGGTTCGACCGTGAACGCCGCCAGCCGGCTCGAAGCCTTGACCCGCGCGCTCGGCTGCGCGCTGGTAGCGAGCGACGATCTCGTCAGGCAGGCCAGGATCGAACTCGACAGTGCAGAGGCGGTCTTTCGTCCACTGATGGCCCAGGTCCCGCAGACCATCCGCGGGCTCGAGCAGCCGATCGCGGTCTGGACGCAGGCAGGCGCGGAGGAGTGATAGATCGCGGTGATCGCAACAGGCTTGACGCGTGCGGAGCCTCGGTCGCATGAAGCCAGACTGCTATCCCACGAGATCGATGTTGATCAGCCCAGAAAACAGCTGGCTGCTTCCGGCCCAGCAGCTCGTAACCGGCCAAAATGGATTGAGCGCCCCTGCATTCAAATGCCCGTGACTTCGCGTCGAGAGAGGCAAGAGGAGACCCAGCTATGCGAGTATGGTGCAGAGCACTACGCAGCAACTTCTATGAGGAGGCTCTCGATGCAACGGTTGCGGGATGCTTTGGAGCAGAGTCAGAAAGACGGTGTCGCGATCGGCCATTTCAACGTCGGCGATTGGGTTCTATTGAAGGCGGTGTCGGCAGCCGGGCAGGAACTTAAGGTCCCGGTGGTGGTCGGTGTATCCGAGGGCGAGCGGGAGTTTTTCGGACTCGCGGAAATTGCGGCTCTGGTGCGGAGGTTGCGTGAGGAATGCGACTGCCCAATATTCCTTAACTCAGATCATACGCATTCCCTGGCAAAGGCCGTCGAAGCGGTCAGGGCTGGATTTGACGCTATCGTCTTCGATCTTTCCGCGCTGCCATTCGAGCAGAATGTACGGCAAACAAAAGAAGCGGTCGAAGCTCTCAAAGCAATCAATCCCGACGTCCTTGTCGAGGGAGAGATCGGCGACATTGGAACCGGTTCTGAGATACATGAAGAAGCTCCCGACTTGTCGAGGGGCTTAACCTCTCCTGCAGAAGCGAAACAGTTTGTCGACTCTACAGCGGTCGACATCCTCGCTCCGGCCGTGGGCAACATGCATGGGATGCTAAAGAGCATGGTGCAGGGACAAACACGGAAGCGGTTGGATATCCAGAGAATCGCCGAGATCAAGAGCGCGGCCCGAGTGCCGCTTACCCTGCATGGCGGATCGGGAACCGACGACGAAGACTTGCGGAAGGCAATCGCCGCTGGGATCAATATCATCCACATCAATACTGAATTGCGGGTGGCCTGGAGACGCGGCTTGGAGGAGGGGTTGGCCCAACAGCCCCACGAAGTGGTCCCTTATAAGATCCTGCCGTTCGCAGTGGAATCGGTGAAAAACGTAGCTCGCTCACGCTTGAGCCTGTTCAACGGCGATAAGTAGCCGTCGTGTGCTGCGCCGCTCGAACGGTGGACGGGAAACGCATTCAAGTTCTCCGGTTGGCATCGGTGCTTGTCGCTTGCCCAGTGCCCGACGGGCAAATCAAAGTCGCGATCTTGCTTCGCGTCGGTGCAGGGAGATCCGAGGCGAGCCCGGGAATCTGGCGCGCGTGGAATCCAATTTGTTGAATGATCTCAAGCTGATTTGGGGCGTCCAGCCATCGGGTGAAAAATATTCCGCTTTCGCCGTCGGGCAAATCAGTGATTTAACTCCGCGCGTCTCAGCGCGGATGAGGGGCGGTTCGCGATCGTCACGAACGTTGCGGTGAGATGCGGTGGACGCGATGCGTGCGACTGACGAGCGCAGGTAACGCGGACGGCGAAGTCGTGTGGTCCTGGCGCCCCGACGCTGGCGCTAAGCTCGCGAGCAGCAAGAGCTGCCGCGGACGACGGTGGCAAAAGAGCCCGGTCACCGGGGAGAGCACGAAGGAAACCGTAACACCATCGCGCAGGGAAAGCCGGAATGCTTCGGTTGAACCTGTGGTCCTACCCCCGTGCTTTTTGTTGCACGGGACCCATGGGTGCAACCGGCACCCGGCTTTCCCTGCGCCCTCTGATATCGAGGAGGGTGGAAAGTGAAGCAAAGCTCGGGCAAATCATGCCGCGAGAATGCGAACTCATATCCGCTGTTTGAATCAGACGTAGGATGGGTAGAGCGAAGCGAAACCCATCATTCGCGCGGCTTGCTCCATCGCGATGGGTTTCGCTTCGCTCTACCCATCCTACGGGTCCGCTGTTTGAAATTTGAATCAGAACCCATCCCCTGCGCGCGCGTGACGACTGTGGAGAGAGCGTGCGACACAACGCTTTCCCGGTGCCGATTGATGCGCCCTCTCTTCTTGTGGGAGAGGGTACTCCGGCGCCGGCAACGAACTCACTTGGGTGAGGGGTCTCTCTCCACGCGCACCGTCGCCCGCGGAGACAACCCCTCATCCGTCGCGCATTTCATGCGCGACACCTTCTCCCACAAGGGGAGAAGGGAAGAACGCGCGTCACCCACGCAACCTAAATCGGCTTGCCCGTGTACGGCATCGACGCCGTGAGGCCGCCATCGACCGGGATCGCCTGGCCGTTGACGTACGACGCTTCATCGCTCGCAAGGAACAATCCCATCGCGGCGAGCTCGTGCGGCTGGCCGGGGCGCTTGAGCGGATTGAGCTGGCCGATCTTGTCTGAGGTGCCGCGCTCCTTGGCGCGGTCGAACACCGGCTTGGTCATGCCGGTCTCGATCAGGCCGGGGCAGACCGCGTTGATGCGCACACCGGTGCCGGACAACGAATAGGCGGTGGTCTGCACCAGGCTGATGACGCCGGCCTTGCTGGCGCCGTAGGGATGGCCACTGGCGCCGGCTTTCAATCCGGCCACCGACGCGGTGCAGATGATCGAACCATATCCCTGCCTGGTCATATGCGGGATCGAATGCTTGATCGCGAGGAACGGTCCGATCAGGTTGATGCGCAGCACCTCCTGCCAGTGCTCGACCGTCTGGTCGGCGAGGGGCACCAAGCCGCCGCTGATGCCGGCGTTGGCCCAGATCGCATCGAGCTTGCCGTATTTCGAGAGCGCCTTGTCGATGAAGCCCTTCACGTCGGCCTCGGAGCCCGCATCCGCCATCACGGCCTCGACGGTGCCGCCGGCATCGCGGACGAGCTTTGCGGTCTCGTTCACGCCCTCGGTGCGGTCGACCGCGATCAGCTTTGCACCTTCCTTCGTGAACAACAGAGAGGCAGCGCGCCCGATGCCGCTTCCGGCGCCAGTAATGATGACGGATTTGCCTTCGAGGCGGCCCATATGTTTCTCCCTGATAGCTTTGCGTGTCGGCGCCTGCCGCTTCGCGGAATTCAAACAAGATTTCAAACGCCAGAGTCACTTCAGACAAGTCACTTGAGACGTTATGTACTCTGACGTACGACACACGCACACTATTCAAGGGGTCTTGTGATGTCCAATGCCGACAAGTCAAAGGTGGTCACGACACGGTGGTGGTGGGTGCGGCATGCGCCGGTGCGCAGCGACGGCGGCAATATCTACGGTCAGAAGGACATTGAATGCGACACCAGCGATCGCGAAGTGTTCGATGCGGTCGCGAAGATCCTGCCGCGCACCGCAGTCTGGTACGCAAGCAACCTCATGCGCACGCATCAGACCGCGGAGGCGATCTGGGCTGCCGGCTTTCCGAAGCCGGTTAGCATGACGAAGGAAGCCGCCTTCGCCGAACAGCATCTCGGCCGGTGGCAGGGCATGAACCGCGCCGCGTTCCTCGCCAGCCGCCCGGTCGGCAGCCATTGGTTCGCCGACATCAACGAACCCGCGCCCGACGGCGAGAGTTTCATGGATCTCTACACCCGTGTCTGCCGTGCGATCGTGCGGATCAATGTCGCGGAAGCCGGCAAGGACGTGATCGCGGTCGGTCATGGTGGCACGATCAAGGCCGCCGTTGGTCTCGCGCTCGGCGGCCAGCCGGAGCGGGGGCTTGCCTTCGACATCGACAATTGTTCGGTGACGCGGCTCGATCATATTGCAAGCGCCGACACCAGCCTCTGGCGGTTGCCGATGGTGAACCAGCAGCCATGGATCGCGGACGCAAAGCATGCCGCGATGCATCAGCCGGCCGGCCCGGAAGTCGTGCCGGAGAACAAGCTCGCCTGACCCGATGATATCGGTGACGGTGAACGCTGCTTAGCTCGAGATCAATATCAAGACTTCACATCTGGGAGAGAAACATGAGCTTGTTCGACATGAAGGGGAAAGTCGCCGTCATCACCGGCTCGACGCGCGGCATCGGCCGCGCCATTGCCGAGCGCATGGCCGAGCATGGCGCGAAGGTGGTGATCTCCTCGCGCAAGGCCGATGTCTGCGACGAGGTGGCGAAAGAGATCAACGGCAAGTTCGGCAAGGGCACCGCAGTCGCGGTCGCGGCGAACATCTCGAGCAAGGAGAACCTTCAGAATCTCGTCGACGAAAGCAACCGCGCCTTCGGCAAGATCGATGTACTGGTCTGCAACGCTGCGTCGAATCCCTATTACGGTCCGCTGGCCGGCATCTCCGACGATCAGTTTCGCAAGATCCTCGAGAACAACATCGTCGCCAACAACTGGCTGATCTCGATGGTGGTGCCGCAGATGATCGAGCGCAAGGACGGCTCGATCATCATCGTGTCCTCGATCGGCGGCCTGAAGGGCTCGACCATCCTTGGCGCCTACGCGATCTCGAAGGCGGCCGACATGCAGCTCGCGCGCAATCTCGCCTGCGAATACGGCAAGCACAACATCCGCGTGAACTGCATCGCGCCCGGCCTGATCAAGACCGACTTCGCCAAGGCGCTGTGGGACAATCCGGAGAACCTGAAAGCCTCGACCGCGCGCTCGCCGCTGCAGCGCATCGGCATCCCCGACGAGATCGCCGGCTGCGCGGTGCTGATGGGATCGAAGGCCGGCGACTTCATGACAGGCCAGACGGTGGTGATCGACGGCGGCGCGACGATCAGTTGAGGCCTTCTTCGTCATTCCGGGGCGCGCGCAAGCGCGAACCCGGAATCCAGAAGTTGCGGCTCGAGATTCCGGGTTCAGCCCTGGCGGGCTGTCCCGGAATGACGGTGTCAGTCCAGCGCCGCGTACACGCCGTTCCTGACCAGCGTGCGGGTATAGTCGCGCTGGCCTGGGCCTTGCGACATGAACACCGCAAACAGCTCCTCGACCGGATCGATCCAGAAGAAAGTGCCGGCGACCCCGCTCCAGAAGAACTGCCCGACCGAGCCCGGAAATGGCGCGATGCCCTGATGGGTGCGCACCGCAAAGCCGAGACCGAAGCCGTGCCCGGGCGGGACCAGCGTGCCCTGGATCTTCACGTGCGGACCGAGGTGGTCCGACGCCATCAGCTGCAACGTCTTGCGGCCGATGATCCTGTTGCCGTCGAGCGAGCCGCCGCTCAGCAGCATCTGCGAGAAGCGGGCATAGTCCATCGTGGTCGACACCAGCCCGCCGCCGCCGGATTCCATCGCCGGCTGCTCCAGCATGTTGAAGAGCTGCACCTTCTCGCCGCTCCAGGGATCGCTCGGGAACGCCTCGGCAAGCCGGGTTGCATTCTCCTCGCCGGTGTAGAAGCCGGTCTCGGTCATCTGCAGCGGCGCCAGGATGCGCTCGGTCAGGAAGGCGCCCAGCGTCTTGCCGCTGACGACTTCGATGATGCGGCCGAGGATGTCGGTGGAGCGGCTGTAGTTGAACTCGGCGCCGGGCTGGCAGATCAGCGGCATGCTGGCGAGCAAGGTCGCGTGCTCGGCGTTGGTGATCTTGCGGCTGCGCAGCCGCGACTGCTGGTAGAGCTGCTGCACCAGGCCGTTGCCGGTGTGGTCGTAAGTGAGACCGGAGGTGTGGCGGAGCAGGTCCTGGATCGTCATCTGGCGGCTCGCCGGCACCAGCTCGAGCTTGCCGCCACTCTCGACGCCGACCTTGGTCTCGGCGAATTCCGGGATGAATTTCGCGACGGGATCGCTGAGCAGGAAGTGGCCGTCCTCCAGCAGCATCATGATGCCGACCGAGACGATCGGCTTGGTCATCGAGAAGATGCGGAAGAGGGTGTCATGCGCCATCGGCGCCCCCTCGGGGGCCTGCTGGCCGATGGTGTCGAACCAGCCGATCTGGCCGCGGCGGGCCACCAGCACGGTGGCGCCGGGGATGGTTCCCTTGTCGACCTCGCGCTTGAAGGTGTCGGACATCCGCTGCAGCCGGACGCTGGAGAGGCCGAGCTGCTCGGGCTTGGCGGAGGGCAGGGGTGGCGTCTGCGGGGCGGATGTCGGCCTGGTGGCGATTTGCGCGGTCATGGTCTCTCCCGTTGCTTCTTGTTGTCGCGGCGACGGGGCGAAGTCTGGCCGAGAAGTGCAATCTTGAACAGGGCGTTTACCGCTTCGCCCTTGCATTCGGGGCATGCCCTGTGCTTCAAACGGCGCGAACCGGCGGCGACGCTTCGGTTCCTTAGGAGTGTAGCTCAATTGGTAGAGCACCGGTCTCCAAAACCGGGGGTCGCAGGTTCGAGCCCTGCCACTCCTGCCAGTGTGTGCATATCTTGACCTTTCACCGCTGCCGCAGTACATACCCGCCACCTGCAGCCGGCCCGCGATTAAAAGGCGGATATCCGGCGCGGCTTTGATATCCCCCGAACAACCGAGCCTGTTAACCGGCTCATCCTTCGCGAGAGGGCTGGGCGCTCAAGGGCTGTTCGGATTCCTGAAACACTTGAATCGTCTGACGACGGACGCGGACTTTAAAGAATGGCTTTCAGCCCGTTCAAATTCCTGCAGGAAGTGCGCTCGGAGACCGCCAAGGTCACCTGGCCGACCCGCCGTGAGACGACGATCACCACGATCATGGTGTTCGTGATGGTCGCGCTGGCGTCGATCTTCTTCTTCGCCGCGGACCAGATCATCCGCTATCTTATTACCCTCATCCTGGGCATCCACTGATGAGCACGTTAACGCAATCCATGGACAAGCGCTGGTACATCGTCCACGCCTACTCGAACTTCGAGAAGAAGGTGGCGGAATCGATCCGCGAACAGGCCAAGCAGCGTGGGCTGGAGGAGCTGTTCGAGCAGGTGCTGGTGCCGACCGAGAAGGTCACCGAGGTTCGCCGCGGCCGCAAGATCGACGCCGAGCGCAAGTTCTTCCCCGGCTACGTGCTGGTGAAGATGAAGCTTACCGACGAAGCCTTCCACCTGATCAAGAACACGCCGAAGGTGACGGGCTTCCTGGGCGCCGAAAACAAGCCGATGCCGATCTCGGAATCCGAGGCCATGCGGATCCTGCACCAGGTGCAGGAGGGCGTGGAACGGCCGAAGGCGTCGGTGTCGTTCGAGATCGGCGAGAATGTGCGGGTGGCCGACGGGCCGTTCGCCTCGTTCTCGGGCGTGGTGGAAGAAATCGACGAGGCGCGCTCGCGCGTGAAGGTCGCGGTCTCGATCTTCGGCCGCGCCACCCCGGTCGAACTGGAGTTCGGTCAGGTCGAGAAGGTCTGATTGTGTCGTCATTGCCGGGCTTGACCCGGCAATCCATCTGCCTTTGAAGGAAGGCTTCTTGCGAAGATGGATGGACGCCCGGGTCGAGCCCGGGCACGACAAGAATGGAGGCGGAGACGCTTCCGAAAGGACGTGGGAGGACGGGCGCGGTCGCCAGCCGCACCGGGTCCGAACCACGGAACCTGAACCCGCCGGACAATGTCCGGCACAACAGGAGTGATACATGGCAAAGAAAGTGACCGGATACCTGAAGCTTCAGGTCCCGGCCGGTGCGGCGAACCCGTCGCCACCGATCGGTCCCGCGCTTGGTCAGCGCGGTCTCAACATCATGGAATTCTGCAAGGCCTTCAACGCCCAGACGCAGAAGGAAGAAAAGAACACCCCGATTCCGGTGGTCATCACCATCTATGCGGATCGTTCCTTCACCTTCGAGATGAAGACGCCGCCGATGTCTTACTTCTTGAAGCAGGCTGCCAAGATCCAGTCCGGCTCGAAGGCGCCGGGCCGCGACAAGGCCGGCCAGGTGACCAAAGCGCAGGTGCGCGAGATCGCCGAGAAGAAGATGAAGGATCTCAATTGCAGCACTGTCGAAGCGGCCATGAAGATGGTCGAGGGCTCCGCCCGTTCGATGGGCCTGGAAGTTGCGGGGTAAGGCGCCATGGCAATCGGAAAGCGTTTGAAGAAGGCCCGCGAAGGTATTGACCGCGAAAAGCTTTACCCGCTCGCGGACGCCATCAAGCTGGTCAAGGAGCGGGCCAAGTCGAAGTTCGACGAAACCATCGAGGTCGCGATCAATCTCGGCGTCGATCCGCGTCACGCCGACCAGATGGTGCGCGGCGTGGTGACCCTGCCGAACGGCACCGGCCGTACGCTCCGCGTCGGCGTGTTCGCTCGCGGCGCCAAGGCGGATGAGGCCAAGGCGGCGGGTGCCGACGTCGTCGGCGCCGAGGACCTGGTCGAGAAGGTGCAGGCCGGCAATATCGACTTCGACCGCTGCATCGCCACCCCCGACATGATGCCGCTGGTCGGCCGTCTCGGTAAGGTGCTCGGTCCGCGCGGCATGATGCCGAACCCGAAGATCGGCACCGTGACTATGGACGTCACCGGCGCCGTGAAGGGCGCCAAGGGCGGCTCGGTCGAGTTCCGCGTCGAGAAGGCCGGTATCATCCAGGCCGGCGTCGGCAAGGCCTCGTTCGCCGAGGACAAGCTGGTCGAGAACATCAAGGCGCTCGCGGACGCCGTGGTCAAGGCCAAGCCGGCCGGCGCCAAGGGCACTTACGTCCAGCGCGTGGCGGTATCCTCCACCATGGGCCCGGGCGTGAAGGTCGAGCCGGGCACGCTGCTCGGCTAACCACCGGCAAGGCCTACTAATATAGAGAGGGCGGGATCGGGCAGCCGGTTCCGCCTTTTGCTTATGCGGCGTGGCGCAGCTTTCCAGAGAAGAACAACAATGCCGGATAAAGTCCTGATCTATTCGCGCTTTCCCAAAGCCCAGCTCCAGCGCTTCGGTGAGCGCTATGAACTGCTGAACGCGGCCGGCAAGCGGCCGAACGAGGCGTTCTCGGCCGCGGAACTCGCCGACATCCGGGCGCTGATCACCGCGGGCGGCAGCGGACGGCTCGGGGCCGACGCCATGGACATGATGCCGAAACTGGGCGCGATCATCTGCTACGGCACCGGTTATGACGGCATCGATCTTGCTGCCGCGGCGAAGCGCAACATCGCGGTCGGCAACAGCCCCGGCGCGAATGCGGCCTCGGTGGCCGACATCGCGATGACGCTGATGCTGGCGGCGGTCCGCCGGCTGCCGGTCGCCGACAATTACGTGCGGAGCGGCGACTGGGCAGGGGCAAAACCATCGCCGATGATGCGGCCGCAGGCGGGCATGCGCGGCCGCAAGGTCGGCGTCTACGGCATGGGCGAGATCGGCCGCAAGATTGCCGCGCGCGTCGCCGCCTTCGAGACCGAGGTCGGCTATTTCAGCCGCAGCCGGCACGACGTGCCGTATCAGTATTTTTCGAGCCTCGAGGCGCTGGCCGACTGGTGCAGCGTCCTGATGATTGCGGTGCGAGCCGGGGCGGACAACAACCATGCCGTCAATGCCGACATCCTGCGTCGGCTCGGCAGCGACGGTCTGGTCGTCAACATCTCGCGCGGCTCCGTGATCGACGAGGCCGCGCTGGTTGCGGCACTGTCGGACCAGATCATCGCCGGCGCCGGCCTCGACGTCTACGCGATCGAGCCGCATGCGCCGGACGCGCTCACCGCGCTACCGAACATCGTGCTGACCCCACATATCGGCGGCCACACTCTGGAATCGCATGTGGCGATGCAGGACTGCGTGCTGGCCAATCTCGATGCATTTTTCGCCGGCAAACCGCTGCCTTATCAGGTTCAGCTCGCCTGATCTGTCCGCGGCCCGAATTTTGCTCTTGGCAAGTGAGGGCGGAGCCGCTAAGAGACTGTTTCCGGGCGTGCTGGCGGTTGCTGGCGTGCCTGTGCTCGCATTCCGAAAACTTGGCTCAATAGGAGAGTTTTCCTTCCAGGCGTCCACTTGGACTGCTCGAAAGGAAGCGAACCCGTCGGCCCGGTTGGGATGAGGGCAGGGGCTTTGGCTTGAGCCTTAGCCTTGATCCTGTCCGAGACTGCAGGCGCCCGCGACAAACTTCGGTTTTTCAACGGCTTAATCGTATGGCCTGCATAGACGGGTGAAAACTGGATTTTGCTTCGCGCAGAGCCTTAAGCGGGCCTTGCGGAAGCTGGTTTGGTTCGAACCTCGACAGCCCGCGGTCGAAAGGCCGACGGGAGGGCAGGCTTCTAAGAATGTCGTCTTGCCCGGCGTGTCCCTCGGACTTCGGTCCCGAGGCATAAGGTTTGGGTGGGACGATGGGTGCAACCCGGCGGTCCCGCGCAAGCGAAGGCCGCCAACCGGAGAGAGCTTGCTGTGGAACGAGCGGCAAAGAAAGAGGCGGTCGAACAGCTCAACGAGGTCTTCAAGACCACGAGCGTTGCGATCGTTGCTCACTATTCCGGCCTCACCGTCGCCCAGATGCAGACCCTGCGCAAGCAGATGAAGCAGGCGGGCGCGTCGGTGAAGGTCTCGAAGAACCGTCTCGCCAAAATTGCTCTTGAAGGCACTGACGTCGCTGCCATCGGCACCCTCCTCAAGGGGCCGACCGTGATCGCTACCTCCAACGATCCGGTTGCGGCGCCAAAGGTTGCCATCGATTTCGCCAAGGCGAACGAGAAGTTCGTCATTCTTGGCGGCTCGATGGGTAAAACCGTCCTGAATGTCGATGGCGTCAAGGCGCTTGCCTCGCTGCCGTCGCTGGACGAACTGCGCGGCAAGATCGTCGGCCTCATCGTGGCCCCGGCGACCAAGCTCGCCCAGCTCTCCAATGCGCCCGCGGCCAAGCTCGCGCGCGTCATTCAGGCTCATGCCTCAAAGGGCGAAGCGGCCTGACCCTTCGCAAAACTCAAACCCTGGTTCGAACCAAACGTTTAAGGAAACAGATCAATGGCTGACTTGCAGAAAATCGTCGACGACCTCTCGAGCCTCACCGTGCTCGAAGCGGCCGAACTCGCAAAGCTCCTGGAAGAGAAGTGGGGCGTGTCCGCCGCTGCCGCCGTTGCGGTGGCCGGTCCCGCCGCTGGTGGCGCTGCCGCGGCTCCGGCTGAAGAGAAGACCGAGTTCACGGTCGTGCTCGCTGCCTCCGGTGACAAGAAGATCGAGGTCATCAAGGAAGTCCGCGCCATCACCGGCCTGGGCCTGAAGGAAGCCAAGGACCTCGTCGAAGGCGCTCCGAAGCCGGTCAAGGAAGGCGTCAACAAGGAAGAAGCCGACAAGATCAAGGCCCAGCTGGAGAAGGCTGGCGCGAAGGTCGAGCTCAAGTAACCCGAGGGTTACTGAGCGAAAATCCCGGGCGGCCGCGCGCAATCCGGGACAGGCCATGCAAAAGATGTGCGACGGGTTGTCGCGTTATGCATGGTACACAAAAAAGTGTGGGGATTCGTGGGTTTAACCCTCGAATCTCCATGATCGCCGTCCCATATCGGGGTGGCAGCGGAAACACGGTTGGCGGCGGGGGCGGCAGGGCTTCCACGGGAACCGTTGGGAGACAGGCAGATTTCGGGCTTTTTCAGTCCGTGAAGCGACGAGTTTTGACGGGCGGGTGCGTCAAGCGCCCCGCGCGTCCTTTTGCGTTTTGAAGGTTACAAGAACGAATTGAGGATTTGGTTCCTGAATTTGGCCCTTGTTCCTTCCAGGCGAATCGAAATTCAACCCGGGTGCGGTGGCAATCGCGCTCCGGAAGGTACGCCCCAAAAGGGCGGCGAAAATGAGAGGCCCCGATGGCGCAGCAGACATTCACCGGTCGCAAACGCGTACGCAAGTTCTTTGGTCACATCAAGGAAGTCGCGGAGATGCCGAACCTCATTGAGGTTCAGAAGGCGTCCTATGATCAGTTTCTGATGGTCGATGAGCCCCAGGGCGGGCGGCCGGACGAAGGCCTGCAGGCCGTGTTCCGTTCGGTGTTCCCGATCTCGGACTTCTCCGGCACCTCGATGCTGGAGTTCGTGCGCTACGAGTTCGAGCCGCCGAAATATGACGTCGACGAGTGCCGCCAGCGCGGCATGACCTTCGCTGCGCCGCTCAAGGTGACGCTGCGCCTCATCGTGTTCGATATCGATGAGGAGACCGGTGCCAAGTCGGTCAAGGACATCAAGGAGCAGGACGTCTACATGGGCGACATCCCGCTCATGACCATGAACGGCACCTTCGTCGTCAACGGCACCGAGCGCGTCATCGTCTCCCAGATGCACCGTTCGCCGGGCGTGTTCTTCGACCACGACAAGGGCAAGACCCACTCCTCGGGCAAGCTCCTGTTCGCGGCGCGCGTGATCCCCTATCGCGGCTCCTGGCTCGACATCGAGTTCGACGCCAAGGACATCGTGTTCGCGCGCATCGATCGCCGCCGCAAGATTCCCGTGACCTCGCTGATGTACGCGCTCGGTCTCGACGGGGAACAGATCCTTTCGACCTTCTACAAGAAGATCAGCTACAAGCGTACCAAGGAAGGTTGGCGCGTGCCGTTCGACGCCAACCGTTTCCGCGGCTATTCCACGGTCAACGACCTGATCGACGCCGATACCGGCAAGGTCGTGCTCGAGGCCGGCAAGAAGCTCACCGTTCGCCAGGCCCGCCTGCTGCAGGAGAAGGGCCTCAAGGCGTTGCGTCTGTCGGATGAGGAGTTGGTCGGCAATTACCTCGCCGAGGACCTCGTCAATCCGAAGACCGGCGAGATCTACGCCGAAGCCGGCGAGGAGATCACCGAGAAGCTCCTGAAGTCGCTCAACGAGCAGGGCTACAAGGACCTGCCGCTGCTCGACATCGACCACGTCAACGTCGGCGCCTATATCCGCAACACCCTGTCGGCTGACAAGAACATGACGCGCGAGGACGCGCTGTTCGACATCTACCGCGTGATGCGTCCGGGCGAGCCGCCGACGCTGGATTCGGCGCAGGCCATGTTCCAGTCGCTGTTCTTCGACTCCGAGCGCTACGACCTCTCCGCGGTCGGCCGCGTCAAGATGAACATGCGCCTCGAGCTCGATGCGCCCGACACCCATCGGACGCTGCGCAAGGAAGACATCCTTGCCGTCATCAAGACGCTCGTCGACCTGCGCGACGGCAAGGGCGAGATCGACGACATCGACCATCTCGGCAACCGTCGTGTGCGCTCGGTCGGCGAACTCATGGAGAACCAGTACCGCATCGGCCTGCTCCGCATGGAGCGCGCGATCAAGGAGCGCATGTCGAGCGTCGATATCGACACCGTCATGCCGCAGGACCTGATCAACGCGAAACCGGCGGCGGCCGCGGTGCGTGAATTCTTCGGCTCCTCGCAGCTCTCGCAGTTCATGGACCAGACCAACCCGCTCTCGGAGATCACCCACAAGCGGCGCCTGTCGGCGCTTGGCCCGGGCGGTCTGACCCGCGAGCGCGCCGGCTTCGAGGTGCGCGACGTGCACCCGACGCATTACGGTCGTATCTGCCCGATCGAGACGCCGGAAGGTCCGAACATCGGCCTGATCAACTCGCTCGCGACGTTTGCGCGCGTCAACAAGTACGGCTTCGTCGAGACGCCTTACCGGAAGATCAAGGAGGGTCGCGTCACCGACGAGGTGGTGTACCTGTCGGCGATGGAGGAGGGGCGCTACCGCGTCGCGCAAGCCAACGTGCCGCTGGATCCGAAGGGCCGCTTCACCGAGGACCTCGTGGTCTGCCGTCACGCCGGCGAAGTGTTGCCCGTGACCCCTGACAAGGTCGACTACATGGACGTGTCGCCGAAGCAGCTCGTTTCGGTGGCCGCCGCGCTGATTCCGTTCCTCGAGAACGACGACGCCAACCGCGCGCTGATGGGCTCGAACATGCAGCGCCAGGCGGTGCCGCTGGTTCGCGCCGAGGCGCCGTTCGTCGGCACCGGCATGGAAGGCGTGGTTGCCCGCGACTCCGGCGCCGCGATCGCGGCCCGCCGCTCGGGCGTGATCGACCAGATCGACGCCACCCGCGTCGTCATCCGCGCCACGGAAGATCTCGATCCGACCAAGTCGGGCGTCGATATCTACCGTCTGATGAAGTACCAGCGCTCCAACCAGTCGACCTGCATCAACCAGCGTCCGCTGGTGAAGGTCGGTGACATCGTCAAGAAGGGCGACATCATCGCTGACGGTCCGTCGACCGATCTCGGCGAGCTCGCGCTCGGCCGCAACGTGTTGGTCGCGTTCATGCCGTGGAACGGCTACAACTTCGAAGACTCGATCCTGCTCTCCGAGCGGATCGTGAAGGATGACGTCTTCACCTCGATCCACATCGAGGAGTTCGAGGTGATGGCGCGCGACACCAAGCTGGGTCCTGAGGAAATCACGCGCGACATTCCGAACGTTTCGGAAGAGGCGCTGAAGAACCTCGACGAAGCCGGCATCGTCTATATCGGCGCGGAAGTGCGCGCCGGCGACATCCTGGTCGGTAAGATCACGCCGAAGGGCGAAAGTCCGATGACGCCGGAAGAGAAGCTGCTCCGCGCCATCTTCGGCGAAAAGGCCTCGGACGTCCGCGACACCTCGCTTCGCGTGCCCCCGGGCGTGCAGGGCACGATCGTGGAAGTTCGCGTGTTCAACCGCCACGGCGTCGACAAGGACGAGCGTGCGCTGGCGATCGAGCGGGAGGAGATCGAGCGTCTCGCCAAGGACCGCGACGACGAGCAGGCGATCCTCGATCGCAACGTCTACAACCGTCTCGCCGAGCTGCTGGAGAACCGCCAGGGCATCTCCGGTCCGAAGGGCTTCAAGAAGGACACCAAGATCACCCGCGCGGTGCTCGATGAGTATCCGAAGTCGCAGTGGTGGCTGTTTGCCTCGCCCAACGACAAGTTGATGGCCGAGATCGAGGCGATGCGGAAGCAGTACGACGAGTCGAAGAAGGGGCTCGAGCAGCGCTTCCTCGACAAGGTCGAAAAGCTGCAGCGCGGCGACGAACTGCCGCCCGGCGTGATGAAGATGGTCAAGGTCTTCGTCGCGGTGAAGCGCAAGATCCAGCCCGGCGACAAGATGGCCGGCCGCCACGGCAACAAGGGCGTGGTGTCCAAGATCGTTCCGATCGAGGACATGCCGTTCCTTGAGGACGGTACGCATGCGGACATCGTGCTGAACCCGCTCGGCGTGCCCTCGCGCATGAACGTCGGCCAGATCCTCGAGACGCATCTCGGTTGGGCCTGCGCCGGCCTCGGCAGGCGCATCGGCCAGACCATCGACGCCTATTATCAGAAGCAGGATCTCAAGCCGCTGCGCGAGACCCTGAAGAGGATCTATGGCGACGATGAAACCATCCGCTCGCTGAACGACAACGAGTTGATCGAGCTCGGCCGCAATCTGAGTCACGGCGTGCCGATCGCGACTCCGGTGTTCGACGGCGCCAAGGAGGCCGACATCGAGGAGATGCTGAAGCTTGCCGGCTTCGACGCCTCCGGCCAGTCGACCGTCTATGACGGCCGCACCGGCGATCCCTTCGATCGCAAGGTGACGGTGGGCTACATCTACATGCTGAAGCTGCACCATCTGGTGGACGACAAGATCCACGCCCGCTCGATCGGCCCGTACTCGCTGGTTACCCAGCAGCCGCTGGGCGGCAAGGCGCAGTTCGGCGGCCAGCGCTTCGGCGAAATGGAGGTGTGGGCGCTGGAAGCCTATGGCGCGGCCTACACGCTGCAGGAGATGCTGACCGTGAAGTCGGACGACGTCGCCGGCCGTACCAAGGTGTACGAGGCGATCGTGCGCGGCGACGACACGTTCGAGGCCGGTATCCCGGAGTCGTTCAACGTGCTGGTCAAGGAAATGCGCTCGCTCGGCCTCAACGTCGACTTGCACAATTCCAAGGTGGGACCGGCACCGACGTCGGAAGCGGCCGAGTAATTTCGTGAAGGCGGCGGTGACGCCGCCTTCGCCGCCGTCATCGTCCGCCAACGGGTCCGGCCAAACGCCGGTCCGGTGACAAGCTCCGGCGGACGATCCAGTAACCCGCGGCTGCGGTGATTACTGGATGCCCCGCCTTCGCGGGGCATGACAGAAAAGGAATGCATGGGCCGACGAAAGTCGGCAGACGGAGAAGACCATGAACCAAGAGATTATGAATCTTTTCAATCCGACGACGCCGGCCCAGGTCTTCGACCAGATCCGGATTTCGATCGCGTCCCCGGAGAAGATTCTGTCCTGGTCCTACGGCGAGATCAAGAAGCCGGAGACCATCAACTACCGCACTTTCAAGCCGGAGCGGGACGGGCTGTTCTGCGCCCGCATCTTCGGGCCGATCAAGGACTACGAGTGCTTGTGCGGCAAGTACAAGCGGATGAAGTACAAGGGCATCATCTGCGAAAAGTGCTCGGTCGAAGTCACGCTGTCGCGCGTCCGGCGCGAGCGCATGGGCCATATCGAGCTCGCGGCGCCCGTCGCCCACATCTGGTTCCTGAAGTCGCTGCCGTCGCGCATCGGCCTTCTGCTCGACATGACGCTGAAGGATCTCGAGCGCATCCTGTACTTCGAATACTACGTCGTGCTCGAGCCGGGTCTGACCGCGCTCAAGGACCGTCAGCTCCTGTCGGAAGATGAGTACCTGAAGGCGCAGGACGAATACGGCCAGGACAGCTTCACCGCCATGATCGGCGCCGAGGCGATCCGTGAATTGCTGAAGGGCCTCGAGCTGGAGAAGCTCGAGCTCTCGCTGCGTGCCGAGATGCAGGAGACCGACTCCGACATCAAGCACAAGAAGCTCGCCAAGCGGCTGAAGATCGTCGAGGCCTTCCGCGTCTCCGGCAACAAGCCGGAATGGATGATCATGACGGTCATTCCGGTGATCCCGCCGGACCTGCGCCCGCTGGTGCCGCTCGATGGCGGCCGCTTCGCGACGTCTGACCTCAACGACCTCTACCGCCGCGTCATCAACCGCAACAACCGCTTGAAGCGGCTGATGGAGCTGCGCGCGCCCGACATCATCATCCGCAACGAGAAGCGCATGCTGCAGGAGGCCGTCGACGCGCTGTTCGACAACGGCCGCCGCGGTCGCGTCATCACCGGCGCCAACAAGCGCCCGCTGAAGTCGCTCGCCGACATGCTCAAGGGCAAGCAGGGCCGCTTCCGCCAGAACCTGCTCGGCAAGCGCGTCGACTATTCGGGCCGTTCGGTGATCGTGGTCGGTCCCGAGCTGCGCCTGCATCAGTGCGGCCTGCCGAAGAAGATGGCGCTCGAACTGTTCAAGCCGTTCATCTATTCGCGGCTTGACGCCAAGGGCCTGTCGACGACCGTGAAGCAGGCGAAGAAGCTGGTCGAGAAGGAGCGGCCCGAGGTCTGGGATATCCTGGACGAGGTGATCCGCGAGCATCCGGTGCTCTTGAACCGCGCGCCGACGCTGCATCGTCTGGGCATCCAGGCGTTCGAGCCGGTGCTGATCGAGGGCAAGGCGATCCAGCTTCACCCGCTGGTCTGCGCCGCGTTCAACGCCGACTTCGACGGCGACCAGATGGCCGTGCACGTTCCGCTCTCGCTCGAAGCGCAGCTCGAAGCGCGCGTCCTGATGATGTCGACCAACAACATCCTGCACCCCGCGAACGGCCAGCCGATCATCGTGCCCTCGCAGGACATCGTGCTCGGCCTCTACTACGTCTCGATCATGCGCGAAGGCCTGCCCGGCGAGGGCAAGGTGTTCGGCGACATGGCCGAGCTCGAGCATGCCCTGCACTCGAAGGTCATCCACCTCCACACCAAGATCAAGTACCGGTGGGAGGGCCTCGACGAGGAAGGCAAGAAGAGCAAGCGCTGGATCGAAACCACCGCGGGCCGCGTCATGCTCGGCAACCTGCTGCCGAAGCACCCGAGGACTTCGTACGACATCATCAACAAGCTGATGACCAAGCGCGAGATCTCCGGCGTGATCGACCAGGTCTACCGGCACTGCGGCCAGAAGGAGACGGTGATCTTCTGCGACCGCATCATGGCGCTCGGCTTCTACAACGCCTTCAAGGCCGGCATCTCGTTCGGCAAGGACGACATGGTCGTGCCGGCGTCGAAGTGGAAGATCGTCGACCAGACCCGTACGCTGGCGAAGGATTTCGAGCAGCAGTACAATGACGGCCTGATCACCCATGGCGAGAAGTACAACAAAGTCGTCGACGCCTGGTCGAAGGCTGGCGAAGAAGTCGCCAAGGCGATGATGAAGGAGATCTCCTCGACCAAGAAGACGGCCAGCGGGGCGGATGCCGACATCAACTCGATCTACATGATGGCGCATTCCGGCGCGCGTGGTTCGCCGGCGCAGATGCGCCAGCTCGCGGGCATGCGCGGCCTGATGGCGAAGCCGTCGGGCGAGATCATCGAGACGCCGATCATTTCCAACTTCAAGGAAGGCCTCTCGGTGCTCGAGTACTTCAACTCGACCCACGGCGCCCGCAAGGGCCTCGCGGACACCGCGTTGAAGACCGCGAACTCCGGGTACCTGACCCGCCGTCTGGTCGACGTGGCGCAGGACTGCATCATCACGTCCAGCGACTGCGGCACCCATCTCGGCATCAAGATGCGCGCCATCATCGATGCCGGCACGGTGGTCGCCTCGCTCGGCTCGCGCATCCTGGGCCGCGTGGCCTGCGATGACGTGCGCGATCCCGCGACCAACGAGGTCCTGATCGCGCGCGGAACGCTGATGGAGGAGTCCCATGTGGACGCCGTCCAGAAGGCCGGCATCCAGGAGGTGAAGATCCGTTCGGCGCTGACCTGCGAGCTCATCAACGGCATCTGCGCCAAGTGCTACGGACGCGATCTCGCCCGCGGCACCCCGGTCAACCACGGCGAGGCGGTCGGCGTGATCGCGGCGCAGTCGATCGGCGAGCCGGGCACGCAGTTGACGATGCGCACGTTCCACATCGGCGGCGCGGCGCAGATCAACGAGCAGTCGTTCGTGGAGTCGAACTTCGACGGCAAGATCGTGATCAGGAACAAGGCAATCGCCCGCAACAGCGAAGGCCACCTGGTCGCGATGGTCCGCAACATGGTGGTTGCGATCGTCGATGCCGACGGCACCGAGCGTGCGACCCATCGCATCCAGTACGGCTCGCGCATGCATGTCGACGAGGGCGATATGGTCAAGCGCGGGCAGCGCATCGCCGAGTGGGATCCTTACACCCGTCCGGTGCTGACCGAAGTCGAGGGTACGATCGGGTTCGAGGACCTGGTCGAGGGCCAGTCGATCTCGGAGACGCTGGACGAATCCACCGGTATCGCCAAGCGCGTCGTCATCGACTGGCGATCGACGCGTGGCGGCGCGGATCTGCGCCCGGCCATCGTGGTCAAGGGCAAGGACGGCAAGGTGATGAAGCTCGCGCGTGGCGGCGATGCCCGCTACATGCTGTCGGTCGACGCGATTTTGTCGGTCGACGTCGGTGCGCAGGTGAAGCCCGGCGACATCCTGGCGCGTATCTCGACCGAGAGCGCCAAGACCCGCGACATCACCGGCGGTCTGCCGCGCGTTGCCGAACTGTTCGAGGCGCGCAAGCCGAAGGATGCGGCGATCATCGCGGAAGTGGCGGGCACCATCCGCTTCGGCCGCGACTACAAGAACAAGCGCCGCATCTCGATCGAGCCGACCGACAAGACCGAGGAGCCGCGCGAGTACCTGATCCCGAAGGGCAAGCACATCCACCTGCAGGACGGCGACATCGTCGAAAAGGGCGACTTCATCGTCGAAGGCAATCCGGCACCGCACGACATCCTGGCGATCAAGGGCATCGAGGAACTCGCTGCCTATCTGGTCAACGAAATCCAGGAGGTCTACCGGCTGCAGGGCGTGCTCATCAACGACAAGCACATCGAGGTGATTGTCCGTCAGATGCTGCAGAAGGTTGAGGTCACCGATCAGGGCGACACCGACATGATCTCGGGTGAGCAGGTCGACAAGATCGAGTTCGACGCGCTCAACACCAAGGCCAAGGAAGAGGGCAAGAAGCCCGCGACCGGAACGCCGGTGCTGCTCGGCATCACGAAGGCGAGCCTGCAGACCCGGTCGTTCTTCTCGGCGGCCTCCTTCCAGGAGACCACTCGCGTGCTCACCGAAGCCGCCGTCAACGGCAAGGTGGACCCGCTGGAAGGCCTCAAGGAGAACGTCATTGTCGGCCGGCTGATCCCGGCAGGCACGGGCGCCTCGATGGCGCGGATCCGCGAAGTCGCCATGAAGCGCGACAAGCTGATCCTCGACGAGCGCGAGAAGCAGGCGGCGATCGTGCCGTCCGCGCCCGAAGCGGAGCCGCTGGCGCTGCCGCCGGCGGAGTAATACCCCGCAAAACTACGGTACTCACGAAAAGGCCGGCTTTTTGCCGGCCTTTTTGCTGCTCTCCTCTTGTGCTGCGCTGCAGGAATGCGCTTTGTTCATCTTTCCTTCAGACAGAAAAGCGCTTCTGCTAAGAGCGGCTACGGCCGGGTGCTTCGCCCGCCCGGAAGAACGGAATCCCCATGCTTGATCTCGCAATCGTTGGTGGCGGCCCCGGCGGGCTGATGAGCGCCTGGTACCTGAAGAGGAAGCTCGGCGACCTCTGCCGCGTCACCATTTACGAGGCGTCGGACCGGCTCGGCGGCAAGATCGTCACGCGCAAATTCGATACCGCACCCGCGACCTACGAGGCCGGCGTCGCCGAGATCTACGATTATTCGATGACCGGCCCGGATCCGCTGCGCGAACTGATCCAGCATTTCGGCCTGCAGACCATCCCGATGGATGCCGAGCAGGTCCAGCTCGACGGCGAGCTCTTGAACGACGTGCGGGGCATGCGCCGCAAATATGGCGCGACGACCGCCGAGGCGATCGAAGCGTTCCGCAAGCGCTGCACCGAGATGATCTCGCCGGTCGAATACTACGAAGGCGTCGGCGCGCATGACAACGAGCATCCCTGGGCCCACAAGACCTGCGAGCAACTCCTCGACGAGGAGGTCGAGGATCCGACCGCCAAGCGCTTCTTCAAGGTGATGGCCCGCTCCGACATCGCGACCGAGAGCCACAACACCAACGGGCTCAATGCGCTGAAGAATTTCGTGATGGATATCGACGGCTATATCGGCCTGTACTCGATCCAGAACGGCAATGAGCAGCTCATCGAATGCCTGCGCTCGGAAGTCGATGCCGACATCCAGCTCAATCACCGGGTGCTGAAAGTCGGCAAGGCCGGCAACGGCCGCTACCGCCTCAACATGATGAACGGGAAAGGGCCGGAGACGCGCGACTTCGACCTCGTGCTGGTCTGCCTGCCGCATTCCTGGCTCGCCACGCTCGGCTGGGACGGCGAGGAGTTGCGCCAGTCGATGGTCAAGCACATCGCCTATTTCGACCGCCCGGCGCACTACCTGCGCGTCTCGATCCTGTTCGACGAGCCGTTCTGGGGCGAGAAGATCCCGGGCTCCTGGTTCATGTCGGAAGCGTTCGGCGGCTGCTGCGTCTACAACGAAGGCTCGCGCCATGATGTCGGCCGGCACGGTGTCCTGAACTGGCTGATCGCGGGCTCGGACGCGCTGGCCTTTGCCAATCTGACCGACCAGGAACTGATCGATGCTGCGTTGAAGTCGCTGCCAGCTTCCCTCGGCAATGCGCGCGAGCATTTCCTCGAGGGCAAGATCCACCGCTGGCTGAGCTCGGTGAACGCGCTGCCCGGCGGCCTGCCGGCGCGCGACGTCATGACCAACCATCGTCCCGAGCCCAAGGAGCATCCCGGCATCGTCGTGGTCGGCGACTATCTGTTCGATTCCACGCTGAACGGCCTGCTCGATTCGTCCGATGCGGCGACCGACATCATCCTGACCGAGATGATCCGGCTGCGCCATGCCCGCGCCCAGGCCGAGCGGCCGCTGTCGGACAAGATCGACCGCGATTATTTCGAGAATTATCGCGGGCAGGGTCCCTACAGCGAGGCGTGGCGCCACTTCACCGATCCCGCGCTGCTGATGGAGATGATCCAGCTCGTCTGGGGCAAGGCGAAGGGTTACAGGCTCTTGGTGGCGGGCTCGGCGAGCGGCGAACTGGTCGGCGCGCTGCGCGAGCGCGGGGTCGATGCCTGGGGTGTCGAGAACAACCGCTTCATCCACGGCAAGACACCGAAGGCGCTGCAGGAGTACAACAAGCTCGGCTCGATCGTCGACCTGCCGTTCGAGGACAACGAATTCGACTTCGTGTTCGAGACCAGCCTCTGCCATCTCGGCGGAAAGCAGGTGGTGCGCGCGGCGCGCGAATTGCATCGCGTGGTCAAGACCGGCCTCGTGTTCGGCTCGGTGACTTCGGACCTCGCGCCCGGCCTGATCGACCGCTACGATCTGTTGCGTGGCGTCAAGAAGCTCGCCACCTGGTGGGAGTGGTCGGAACTGTTCTTCGGCAACGGTTTTGATCTCGCCGCCCACCGTCGCGACTGCACCGAGGCGCTGTGGACCGCGGCGCGCGCCGCCAACAAGGGGCCCGGCCACTGGTACGGCGACTCCGACGCGTTGCGCTATTCGTTCTTCGATAAGGTCGAGGACGAGGATTGACCCAAGGATTGACCTGAAGATTGACCGGTGCACCGGCCGGTTCAATTGCTTTGCCCAATCCTTGCTGATCGCATAGAATCGTTGGCATAGCGCGTATCGCGCTGTCGCGCTCGATTTGCGGTCATGCCGGCCGTGCAGTATCGGTTGGTTTCATGGCATCGAAGCCCCCATCATCTGACGGTCACAATCCGGTTGCGACGGATGAACTCGAGCTGAAAAAGAAGCTCGGGGCGAATGCCGATTCCGCTACGTCCAGGCCCGGCGGCAAGCCTTCGTCGACATCACCGCTTCCCGACGATGATGACGAAGCCGACGCCGAGAACGAAATCGAGCTCGATGACGATGATGAGGACGAGGACCTCGTCGTCTTCACCGCCAAGGAAGCCGCCGGCGCGCTTGCCACGATCTACGGCTTCGTCAAGCCGTATCTGGCCAACTACAAGCGGATGCTGGTCTTCGTCAGCTTCGGCCTCGTGGTCGAGACGTTGTTCAACGTCATCATGCCGCTCAGCCTGAAGTTCCTGATCGACGATGCGCTCGGCGAGGAGGATTTCCAGGCACTCTACAAGATCCTCGGCGTGCTTGCCGCCGCCGGGATCATCACCTCCATCATCGCGGTCTGGTACGAACGCTGGGACGCGCGGCTTGCCGCCTGCATTATCTCCGACGCGCGGACCAAACTGTTCGAGCACGTCCAGAACCTGCCGTCGTCCTATTTCGCCCGCACCAAGCGCGGCGAGATCCTGTCGCGCTTCTCGATCGACCTTTCGGCCTTCGAGGGCTCGGTCAAGAGCTTCGCCAACAGCGCCGCCTTGCCGTTCCTTGAGCTGATCGCCGGCATCATCCTGATGCTGTTCCTGAGCTGGCAGCTCGCCGTGGTCGCACTACTCGTGTTTCCGATCACCCTGATCGGGCCGCGGATCCTGACCCCGAAGGCGGTGCAGGCCAATTACGAGCAGAAGCTGAACGAGGCCGCGCTGCTCGGCACCGTGCAGGAGAATGTCGCAGCCCAGGCCGTGGTGAAGGCGTTCAACCTGCAGCGCCGCGCGCTCGGCTGGTTCACGATGCGCAACAACGACGTGCGGCTGAAGGCAGCTTCCGCCATGTTCCTGTCGACCATGGTGGAGCGCACCGTCACCATCGCGGTGCTGCTGTTGCACCTCGTGGTGCTCGCGATCGGCGCCTATCTCGCCACCAAGGGCCAGATCACCATCGGCACCTTCGTCACCTTCGAAAGCGCATTCTGGGAGGTGTCCTACAACATCGCGCACCTGATGCACTTCATCCCGGTATCGATCCAGTCGGCGGCGGCGGTGCAGCATATGCAGGAACTCCTGGACGAGCCGACGCGCGGCGCCGACCGGCCGGGCGCGCCGGACCTGCCGCGCATCACCAATGACATCACCTTTGAGCGCGTGACGTTCCAGTACGAGGGCAGTCAGGAGCCGGTGCTGGATAATTTCAGCCTCAAGCTCAAGGTTGGTCAGCGTATCGCGATCGTCGGCCCCTCGGGCTCCGGTAAGAGCACGCTGCTCAATCTGATCCTGCGGCTTTACGTGCCGGACGAGGGCCGCGTCACCATCGACGGCGTCGATATCCGCAAGGTGACGCGTGAATCGCTGCGGCGAAGCATGGCGGTCGTGTTCCAGGAGAACATGCTGTTCAACATGTCGATCCGGGAGAACATCCGCCTCGGCAAGGAAGGGGCGAGCGATGAGGAAGTCGTGGACGCCGCGCGCAAGGCCGAGATCCATCGCTTCATCATGAGCCTGCCGCAGAAATACGACACCGTGGTCGGCGAGCGCGGCGACACGCTCTCAGGCGGCCAGCGCCAGCGCATCGCGATCGCGCGTGCCATCATCCGCAATCCGTCCGTGCTGCTGCTCGACGAAGCGACCTCGGCCCTCGACCAGACCACGGAGGCCGCGATCAACAGCACGCTGTTCAGGGTTGCCGCGGGCCGCACCATGATCTGGTCGACGCACCGGCTGACGTCGGTGGTCGACATGGACGAGATCATCGTGATCTCCGGCGGCAAGGCGATCGAGCGCGGCACCCATGCCGAGCTGCTCGCCGCAAACGGCGTCTACCGCAAGCTCTGGGACGATCAGGGCCACGTCGCACACAATGCCGCTGCGCAGGCGGACGACGACGATGAAGACGATGATGAGGACGACGACGAGGAGTGATCCCTCAGCTTGATGTCGCGATCCGGCCTTGCCGGCCGGGGCGAAACGCGCTGGCGGTGGAGTAGCGGACGCCCTGCGCGAAGCGGACCACGAAGCGGCCCCAGCGTCCGGCGCGCCAGGTCAGGCCATGGTCGATCGACAGCGAGCGAAGGTGGTAGGCCTTGGCAAGCGATCGTGCCTCGCAGGCCTGCTTGACCGGATCGTCGTAGAACGCCTGGATCTTCGGCACGTCCATGCCGTCGCTCGAAAGCCACGCCGGGATGTGGACGTTGCACAGCCGCTCGACGTCGGTGAAGACCTTGTCGCTACCGGTGCCGGCGGCTGGGCAGGAGGTCGAGAACGCGTCGCCGACCAGCACGATACCGGGCTGCAGATATCCTTCGGTGACGTAGAGGTCGGCGGGCCTGATCCTGATCGGCCCGGAGACCATGAAGCCGCCGGTCATGCGGGCAAGCCCCGGCATCGTCGCGAGCATGGTGGCTTCCGGCGCCTGCCTGAACTGCTGCAGCCACGGGTCGGTCATGTCGCGGTAGACCATGAGATTGGCGCGCATCGTTCCGCCGATCGGGAACAATGTAAGATAGGCCATGCGCGCGCTCGGCCGGCCCGGCCAATAGGTCAGTGCCGGAAAATCGAACGCCGCGCGGCCGACCGGCACGACGTCGAAGCCAAGCGTGATCGAATGGCACGCGCTGATGATGCGGCGCTGCATGCCGAGCGTGTGGCGCAGGCCGGTGTTCAGGCCGTTGGCGAGCACGATGAGCCGTGCCGAGATCTCCTCATTGTTCGACAGCACGATCTTCTGCCGCTCGGCGCTGTTTGAAACAGCGTAGGCCTTGGCATGGATGATCTCGACATCACCTGGAATCTGCGCGCGTATGGTGTTGACCAGCGTATCATAGAGGATGCCGTGCTGATCGCTGGGCTTCTTGGCGACGACGTAGCCGAACCGCGCCTCCCACACCTGGCCGTCCAGCGTCGTGGCGCGCAGCGTCTCTTCGGCAAGGCCGGTCCTGCGCAACAGCTCGAGTTGATCTCCGCCGAGCTTCTCGCAGCGCAGCTCAGGCGGATAGCTCAGATGCGGGTCGATCAGGCACGCCGAGATGCCCGCGCGTCCGAGCATCGCCGCGGCGGTCGAACCGGCGAGCCCGCCGCCGATGATGGCAACATCCGTGTAGCGCATGCGTCTTGCCTCTGATCGCAAGGCTCCATGCATGGCCGAGAATCGCAAAGGAACCCTGAACTGGTGCTTCACAATCCAGTCAGTCCCGCGTCCGCTTAATTGAAAAGCAATGTCCCGCAAACACGATGGCGCGCGGTCGAAGAGTGCGGATTTCCATGATCTCGGTAACGATTGATTCACCCAGGCTGGACATCGCCCCGCAATGGGACGAGCTGGTGCGGCGTGCGTCGTCGAACGTGTTCATGAATCCGGCCGCGCTTGCGGCGGCCGTTGCGACCGACTTTGCCAGGATCCGCGTGCTGCTGGCCTGGGAGCAGGGCGCTTCGCAGCGGAGGCTCGTAGGCATCTGGGCGCTACAGGTGCGGCAGGCCGTGCGATTGTGGCCAAAGGTGTCGGAAGCGCTGCCCTACACTTATGCTTTTCTCTCCAGCCCGGTCGTCGATCCGGCCTTCGCCGATCAGGTCATTCCCGCGTTCCTCGCCGCCATCGAACAAGACCCGCTGCTGCCC
Organism: Bradyrhizobium sp. Leo78; assembly: GCF_059512425.1. Lineage (NCBI taxonomy): Bacteria > Pseudomonadati > Pseudomonadota > Alphaproteobacteria > Hyphomicrobiales > Nitrobacteraceae > Bradyrhizobium > Bradyrhizobium sp. Leo78. The sequence goes on from NZ_JCAMOT010000035.1 coordinate 52,503, forward strand.
GATGTCCTCAGCCTCACGTCGTTCGACGGGGAGTGCCCGAGCTACGCGGCCATGTCAAAATGGTTGGCCGCGCGCGGCATCGAGCCGTTGATCGTTGCAACGAGCAGCCGGCCTTTCGTGACGAAGGAATTCGGCGTGAAGCGTAGCGGCTCGACGCGCAAAAAGCTGCGTCAGGACTGGAATAGGCTGTCGGCGCTTGGCGCCGTCGATGTCGTCAACGACCGGTCGCCCGGCGCGGTCCGCCAGGCGTTCGAGACGTTTCTGGCGATGGAAAAGGCAAGTTGGAAGGGTGAGCGGGGCACGGCAGTGTTATCGGATGCCCGCGATGCCGCCTTCACCAGGCAGTTGGTGCACAATCTGGCCGACCGCCAAGCCTGCTCCGTCGCCTTGCTGCAGGTCAACGGCGAGGTCGCGGCTGCGCAGGTGCTGATGTATGGCGGCGCGGCCGCCTACACTTGGAAGACCGCATACGATGCCCAGTTCGCGCGATATTCACCCGGGCATCTCCTCGTCGACAAGGTGACCGATCAGCTGTTCGCGCAGCCCGAGATCGAGGCGATCAATTCCTGCGCCGCCGAAGACAGCTTCATGGCGCAGCTATGGGCCGGCCGCCGCACCATGCTCGACATGCTCATCGATGTCAGTGGAACGAAGTCGCTGGGCTACCGGATGGAGGCGGGCCGGCTGCTCGGCTACCATTTTCTGCGGCGTCTGCGGGACCGCCTGCGGCAGCGTCGTCGGACATCCTCCGCCAAGGCGCCGCAGGGCACCGCGAGCAAGCCGGAAAAGGAAGCGGGCGCCGCGCTGCGCGCGCCAGCAAAGGCTGGGGTCCGTCGACACCAGGCGGAAGTCGAGGGCCTTGGCCATTGACCAGGCGTTGCAAGCCTTCTTGGCAAGACGGAATCGTTACTCGTCAGAACACATCCAGTGTCATGACCATTCCGCCGATCTTTTCGAGACGGGCAAAATAGGCTGCGGGCTCGAGGAGCTGATAGGGAAAGTAGAGGCCAGGGGGAGTTGCCGGATTGCCGTCGAGTCCGACGAGCCGTTCGAGAACCATGGCGACGCCTAGCCCCGTCAGCGGCATCTGTCCCTCAGGATGGACAATCGCATGACGGGTGCGGAGCGGTCGGCCCGCTTGATCCTCACCGGCAAGTTCGATGACGATCTCGGTCGACATCGGCTCTCCTCGGCGGCGAGTGGAGCTCACTCCAATCGCGAGACTGAATTGAACGTTTGGCGCGCCGGTCGCGGTCGCCAGGCCGACAACGTCATAGGGGGACAGTGCGGAGGCCTCCATCAGGGTGCCGTCGACGGCGCGGAACTTGGCCTTGGCATCGCCGCCAACGCGCCAGAGGTAGGCGCCGTCCCGACGAGCAAGCGCCGCCGGCATGGTCTTCGTTTGGCGCTCCAGGTCGGCGGCTGCCGCCGGACCGAAGGCATCCTGCTCATCGAGCAGCGCGCCGATAGCGATGTCGTGGACCCGACCGAACGCCTTGGCGAATTCGAGCGTGGGGACCGTCGTCGCGCCCACGAGCCATTCCGTGCCCAGAACGACCGGCGCGGCGTCCGGGTCGTGGATGTAGGCCGCTACTTCGGGGCCCATCTCGATAATGCCTGGAGAAATGCTGATGTGCGGCACGCTGCGTGACTGAGCGAAACGGAGCCCGGCGATCCTTTCGTCCGTAAAAAGGACGGCGACGGCGCTGACCGGGCGCTCAACGAGTCCAAGGCCATCAACGGCCAGGTCGAGCACCACACCCTCCGCACCGCCAATTTCGGTCGCGGCTTTCTTGGCCTTGGCGAGATCGCGGCCGCCGATCAGTAGCGGCTGATCGGGATGGGCGGCGCGCAGGAATCGGGCCGTCCAGCGGCCGACAATGCCGGAGCCGCCGATCAGGAGAATGGGAGCTGGCGACATTGCGGTGCCTCTCAATCCTAGCGAACATAACCTAACGTCGGTAAGTTACCATTAGTAAGTTACTGATGGTAGGTTCTGCAAGGGGGAGATCCGGACCGTGAAACACTCTTTGAGACCGAAAGCGCATAAGGCGCTTTCCGGTCGGCTCTCGAAGGCGGATCGACGGCGCCAGTTGCTCGATACGGCCCTCGTCATTATCCGCGAGGAAGGGGCCGATCGGCTGACACTGGGACACCTGGCCGCTCGTGCCGGAGTCTCCAAGCCAATCCCGTACGAACACTTCGGCACACGATCGGGGTTGTTGATCGAACTCTACAAGTCGCTCGACAGGGAGCAGGCGAATGCCCTGCGTGAAGCGTTAAGAAGCGTTCAGCGGAACTTGGGGGATACTGCCGACGTCCTCGCGACCGCCTATATCCACTGTTCGGCAGATACGAGTGGCGAATGGCACGCGGTGGGCGCGGCGCTGTCGGGCAGCGGGGAAATGGGCGCGGTGCACCAGGAGCTGATCGATGGGTACGTCCAGCTGTTCGTATCGGCGCTTGAGCCGCACAGCACGTTGCCGCCCGATGAACTGCAACGGCGCTGTGTCGGCCTTGTCGGGGCGGGCGAAGCGCTCTCGGTCATGATGATCGGTGGTCATTGCAGCGAGGAGGAAGCTGCTGAAGCATTTTCCTCGCTGATTCGAGGCGGACTTTGCGCACCCTCGCCGAAACCGTAACGCGATCGGGGTGAAGCTTTTTTTGACTTGTCGCGGCAGCGCGAGCGGCAGACCTTGGGCGACGTGGATATCAACGCACGCGCCTTGGTTGGATCGCAAGCTGCATCGGTCCGCGCGAATCGCTCGATCGGTGCGCCGTCGCCAGCTTCTCGAAGCGGAAATCTGGCGGACAGACATCCTGCAAATCGACCGGGATGGTCGAATGCCGGCCGGCCAAGCATGGCGGCTGCCGTGGAGTTGGCCACTCGCTGCCGATGATCGCAAGGCGGTACAGGGCAGGGGCTAAGCGCGTTCTTTGCGCCCGAAATGGCAAACAAGGCTTATTTTGCGCGAATCTTTGGTTGAGAGCCGCCTAAAAGCTGCTTCAGGCTATTTATGTCCGGATAAAATAGTCGGCCGACTCGCTCGGAAAGTGGGGCAGTAGACTTTGCGATTTTCACTCGCGCTGAGCGCGCGAAAGTGCCAAATCCATATGCAGCAGAGGCGTTTCTCGTATTGTCGTTTTGCTTGACTTCACTATCTACCGCTTATACAAGGCGCGAACTTAACGACAGGCGGTGAGCTACGCCAGCGTCGGAACGGAACACCCTATCAGACCTACTGGACTGAGGCGGGCACCAACCTCGACGAATGCCGCTCAAACGCTGTCGATGATAGCTAGGCAATGCCAGGGCGATTTTTGTTCTCTTGAGCGCGTTCTCTTGAGAGTGAACTCGGACGCATGACCTCGGTTTTCAGCCGGACAGCGAGAGCTGATCGGTCGTGATCGCGGTCCTCTGTGGCGTCAAGCGCTTTCCGCTCAGCAATGAGTGGTAGGCGCGATTTCGTTTTGCGCGAACGGTTTTCGTGTGAGGCGGCCGGACGGGCGGTTCGTTCCCGTGAAGAATTTGCGGAGCCAGTGAGGTTCCGCGCGAACTTGAAGGGTGAAGGCTGACATGCCGACGATCAACCAGCTGATCGCAAAACCACGGGAAGTGCAGAAGTCGCGCAAGAAGGTGCCGGCGCTGCAGCAGTCGCCGCAGAAGCGCGGCGTGTGCACGCGCGTCTACACGACGACCCCGAAGAAGCCGAACTCGGCGCTTCGTAAGGTCGCCAAGGTGCGTCTGACCAATGGGTTCGAGGTGATCGGTTACATCCCGGGTGAGGGCCATAACCTTCAGGAGCACTCGGTGGTCATGATCCGCGGCGGCCGCGTCAAGGACTTGCCGGGCGTGCGCTATCACATCCTCCGCGGCGTGCTGGATACCCAGGGCGTCAAGAACCGTAAGCAGCGTCGTTCGAAGTACGGCGCCAAGCGTCCGAAATAAGCGGGAACAGGTAAGATGTCGCGTCGTCACTCTGCAGAAAAGCGTGAAGTGCTTCCGGACCCGAAGTTCGGGAACATCATCATCACCAAGTTCATGAACTCGGTCATGTACGCCGGCAAGAAGTCGGTCGCCGAGAACATCGTCTATGGCGCGCTCACCATGATCGAGGCCAAGACCAAGCAGAACCCGCTCGGCGTGTTCGAGCAGGCGCTTGAGAACGTCATGCCGACCATCGAGGTGCGTTCCCGCCGGGTCGGTGGTGCGACCTATCAGGTGCCGGTGGAAGTCCGCTCGGTGCGCCGGCAGGCGCTCGGCATCCGCTGGCTGATTTCGGCCGCGCGTGAGCGTAACGAGAAGACCATGACGGAGCGGCTCTCGGCGGAGCTGCTTGATGCGTCGAACAATCGGGGGAACGCCGTCAAGAAGCGTGAAGACGTGCACCGGATGGCGGAAGCCAACCGCGCCTTCTCGCACTATCGCTGGTAAGGCGAACAACGGAATTTAAGGAACAGCCCCATGCCCCGCCAACATGCCATCGAGGACTATCGCAACTTCGGTATCATGGCGCATATCGACGCCGGCAAGACCACGACGACCGAGCGCATCCTCTATTATACCGGCAAGAGCCACAAGATCGGCGAAGTGCACGAAGGTGCCGCGACGATGGACTGGATGGAGCAGGAGCAGGAGCGTGGCATCACCATCACCTCGGCTGCGACCACCGCGTTCTGGAACGGCAAGCGCCTGAACATCATCGACACTCCCGGCCACGTCGACTTCACCATTGAAGTTGAGCGCAGCTTGCGTGTGCTCGACGGCGCCGTGTGCGTGCTCGATTCCAACCAGGGCGTCGAGCCGCAGACCGAAACCGTCTGGCGCCAGGGTGACAAGTACAAGGTTCCGCGCATCGTCTTCGCCAACAAGATGGACAAGACCGGTGCCGACTTCTTCAAGTGCCTGTCCGACATCGTCGACCGCCTCGGCGCCAAGCCGATTGCAATCCAGCTCCCGATCGGCGCCGAGAACAACTTCAAGGGTCTCGTCGACCTCGTGAAGATGAAGGGCGTCATCTGGAACGACGAGTCGCTTGGCGCCAAGTTCGACTATGTCGACATTCCGGCGGATCTCGCCGACCAGGCCAAGGAATACCGCGAGAAGATGGTGGAAGCCGCCGTCGAGCTCGATGACGACGCCATGGCTGCCTATCTCGACGGCAAGGAGCCGGACGAGGCGACGCTGAAGCGGCTGATCCGCAAGGCCGTGCTGACTGGTGCGTTCTATCCGGTGCTGTGTGGCTCCGCGTTCAAGAACAAGGGTGTGCAGCCGCTGCTCGACGCCGTCGTCGACTATCTGCCGTCGCCGCTCGACGTGCCCGCGATCAAGGGCACCGACGACAAGGGCAACGAGGTCGTTCGCAAGGCTGACGACAAGGAGCCGCTGGCGCTGCTCGCGTTCAAGATCATGGACGACCCGTTTGTCGGCACCATCACCTTCTGCCGCATCTATTCGGGCATCCTGCAGAGCGGCACCGGCGTGATCAACTCGACCCGCGAGAAGAAGGAGCGGATCGGGCGCATGCTGTTGATGCATGCGAACAACCGTGAGGACATCAAGGAAGCCTATGCCGGCGACATCGTCGCGCTGGCGGGCCTCAAGGAAGCGCGCACCGGCGACACGCTGTGCGATCCGAACCACCCGGTGATCCTGGAAAAGATGGAGTTCCCGGATCCGGTGATCGAGATCGCGATCGAGCCGAAGTCGAAGGCCGACCAGGAAAAGCTCGGTGTCGCGCTCGCGAAGCTCGCGGCGGAAGATCCGTCGTTCCGGGTGACGACCGACCACGAGTCCGGCCAGACTATCCTGAAGGGCATGGGCGAACTGCATCTCGACATCAAGGTCGACATCCTGAAGCGCACCTACAAGGTCGATGCCAATATTGGCGCGCCGCAGGTGGCGTTCCGTGAGCGCGTGACCAAGCGGGTCGAGCACAGCTACACCCACAAGAAGCAGACCGGCGGCACCGGCCAGTTCGCGGCCGTGACGCTGATCGTCGAGCCGAACGAGGCCGGCAAGGGCTACGAGTTCGAATCGAAGATCGTCGGTGGTGCGGTGCCGAAGGAATACATCCCCGGCGTCGAGAAGGGCCTCGAGAGCGTGCTGGGCTCGGGCGTGGTCGCCGGCTTCCCGGTGGTCGACGTCAAGGTGCAGCTGATCGACGGCAAGTATCACGACGTCGACTCGTCGGCTCTGGCCTTCGAAATCGCAACGCGGGCCTGTTTCCGCGAGGCGCTGCAGATGGGCAAGTCCGTCCTGCTCGAGCCGATCATGAAGGTCGAGGTGGTGACGCCGGAAGACTACACCGGTTCCGTCATCGGCGACCTGAACTCCCGGCGCGGCCAGATACAGGGCCAAGACATGCGCGGCAACGCCAACGTCATCAATGCGATGGTGCCGCTCATGAACATGTTCGGTTACGTGAACAATCTGCGCTCGATGAGCCAGGGTCGCGCAACCTTCACCATGCAGTTCGATCACTATGCCGAAGCGCCGGCGAACGTGTCGGCTGAAGTCCAGAAGAAGTTTGCCTGATTATCGTTGGTTGGCAGCTAACGATTGAACGGAGAGTCAAATGGCCAAAGCAAAATTTGAGCGTAACAAACCGCACTGCAACATCGGCACCATCGGTCACGTCGACCATGGCAAGACCTCGCTGACCGCCGCGATCACCAAGATCCTGGCGGAAACCGGCGGTGCGACGTTCACCGCCTACGACCAGATCGACAAGGCGCCGGAAGAGAAGGCGCGCGGCATCACGATCTCGACCGCTCACGTCGAGTACGAGACCCAGAATCGCCACTACGCCCACGTCGACTGCCCCGGCCACGCCGACTACGTGAAGAACATGATCACCGGCGCCGCTCAGATGGACGGTGCGATCCTCGTCGTGTCGGCTGCCGACGGCCCGATGCCGCAGACCCGCGAGCACATCCTGCTCGCCCGCCAGGTCGGCGTTCCCGCGCTCGTCGTGTTCCTCAACAAGTGCGACATGGTCGACGATCCGGAGCTGCTCGAGCTCGTCGAGCTCGAAGTGCGCGAGCTGCTCTCGAAGTACGACTTCCCCGGCGACAAGATCCCGATCGTCAAGGGGTCGGCGCTGGCCGCTCTGGAAGACAGCGACAAGAAGCTCGGCCATGACGCGGTTCTTGAACTGATGCGCAATGTCGACGAGTACATTCCGCAGCCGGAGCGTCCGATCGACCAGCCGTTCCTGATGCCGGTCGAAGACGTGTTCTCGATCTCGGGCCGCGGCACCGTGGTGACCGGCCGTGTCGAGCGCGGCATCGTCAAGGTCGGCGACGAAATCGAGATCGTCGGTCTGCGCGACACTCAGAAGACCACCGTCACCGGCGTCGAAATGTTCCGCAAGCTGCTCGATCAGGGCCAGGCGGGCGACAACATCGGTGCGCTGCTCCGCGGTACCAAGCGTGAGGAAGTGGAGCGTGGTCAGGTGCTGTGCAAGCCGGGTTCGGTCAAGCCGCACACCAAGTTCAAGGCTGAGGCGTACATCCTCACCAAGGAAGAGGGCGGCCGTCACACCCCGTTCTTCACCAACTACCGCCCGCAGTTCTACTTCCGCACCACCGACGTGACCGGTGTCGTGCATCTGCCTGAGGGCACCGAGATGGTGATGCCTGGCGACAACATTGCGATGGAAGTGCACCTGATCGTGCCGATCGCGATGGAGGAGAAGCTGCGCTTCGCGATCCGCGAAGGCGGCCGCACTGTCGGCGCCGGCGTCGTCGCCTCGATCCTCGAGTAAGAAGCGAACAGGGAATGGCGAGTGGCGAATAGGAGTTTCTATTCGCTACTCGCTACTCGCCACTCACCAAAGAAAGTACGGCAATGAACGGCCAGAATATCCGCATCCGTCTCAAGGCGTTCGACCATCGTATCCTCGATACGTCGACCCGCGAGATCGTGAACACGGCGAAACGTACCGGTGCCCAGGTTCGCGGTCCCATTCCGCTGCCGACCCGCATCGAGAAGTTCACCGTCAACCGTTCGCCGCACGTCGACAAGAAGAGCCGCGAACAGTTCGAGATGCGCACCCACAAGCGCCTTCTCGACATTGTCGATCCGACCCCGCAGACCGTCGATGCTCTCATGAAGCTCGATCTGGCCGCCGGTGTCGACGTCGAGATCAAGCTCTAAGTTTTTTGGATTGAAGTCCGCGCGAGCGGACGAAAGAGAACAGGAACCACGCCGATGCGCTCCGGAGTGATCGCACAAAAGGTCGGGATGACGCGGGTCTTCACAGAGGCCGGCGAGCATATCCCCGTGACCGTGCTGAAGCTCGGCAACTGCCAGGTGCTGGGCCACCGCACCACTGAAACGAACGGTTATGTCGCGCTGCAGCTCGGCTCGGGCTCGCGCAAGACCGTCTACATGCCGAAGGCCGAGCGCGGCCAGTTCGCCGTCGCCAAGGTCGAGCCGAAGCGCAAGGTCGCGGAATTCCGCGTTTCTGAGGATGCGCTGATCCCGGTCGGCGCCGAGATCCAAGCCGATCACTTCGTGGTCGGTCAGTTCGTCGACGTGACCGGCACCTCGATCGGTAAGGGCTTTGCCGGCGGCATGAAGCGCTGGAATTTCGGCGGTCTGCGCGCCACCCACGGCGTGTCGATCTCGCACCGTTCGATCGGTTCGACCGGTGGCCGTCAGGATCCCGGCAAGACCTGGAAGAACAAGAAGATGCCCGGCCACATGGGTGTCGATCGCATCACCACGCTCAACCTTCGCGTCGTCCAGACCGATGTCGAGCGTGGCCTGATCCTGGTCGAAGGCGCCGTTCCCGGCTCCAAGGGCGGCTGGATCAGGGTGCGCGACGCCATCAAGAAGCCGCTGCCGAAGGAAGCTCCGAAGCCCGGCAAGTTCAAGGTTGCGGGCGAGCAGGCTGCCGAGGCGCCGGCCGAGCAGGAGGGTGCGTGAGATGGAACTGAAAGTCACCACCCTGGAGGGCAAGGAAGCTGGCTCGGTCCAGCTTTCCGACGCCATTTTCGGCCTCGAGCCGCGCGCGGACATCATTCAGCGCTGCGTGCAGTGGCAGCTCAACAAGCGCCAGGCGGGCACGCACAAGGCCAAGGGGCGCGCCGAGATCTGGCGCACCGGCAAGAAGATGTACAAGCAGAAGGGCACTGGCGGTGCCCGTCACGGCTCGGCGCGCGTGCCGCAGTTCCGTGGCGGCGGCCGCGCCTTCGGTCCGGTGGTTCGCTCGCATGCGACCGACCTGCCGAAGAAGGTGCGTGCGCTGGCGCTCAAGCATGCTCTGTCGGCCAAGGCCAAGGACGGCGGCCTGGTCGTGCTCGACAGCGCTGATATCAAGGAAGCCAAGACCAAGGCGCTGGTCGGTCACTTCTCCGGCCTCGGGCTGACCAATGCGCTGATCATCGACGGCGCCGAGCTCAACAACGGTTTCGCGGCCGCGGCCCGCAACATTCCGAATATCGACGTGCTGCCGATCCAGGGCATCAACGTCTACGACATCCTGCGGCGCCAGAAGCTGGTCCTGACCAAGGCGGCCGTCGATGCGCTGGAGGCGCGCTTCAAATGAAGAATATCGATCCGCGCCACTACGACGTCATCGTCGCGCCCGTTGTGACCGAAAAGGCGACGCTCGCCTCGGAGCACAACAAGGTGCTGTTCAAGGTCGCTTCCAAGGCCACCAAGCCGCAGATCAAGGAAGCGGTCGAGAAGCTCTTCGACGTCAAGGTCAAGAGCGTGAACACGCTGGTGCGCAAGGGCAAGACCAAGGTGTTCCGCGGCAATTTCGGCTCGCAGTCGGACACCAAGCGCGCGATCGTGACCCTGGAAGAGGGCCACCGCATCGACGTGACTACCGGACTATAAGGGCGTAACGACGATGGCATTGAAAACTTATAATCCAACGACGCCGGGCCAGCGCCAGCTGGTGATGGTCGATCGTTCGGCGCTCTACAAGGGCAAGCCGGTCAAGGCGCTCACCGAGGGTAAGCAGTCGAACGGTGGCCGCAACAACACCGGGCGCATCACCGTGCGCTTCCGTGGCGGTGGCCACAAGAAGGCCTATCGCAATGTCGACTTCCGCCGCGACAAGGTGGACGTGCCGGCGATCGTCGAGCGGCTGGAATACGACCCGAACCGCACCGCCTTCATCGCACTGATCAAGTATCAGGACGGCGAGCAGGCCTACATCCTGGCGCCGCAGCGGCTCGCCGCGGGCGACACGGTCGTGGCCGGCAGCTATGTCGACGTCAAGCCGGGCAATGTGATGCCGCTCGGCAACATGCCGGTCGGCACCATCGTCCACAACATCGAGCTGAAGATCGGCAAGGGCGGACAGCTTGCGCGCTCCGCCGGCACCTATGCCCAGATCGTCGGCCGTGACCAGGACTACGTCATCATCCGCCTGAACTCGGGCGAACAGCGCCTGGTGCACGGCCGTTGCCGCGGCGCCATTGGCGCGGTGTCGAATCCGGATCACATGAACATCTCGATCGGCAAGGCCGGTCGTACCCGCTGGCTCGGCTGGCGCCCGCACAACCGCGGTGTCGTCATGAACCCGATCGACCATCCACATGGCGGCGGTGAAGGCCGCACCTCGGGCGGCCGCCACCCGGTGACCCCGTGGGGCAAGCCGACCAAGGGCAAGAAGACGCGGTCGAACAAGTCGACCAACAAATTCATTCTCCTAAGCCGCCACAAGCGGAAGAAGTAAGGAACGCCGGACATGGTTCGTTCAGTCTGGAAAGGCCCGTTCGTCGAGGCATCGCTGCTCAAGAAGGCAGATGCTGCACGCGCGTCCGGCCGTCACGACGTCATCAAGATCTGGAGTCGCCGCTCGACCATCCTGCCGCAGTTCGTGGGCCTGACCTTCGGCGTCTACAACGGTCAGAAGCACGTGCCGGTTTCGGTGAACGAGGAAATGGTGGGTCACAAGTTCGGCGAGTTCTCGCCGACCCGTACCTTCCATGGCCACTCTGGCGACAAGAAAGCCAAGAGGGCTTGAGGATTAAGCGATGAGCAAACCAAAGCGCGAACGTGTCCTCGCGGACAATGAGGCCAAGGCCGTCGCCCGGATGCTGCGCGTCAGCCCGCAGAAGCTCAACCTGGTGGCGCAGATGATCCGTGGCCGCAAGGCATCGGCCGCACTTGCCGACCTGCAGTTCTCGCGCAAGCGGATCGCGGTCGACGTCAAGAAGTGCCTGGAATCGGCGATTGCCAATGCCGAGAACAACCATGACCTCGAGGTCGACGATCTCGTCGTCGCAGAGGCGCATGTCGGCAACGGCCTCGTCATGAAGCGTTTTGCCCCGCGCGGCCGTGGCCGTTCGGGCCGTGTCTACAAACCGTTCTCGCATCTCACGATCGTGGTTCGTGAGGTCGAGGCCGAGGCGAGCGCTTAAGAGAAGCGCGGGAGAACAAGATGGGTCAAAAGATCAATCCGATCGGGCTGCGTCTCGGCATCAACCGGACCTGGGATTCGCGTTGGTTCGCCGGCAAGGCCGAATACGGCAAGCTGCTGCACGAGGACGTCAAGATCCGCGAGATCCTGCACAAGGAGCTCAAGCAGGCGGCGGTGGCGCGCATCGTGATCGAGCGCCCGCACAAGAAGTGCCGGGTGACGATCCACTCGGCGCGTCCGGGCGTCGTGATCGGCAAGAAGGGCGCGGACATCGACAAGCTGCGCAAGAAGGTCGCCGACATCACGGCTTCCGACGTCGTCATCAACATCGTCGAGATCCGCAAGCCGGAGCTCGATGCGACGCTGGTCGCCGAATCGATCGCGCAGCAGCTCGAGCGCCGCGTTGCGTTCCGCCGCGCCATGAAGCGCGCGGTGCAGTCGGCGATGCGTCTCGGCGCCGAAGGCATCCGCATCAACTGCTCGGGTCGGCTCGGCGGCGCTGAAATCGCGCGCATGGAATGGTACCGCGAGGGCCGGGTGCCGCTGCACACGCTGCGCGCCGACGTCGACTACGGCGTTGCCACCGCATTCACCACCTTCGGCACCTGCGGCGTCAAGGTCTGGATCTTCAAGGGCGAGATCCTCGAGCACGATCCGATGGCCCAGGACAAGCGGATGGCCGAGGGCGACAGCAGCCCGCGGTCGCGCCGCGACGCCGCCTAACGGCAAATGAGAGTTTGAGGGCTTAACGCCATGATGCAACCAAAGAAAACGAAGTTCCGGAAGGCGCATAAGGGCCGGATCCACGGCGTTGCGACTTCGGGCGCGACGTTGTCCTTCGGCCAGTTCGGCCTGAAGGCGCTCGAGCCGGAGCGCGTCACTGCGCGCCAGATCGAGGCCGCCCGCCGCGCGCTGACCCGCCACATGAAGCGCGCCGGCCGCGTCTGGATCCGCGTGTTCCCTGATTTGCCGGTGTCGAAGAAGCCCGCCGAAGTGCGCATGGGCTCGGGCAAGGGCGCGCCGGAATTGTGGGTGGCCCGCGTCAAGCCCGGTCGTGTGCTGTTCGAGATCGACGGCGTCACCAACCAGGTCGCGCGCGAGGCGCTGACCTTGGCCGCCGCCAAGCTGCCGATCAAGACGCGCTTCGTCGCGCGCATCGCGGAGTAACCGAGATGGCCCAGATGAAAGTCGAGGATATCCGCGCGATGAGCGAGGACCAGAGGGAGGACGCGATCCTCAATCTGAAGAAGGAGCGGTTCAACCTGCGCTTCCAGCGCGCCACCGGTCAGCTCGAGAACACCTCGCGGCTGAAGGAAGCGCGCCGCGACATCGCCCGTATCAAGACCATCGCCGCGCAGCAGCGCGCGAAGAAGAAGTAAGAGGCCGGACATGCCGAAACGTACGCTGCAGGGCGTGGTCGTCAGCGACAAGCAAGCCAAGACGGTGGTGGTGCGCGTCGATCGCCGCTTCACCCATCCGATCTACAAGAAGACGATCCGCCGTTCGAAGAACTATCACGCGCACGACGAGAGCGACCAGTTCAAGCCGGGCGACACGGTGTGGATCGAGGAAAGCAAGCCAATCTCGAAGTTGAAGCGCTGGATCGTGATCCGGGGCGAGCAGAAGCAAACGGCCTGACGCACATCCGGCTTCGAAGCCGGAGAATGTCAGGAAAATTTTGAGCGCGAGTGAAGCGCAGAAAGAGGACGAGGTGCATCAATGATTCAGATGCAGACCAACCTCGACGTGGCCGATAATTCAGGCGCACGCCGTGTCATGTGTATCAAGGTGCTTGGAGGCTCCAAGCGCCGCTATGCCACCGTGGGCGACATTATCGTTGTGTCGATCAAGGAAGCCATTCCGCGTGGCAAGGTGAAGAAGGGCGACGTCATGAAGGCGGTCGTGGTGCGGGTCCGCAAGGACATCCGCCGCCCCGACGGCTCCGTCATCCGCTTCGACCGCAATGCCGCCGTGCTGGTCAACAACCAGTCCGAGCCGGTCGGCACCCGTATCTTCGGGCCGGTGCCGCGCGAGCTGCGCGCCAAGAACCACATGAAGATCATCTCGCTTGCGCCGGAGGTGCTGTGATGGCTGCCAAGATCCGCAAGGGTGACAGGGTCATCGTGCTGACCGGCCGCGACAAGGGCCGCACCGGCGAAGTGTTCGAGGTGCGTCCGGCGGAAAACACCGCGCTGGTGCGCGGCGTCAACATGGTGAAGCGTCACCAGAAGCAGACCCAGAACCAGGAGGGCGGCATCATCTCCAAGGAGGCGCCGGTCCACCTCTCCAACGTCGCGTATGTCGGCAAGGACGGAAAGCCGACCCGCATCGGGTTCAAGATTCAGGCTGATGGCAAGAAGGTTCGCATTGCCAAGAGCTCGGGAGCAGAGATCGATGGCTGAGACCGCTTATGTGCCGCGCTTGCGCACGGAATACGACAGGAACATTCGCGGCCTGCTGACCGAGAAGTTCGGCTACGAGAACGCGATGCAGGTGCCGCGGCTGGACAAGGTCGTGCTCAACATGGGCGTCGGCGATTCCGTCAACGACCGCAAGAAGGCCGAGACCGCTGCCGCCGAGCTGACGCAGATCGCCGGCCAGAAGGCGATCGTGACTTATTCGCGGGTTGCCATCGCGACCTTCAAGCTGCGCGAGAACCAGCCGATCGGCTGCAAGGTCACGCTGCGCAAGGCCCGCATGTACGAGTTCATCGATCGCCTGGTCACCGTCGCGCTGCCGCGCGTGCGCGACTTCCGCGGGCTGAACCCGAAGAGCTTCGATGGCCGCGGCAACTATTCGCTCGGCATTAAGGAGCACATCATTTTCCCCGAGATCGACTTCGACAAGGTCTCGGAAGCGCGGGGCATGGACATCACCGTGTGTACCACGGCCAAGACCGACGACGAGGCTCGCGCCTTGTTGACCGCTTTCAATTTCCCGTTCCGGCAGTGAGACGCTGACGAACAGCCTCTCAAACGCGGAAACGTAAGGAGCCACGCATGGCAAAGAAGAGTGCAGTCGAGAAGAACAACCGGCGCAAGCGGATGGCCAAGAACGCCGCCGCCAGCCGCGCCCGGTTGAAGGCGATCATCGCCGACAAGACCAAGCCGATGGAAGAGCGTTTCGCGGCGACCCTGAAGCTTGCGGAAATGCCGCGCAACTCGTCGCCGACCCGGATCCGCAACCGTTGCGAGCTCACGGGCCGTCCGCGCTCGAACTATCGCAAGAACAAGCTGTCCCGCATCGCGCTGCGCGAGCTCGGCTCCAAGGGCCTGATCCCGGGCCTCGTGAAGTCGAGCTGGTAAGGAGGGTCGGAAGATGTCAACGCACGATCCGATCTCAGATCTCATCACCCGCATCCGCAACGCGCAGATGCGCTCGAAGTCCAAGGTCACGACCCCGGGCTCGAAGATGCGCCAGAACGTGCTCGAGGTGCTGAAGGCGGAAGGCTATATCCGCGGCTACGCCAGCGTCGAGCATTCGTCCGGCCGCAGCGAGCTCGAGATCGAATTGAAGTATTTCGACGGCGAGCCGGTCATCCGCGAGATCGAGCGCGTGTCGAAGCCGGGCCGCCGGGTCTACACGTCGGTGAAGAACCTGCCGCGCGTGAACAACGGTCTCGGCATCTCCGTTTTGTCGACGCCGAAGGGAATCATGGCTGACCACGAAGCGCGCGACGCGAATGTGGGCGGCGAAGTTCTCTTCACGGTGTTCTGAGGAAGGATTGAGCCATGTCACGTATTGGCAAGAGGCCTGTGGCGATCCCGTCGGGTGTGACGGCGACCGTCGACGGGCAGACGGTGAAGGTGAAGGGGCCGAAGGGCCAGCTTCAGTTCGTCGTGCATGACGACGTCGAGGTGAAGTTCGAGAACGGCCAGGTCAGGGTCGCTCCGCGTGTGAAGACCAATCGCGCGCAGGCGATGTACGGCACCGCGCGTGCCCAGGTCGCCAACCTGGTCGAAGGCGTCACCAAGGGCTTTGAGAAGAAGCTCGAGATCACCGGTGTCGGCTACCGCGCCGCGATGCAGGGCAAGAACCTGCAGCTCGCGCTCGGTTACAGCCACGACGTCGTCTACCCGATCCCGGAGGGCATCTCGATCGCGGTGCCGAAGCCGACCGAAATCACGGTCTCGGGCATCGATCCGCAGCGCGTGGGGCAGGTCGCGGCCGAGATCCGCGCCTATCGTCCGCCGGAGCCCTACAAGGGCAAGGGCGTGAAATACGCCAACGAATTCATCTTCCGCAAGGAAGGCAAGAAGAAGTAACGGAGCCGGTCATGTCACTGAAGGTTACCAATGCCCGGCGCAAGCAACGCGTGCGCTTGGCGCTGCGCCGTTCCGGGGGCGGGCGTCCGCGCCTGTCGGTGTTCCGCTCGTCCAAGCACATCTACGCCCAGGTGATCGACGATCAGAAGGGCGAGACGCTGGCGTCGGCCTCCTCGCTGGAGAAGGCGATGCGCGATGGCGGCAACACGGGTGCGAATATCGACGCAGCCAAGGCCGTCGGCAAGCTGCTTGCCGAGCGTGCCACGCAGAAGGGCGTCAAGGAAGTCGTGTTCGACCGTGGCGCCTATCTCTATCACGGGCGCGTCAAGGCGCTTGCCGATGCAGCCCGCGAAGGCGGACTGAGCTTCTGAGCAGGTTTCGAGCGGATATTAGGACTGAGGCATAAGCCTTTCTAGAGATTGGAAAACACCATGGCAGAACGCGAACGCGGCGGACGCGAACGGAGCAGGGAGCGCGAGGAGCGCGACAGCGAGTTCGTCGACAAGCTCGTGCACATCAATCGCGTGGCAAAGGTCGTGAAGGGCGGCAAGCGCTTCGGCTTTGCGGCGCTGGTCGTGATCGGCGACCAGAAGGGCCGGGTCGGTTTCGGCCACGGCAAGGCGCGCGAAGTGCCGGAAGCGATCCGCAAGGCGACCGAATCCGCCAAGCGCAACCTGACCCGCGTGGCGCTGCGCGAAGGCCGCACGCTGCATCACGACATCGCCGGCCGTCACGGCGCCGGCCGCGTCTACCTGCGTGCCGCGCCGGCCGGTACCGGCATCATCGCCGGCGGCCCGATGCGTGCGGTGTTCGAGACGCTCGGCATCCAGGACGTGGTCGCGAAGTCAATCGGTTCGTCGAATCCGTACAACATGGTCCGCGCCACCTTCGACGCGCTGAAGAACCAGGATTCGCCGCGCTCGGTCGCTGCGCGCCGCAACATCAAGGTGTCCACGCTGCAGGCCCGCCGCGTCGGTGGCGATGCCGAAGTGGTGGCTGAATAACTCGCGCTAAACCAGCGCGCTATCTGGAGTTTTAAGAGATGGCCCAGGCCGCAAAGACGATCAAGGTCGAGCAGATCGGCAGCCCGATTCGCCGCCATCATTCGCAGCGTTCGACGCTGATCGGCCTCAAGCTCAACAAGATCGGCCGGGTTGCCGAGCATCAGGACACCCCTGAGGTTCGCGGCATGATCAGCAAGGTTCAACACCTCGTCCGCGTCGTCGGCGAGGGTTAAGACAGACAAGGAGAAGGGCGATGAAGCTCAGCGAGATCGCCGACAATCCCGGTTCGCGCAAGAAGCGCATGCGCATTGGCCGCGGTATCGGTTCGGGCAAGGGCAAGACCGGCGGCCGTGGCGGCAAGGGCCAGACCGCGCGTACCGGTGTGCGCATCAAGGGCTTTGAAGGCGGCCAGATGCCGCTGCATCGCCGCCTGCCGAAGCGCGGGTTCAACAACATCTTCAGGCTCGATTTTGCGGAAGTTAATCTCGACCGCCTGCAGCAGGCGGTCGACGCCAAGCAGATCGACACTGGTGCGGTCGTGAACGCGGAAGCGCTGGTGAAGTCGGGCGTGCTGCGCCGCGCCAAGGACGGCGTGCGGCTGCTCGGCCGCGGCGAGCTCACGGCCAAGCTCAACATCGAGGTGCATGGCGCTTCCAAGTCCGCGATTGCGGCGGTGGAGAAGGCCGGCGGTACGGTGAAGATCCTGGCGCCCGCCAAGAAGGAAGACGGCGAGGCGGCGTAACATCTGCGTCATTGCCTGGCTCGCGCAGGCAGGGACGGCAGAGAACGTTGGACTTATCGAAGCCGAGCACCAAATAATGTCCGGTGTCCGCCGATGATCCCACGGGGACGTCGGCGGGGGCTCCGGGAGAAAGCCGAAACATGGTCTCAGCAGCGGAACAACTCGCGTCCAACCTCAATTTCGCAGCGCTCGGCAAGGCCGAAGAGCTGAAGAAGCGCATCTGGTTCACGCTGGGTGCGCTGCTTGTTTATCGGCTCGGCACCTACATCCCGCTACCCGGCATCGACCCCAACGTGTGGGAGCAGGTGTTCCGCTCCCAGGCCGGCGGCATCCTCGGCATGTTCAACATGTTCGCCGGCGGCGGCATCCACCGCATGGCGATCTTCGCGCTGAACATCATGCCGTACATCTCGGCATCGATCATCATCCAGCTCCTGACCACGGTCTCGCCGCAGCTCGAGGCCCTGAAGAAGGAAGGCGAGGCCGGCCGCAAGATCCTGAACCAGTACACGCGCTATCTCACCGTGATCCTGGCCGCGTTCCAGTCCTACGGCATCGCGGTGGGGCTCGAGGGCGCCGGCAACGTCGTCACCGACCCCGGCATGTTCTTCCGCCTTTCGACCGCGATCACGCTGACCGGCGGCACCATGTTCCTGATGTGGCTCGGCGAGCAGATCACCTCGCGCGGCATCGGCAACGGCATTTCGCTGATCATTCTGTCCGGTATCGTCGCGGAACTGCCGTCGGCGCTGGCCAACATGCTCGAACTCGGCCGCCAGGGCGCAATGTCGACCGGGCTGATCCTGGTCGTGATCGTGATGGCGGTCGCCGTGATCGCCTTCATCGTGTTCATGGAGCGCGCGCAGCGCCGCCTCCTGATCCAGTATCCGAAGCGTCAGGTCGGCAACAAGATGTTCGAGGGCCAGTCCTCCCATCTGCCGCTCAAGCTCAATACTTCGGGCGTGATTCCGCCGATCTTCGCGTCCTCGCTGCTGCTGCTTCCGACCACGGTAGCGAACTTCAACGCCGGCTCGGGCCCGGAATGGATGCAATGGATCACCACCCAGCTCAGCCATGGCCGGCCGCTATTCCTGGTGCTCTATCTTGCGCTGATCGTGTTCTTCGCCTTCTTCTACACGGCGATCGTGTTCAACCCGACCGAGACCGCCGACAACCTGAAGAAGCATGGCGGCTTCATCCCCGGCATCCGGCCCGGCGAGCGCACCGCAGAATATATCGACTATGTGCTATCGCGCATCACTGTGGTTGGCGCGATCTATCTTGCGATCGTATGTCTCATCCCGGAGATTCTGATTTCCTACGCCTCCGTGCCGTTCTACTTTGGCGGTACCTCGCTTCTGATCGTGGTCAGCGTGACCATGGATACGGTGGCACAGGTTCAGGGCTATCTGCTCGCCCATCAGTATGAAGGGCTGATCAGAAAGTCCAAGCTCAGGGGCCGTCGCCGCTGATAGAGCGGAACGCGGGCGGCGCAAAAGTCAAAACCAAGGGTGTGCGGATCGCGCTCACCAAGCCGGGGGGCGAAAACTCATGAGATTGATCCTTTTGGGGCCGCCGGGCTCGGGCAAGGGGACCCAGGCCCAGCGGCTGGTTCAGAAGCACGGTATTGTCCAGCTCTCGACCGGCGAGATGCTGCGCGCCGCGGTTGCCGCCGGCACGCCGATCGGGCTGCAGGCCAAGGACATCATGGCCGCGGGCGGGCTTGTGCCCGACGAGATCGTGGTCGGCATCATCTCCGATCGAATCGATCAGGCCGATGCTAAGAACGGCTTCATCCTCGACGGTTTTCCGCGCACGGTTCCGCAGGCCGAGGCGCTGGATGACCTCTTGAAGAAGAAGCGCCTCAAGCTCGATGCTGTGGTCGAGCTTCGCGTCAATGAGAGTGCGCTACTCGAGCGGGTAGAGAAGCGCGCCGCCGAGACGCGGGCGCGCGGCGAGGAAGTCCGCGCCGACGATACGCCGGAAGTGCTGACCAAGCGGCTGGCGAGCTACCGCGCCCAGACCGAACCCCTGATTCACTATTATTCCGAGCGCCGCAAGCTGCTTACCGTAGACGGCATGATGACCATCGAGCACGTTACGGGCGAGATCAACCGGATCCTGGAAGCGCTCGGCGCCACGGAACCCAAGGCTGCACGGCGTGCCGCTCCGGCGAAGCGTTCTGGGTCTGGAACCGCCCGGAAGGGAACCAAGGCGCCTGCCAAGAAGGCGGCCGCCAAGGCCAAGGGGGCTGGCAAGGCCAAGGAGGGGGCCGGCAAGGGAACCAAAAACGCCGCCACCTCGGCCCGGAAGGCCCGCAAAACGGTCTCAAAGGCCGCCAAGGCGAGGGGCGTCGGCAAGGCCAAGAAGACGGTAAGGCAGGCCGCCAAACGGCCCGCAAAAAAGCTCACGAAAAAGCGAGCTAAGCGCTAGGAGCGGTTGACGAAACCGACATGAATCCTTTAATAAGCCTCGCATCCAAGTCGGATAGTTTTATGACGATGCCGGGCCCCGAAGGAACGAGGGGAGGGCGTCGTGTTCGCGTTTGTGGACACCTGCCCGAGATAGCAGAGATCTAGGAAGCACCGATCCCAGGAGATCGGCGACAGGAGAGAAGGCCGTGGCCCGTATTGCCGGCGTGAATATCCCAACCAACAAGCGCGTGCTGATCGCGCTTCAGTACATCCATGGCATCGGCCAGAAGAACGCGGCCGACATCGTGGAGAAGGTCAAGATCCCGCTGGACCGTCGCGTCAGCCAGCTCACCGACCAGGAAGTGCTGCAGATCCGCGAAGTGATCGACCGCGACTATGTTGTGGAAGGCGACCTTCGCCGCGAGACCGGCATCAACATCAAGCGGCTGATGGACCTCGGCTGCTATCGCGGCCTGCGCCATCGCCGTGGCCTGCCGGTGCGCGGCCAGCGCACCCACACCAATGCGCGTACGCGCAAGGGGCCGGCCAAGGCGATCGCCGGCAAGAAGAAGTAAGTTTGCGAATAGCGATTGGCGTTGGCGAAGAGAATCATTCGCCATGCGCCATTCGCGTTTTGAGGTGTAGCCGCTGGCATTACGGCGGCGTTGAGATCATAGGAAAGGTTTGGAATGGGCAAGGAAGCCACCCGCGTACGCCGCCGCGAACGCAAGAACATCGCCTCCGGCATCGCGCATGTGAATTCGTCGTTCAACAACACCACGATCACCATCACCGACGCGCAGGGCAACACCATTGCCTGGTCTTCCGCGGGCACGATGGGTTTCAAAGGGTCGCGCAAGTCGACTCCGTATGCCGCACAGGTCGCGGCGGAGGACGTTTCCAAGAAGGCGCAGGAACACGGCATGCGCACACTGGAAGTCGAAGTCGCCGGTCCCGGTTCGGGCCGCGAGTCGGCGCTCCGCGCGCTGCAGGCCGCGGGCTTCACCGTCACCTCGATCCGCGACGTGACGACGATCCCGCACAATGGTTGCCGTCCGCGCAAGCGCCGGCGCGTCTGATTGTTGGTCGCGGGGCGGCTTTGCCGTCTCGCGATTGTTTTTGGAATTGACCGCGCGGACTAATCCGCGACGCCAGTAAGTTGATGTCGACTGGCCCAAATCGACTCACCAATGGGTGACACAGTGACGATCCAGAAGAATTGGCAGGAACTTATCCGACCAAACAAGCTGCAGGTGACGGCCGGCTCCGATGCCGCGCGGTTTGCGACCATTGTCGCCGAGCCGCTTGAGCGCGGCTTCGGCCAGACGCTCGGCAACGCGCTGCGCCGTATCCTGTTGTCCTCGCTGCAGGGCGCTGCCGTGCAGTCAGTGCACATCGATGGCGTGCTGCACGAGTTCTCCTCGATCGCGGGCGTCCGTGAGGACGTCACCGACATCGTCCTCAACATCAAGGACATCTCGATCAAGATGCAGGGCGAAGGCCCCAAGCGGATGGTCGTGAAGAAGCAGGGTCCGGGCGTTGTGACCGCCGGCGACATCCAGACCGTCGGCGACGTCGTGGTGCTCAATCCGGATCTCGTGCTCTGCACGCTGGATGATGGCGCCGAGATCCGCATGGAGTTCACGGTCTCGACCGGCAAGGGTTATGTGCCCGCCGAGCGCAACCGTCCCGAGGACGCGCCGATCGGCCTGATTCCGGTCGACAGCCTGTTCTCGCCGGTCCGCAAGGTCTCCTACAAGGTCGAGAACACCCGCGAGGGCCAGATCCTCGACTACGACAAGCTGACGATGACGATCGAGACCAACGGCGCGATCACGCCGGATGATGCCGTGGCCTATGCCGCGC
Source organism: Bradyrhizobium sp. Leo78 (assembly GCF_059512425.1). Lineage (NCBI taxonomy): Bacteria > Pseudomonadati > Pseudomonadota > Alphaproteobacteria > Hyphomicrobiales > Nitrobacteraceae > Bradyrhizobium > Bradyrhizobium sp. Leo78. Next base: position 74,181 of record NZ_JCAMOT010000035.1, read on the forward strand.
GCATCCTGCAGGATCAGCTCAACGTGTTCGTCAACTTCGAGGAACCGCGCAAGGAAGTCGCGCAGGAGATCATCCCCGATCTCGCCTTCAACCCGGCGTTCCTCAAGAAGGTCGACGAGCTCGAACTGTCGGTGCGTTCGGCCAACTGCCTGAAGAACGACAACATCGTCTATATCGGCGACCTCGTGCAGAAGTCGGAAGCGGAAATGCTCCGCACCCCGAACTTCGGCCGCAAGTCGCTGAACGAGATCAAGGAAGTGCTGGCCCAGATGGGGCTGCATCTCGGCATGGAAGTGCCGGGCTGGCCGCCGGAGAACATCGACGAACTCGCCAAGCGCTTCGAGGATCATTACTGATCCGGGATCATTACTGAGCTTTCGTCGTTCCGGGGCGATGCGGGAGCATCTAACCCGGAACCTCGAAATTCCGGATCGCCGCTTCGCGACGTCCGGAATGACTGGGGCGAACACAGGAAGCCCACCTGGAAACATGTCCGACGAACCGTCGTGGCACAGAGAGTTAAGGAATAGATCATGCGTCACGGAAGGGTTCATCGGAAGCTCAATCGCACGGCCGAGCATCGGCGCGCGATGTTCGCCAACATGGCTGCGGCCCTGATCAAGCACGAGCAGATCGTCACCACGCTGCCGAAGGCCAAGGAGTTGCGCCCGATCGTCGAGAAGCTGGTCACGCTCGGCAAGAAGGGCGGGCTGGCGCTGCGCCGCCAGGCGATCTCGGAGCTGCGCGACGTCGACATGGTCAAGAAGCTGTTCGACACGCTGGCGCCGCGCTACAAGGATCGTCAAGGCGGCTACACCCGCATCATCAAGGCCGGCTTCCGCTACGGCGACAACGCCGCGATGGCCGTGATCGAGTTCGTCGACCGCGATGTCGACGCCAAGGGCAAGGATTCCGGCCCGGTGCAGGAAAAGGAAGCCGAGGCGGCGTAAGCTTTCTCCGGCCTGGTTTTCAGAAAGCGGCGCCACCGAGCGCCGCTTTTTCATTTCGGTCCGTAGGATGGGTAGAGCGCAGCGTAACCCATCATTCGCTCGGCTTGTTTCGTCGCGATGGGTTTCGCTGCGCTCTACCCATCCTACGATTCTACGATTCCGCTCGGCGACGCTTTCATTTTTGCACGGATACGTTGGCCCGACGTCAGCCATGCTGCATCAGGCAATTGCGTCCGTATCTCGGGCTCCCGATATCTCGGTGATCGAGTTTACGGAGATACAGCATGAAGATCGATCTTTCGGGAAAGACCGCGCTCGTCACGGGCTCGACTGCCGGCATTGGACTGGCCATTGCCCGCGGCCTGGCGGCAACCGGCGCGGAGGTGGTCGTCAACGGCCGCAACCAGCCCAAGATCGATGCCGCCGTCGCTGCGATTCAGAAGGCGGTCGCAGGCGCCAAGGCGCGCGGCATCGCCGCCGACGTTTCCACGGCCGCGGGATGCAAAGCGTTGCTATCGGCACAGCCCGATGTCGATATCCTCATCAACAATGCCGGCATCTTCGAACCGAAGAACTTCTTCGAGATTCCGGACGAGGACTGGACCCGCTTCTTCGAGGTCAACGTGATGTCAGGCGTGCGCCTGTCCCGTGGCTATATGCAGGGCATGCTGAAGCGCAACTGGGGCCGCATCGTCTTCATCGCCTCCGAATCTGCGCTCAGCATTCCGAAGGAGATGATCCAGTACGGCATGACCAAGACCGCGCAGCTTTCGATCTCGCGCGGGCTCGCTGAGCTGACCCGCGGCACGGCGGTGACCGTCAATTCGGTGATGCCTGGCCCAACCCTGTCGGAAGGCGTGGACACCTTCGTCAAGGATCTCGCCAGGCAGAACGGAGAGCCGGAGGAAGAGGCGATTGCGAACTTCGTCAAGCAGCACCGCCCGACCTCGCTCCTGCAGCGCTTCGCCAGCGTCGACGAGATCGCCAACATGGTGGTCTATGTTGCTTCGAAGGAAGCCTCCGCCACCAACGGCGCCGCACTCCGCGTCGAAGGCGGCATCATCAATACCATCTGAGGGGGCTCGCGCTCCGTCATTGCGGGCGTAAGCGAAGCAATCCATAGTACCGCTTGCTGAGGCATGGATTGCTTCGTCGCTGTCGCTCCTCGCAATGACGAGGGAGAGGGCGCGGGCTCAGTTATAGGGTGGGCAAAGCGTAGCGTGCCCCACCATGACGAGCACGGCGATAGAAGGAGGGCACGCTTTACGGATCCGCACTTTTGCCGGAGGCCCGGATTGCGTAAAACCGTTCCATGAAGTTGACCCTGTCCACCCGCCACCAGCGGCTGGTTAAGATCACCTCGGCGCGCTGGCAGCGACGTGCGATCTTTCTGCTCGGTGGCATCGTTGTTGGCGCGGCTGCGGTGCTGCTGGCACAGCTCGCCGATCTGGCGCAGCAGGCTTTCGCGATGCTGCTGTCCAAGTCGCGTTATGCATCGCTTCTGGTCACGCCGATCGGCTTTGGGCTGTCGGCGTTGCTGACGGCGAGGCTGTTTCCGAACGCCCAGGGCAGCGGCATTCCGCAGGCGATCGCCGCGCGTCATCTCACCAACCAGCAGGCGAGGGAGCGGCTCGTATCCATCCGGATCGCGGTCGGAAAGATCATCCTGACCCTCTTTGGCCTGCTATGCGGGGCTTCGATCGGCCGTGAAGGGCCAACGGTCCAGGTCGGTGCGTCCATCATGTTCGCAGTCGGACGCGTGTCGCCGCGGCGGCAGCCGGGATTGATCCTGGCCGGTGCCGCGGCCGGTGTTGCGGCCGCCTTCAACACGCCGCTCGCGGGCATCGTGTTTGGCATCGAGGAGATGAGCCGCGCTTTCGAAACGCGTACCAGCAGCCTGATCATCGCCGCGGTGATTGCTGCAGGCCTGACGTCGCTCGCCCTGGTGGGCAGTTATGACTATTTTGGTACGACCGCGGTGACGTTGAACCGGGGCATCGACTGGCTCGTCGTTCCCGTTTGCGGAGTCGTCGGCGGATTGATGGGCGGACTGTTTAGTCGCATCGTCATTATCATGGCGCGCGGCCTTCCCGGCTCTGTCGGACAGGCGATACGACGCCGTCCGGTGCCATTTGCGGTGCTGTGCGGCCTCGCGGTCGCGCTGTGTGGACTTGTTTCCGGCGACACCATCTATGGCACGGGCTACTCGGAGGTGAAGGCTGCACTTGAGAGCAGCGCGCCATTGCCTGACGACTTCGGATTATTGAAGTTCCTGGCCACCGCCTTGGCAGCCGTCAGCGGCATTCCTGGCGGCATCTTTTCGCCCTCGTTAGCGGTGGGCGCCGGACTGGGCTCGAACGTGGCATCCTTCTTTCACGGAACGCCACTGGCGGCGATCATGCTGCTCGGCATGGTCTCGTATTTCGCCGGTGTCGTGCAAGCCCCCATCACGGCGTTCGTCATCGTCACCGAGATGACCGGCGATCACACCATGGTGGTGCCGCTGATGACCGCGGCGTTGATTGCCTACGGCACCTCGCGATTGGTCTGCGAGGAAGGAATCTACCACGCGCTCGCCAAAGGCTTCATCGAGCGCTCAACGCCGGCTGCGGACGCGGCGCGTCCGCCGGTTCAGCCATGAGATGAGCGGACGCGCCAGGCGCAAGGCTACCACCCCTCCAGCACGATCTTGCCGCGGGACTTGCCGCTTTCGAGCAGCGCGTGCGCGCGCTTCAGATTGGCCGCGTTGATGGTGCCGAATGTCTCGGCGAGCGTGGTGCGCAATACGCCCTTGTCGATGAGGTCGGCGACATCGTTCAGCAGATGGTGCTGCGCGATCATGTCCGGCGTCTGGAACGAGGAGCGCGTGAACATCGATTCCCAGTGCACCGAGATCGCCTTGCCCTTGAACGCACTGACATTGAATTCCGGCGGGTCGTCGATCAGGCCGTACTTGCCCTGCGGCGCCATGAAGTCGGCGATCGCCTTGTAGTGCTGGTCGGTATAGGTGAGGCTGGCGACGAGGCCGACCGGCGGCAGCTTCAATTTCTCGAGCTGCTCCTTCATCGGTTTGCCATGATCGACCACCGCATGCGCGCCGAGCTCGAGGCACCATTTCTGCGACTCCGGCCGCGTCGCGGTCGCGACCACCGTCAGGCCGGTCAGCCGCCGCGCAAGCTGGATCAGGATCGAGCCGACGCCGCCGGCGCCGCCGACGATCAGCAGCGTACGCGGATCGAGGCTCTTGCCGGGCACGGCGCCCAGCCGGTCAAACAGCAGTTCCCAGGCCGTGATCGAGGTCAGGGGCAGGGCGGCGGCCTGAGCGAACGACAGCGTCTTCGGCTTCGCGCCGACGATCCGCTCATCGACCAGATGGAATTCCGAATTGGTGCCCTGGCGCAGGATCGAGCCCGCATAGAAGACCTCGTCCCCTCGCTTGAACAGGCTGACGTCGGGGCCGACAGCGTCGACTACGCCGGCCGCGTCGAAGCCCAGAATCTTGACCTCGCCCTCGGGCGGGGCGGCGCGCTTGCGCACCTTGTAGTCGACGGGATTGGCGGATATCGCCTTCACCGCGACCCGGATGTCGCGCCCTTTGGGCTCCGGTTTGGCGGCATCGAAATCGAACAGCGATTCTGCGTCCTCGATCGGCAGGGATTTCTTGTATCCGACGGCCTTCATTGCCTTCTCCCTTGTCTGGCTGCGATCTAACTCTCGCGCTGGCGCTCAGTTGGCAAGTACGGTAAATTCAGGGAACTAGTCCCTGTTTGGATACTATTGGAAGAAAGCTTATGAAACGGCGGAATTTTGCCCATCGGCCGGGCTGCGCGGTCGAGGCGACGCTCGACCTGATCGATGGCAAATGGAAGGGGGTCATCCTGTTCCATCTGTTGTCTGGGACCCAGCGGTTTGGCGAGTTGCGGCGGCGGATGCCCGGCATCACCCAGCGCATGCTGACCAAGCAACTCCGTGCGCTCGAAGAGGACAAGCTCATCATCCGCAAGGTTTATGCCGAGGTGCCGCCGCGGGTCGAATACACCGTGTCCGACATCGGCGAGAGCCTGCGGCCGGTGATCGAGATCCTCAAGCAATGGGGCGAGACTCACCGGGCGCAGCTGTCCTGTGCTCCCGCGCCCGATCCCATCGAAGCCGCGCAGACCGCCGCCTGAACGCAGCAATCGCTTCTCTCGCCACTGGCTCACGCCTATATCAAGACGATCAATTCCCGGGATTCTTGCATGATGCTCATTCGCCTAGCCGCCCTGTTGTTGATGTCTGCTGTCGCCGCGACACCGGCGCTGGCGCAGGACCGCCGCGTGCCGTCTTCGCCGGCCGAGCTAAAAATGTCCTACGCGCCGATCGTGCAGCGCGTGCAGCCGGCGGTCGTCAACGTCTACGCCGCCAAGACGGTGCAGACCCGCAATCCGTTCCTGGATGACCCGATCTTCCGCCGCTTCTTCGGCGTGCCCGGCCAGCCCGAGCAGATGCAGCGCTCGCTTGGCTCCGGCGTGATGGTCGATCCCTCCGGCCTCGTCGTCACCAACAACCACGTCATCGAGGGCGCCGACCAGGTGAAGATCTCGCTCGCCGACAAGCGCGAGTTCGAGGCCGAGATCGTGCTCAAGGACAGCCGCACCGACCTCGCGGTGCTGCGCGTGAAGGACTCGAAAGAGAAATTCGCGACGCTTGATTTCGCCAATTCCGACGAACTTCTGGTCGGCGATGTCGTGCTTGCGATCGGAAATCCCTTCGGAGTCGGCCAGACCGTGACGCACGGCATCATCTCGGCGCTCGCGCGCACGCAAGTCGGCATCACCGACTACCAGTTCTTCATCCAGACCGATGCGGCCATCAATCCCGGCAATTCCGGCGGCGCGCTGGTCGACATGACCGGGCGGCTCGCCGGCATCAACACCGCGATCTTCTCGCGCTCCGGCGGTTCGCAGGGCATCGGCTTTGCGATTCCCGCGAACATGGTGCGTGTTGTGGTGGCCTCCGCCAAGAGCGGCGGCAAGGCGGTGAAGCGGCCATGGCTTGGCGCGCGGCTGCAGGCGGTGACGCCTGACATCGCCGAGACGCTCGGGCTGAAGCTGCCAAACGGCGCACTGGTCGCGAACGTCGCGCCAAACAGCCCGGCATCGCATGCGGGGCTGAAGCCGTCGGACCTGATCGTTGCGATCGATGGCCAGACCATCGATGATCCCAACGCCTTCGACTACCGTTTTGCAACGCGTCCGCTCGGCGGTACCGCCCAGATCGACGTGCAGCGCGGCGGCAAGACCATCAAGCTCACCGTGCCGCTGGAGACCGCACCCGATACGGGGCGCGACGAGATCGTGCTGACCGCGCGCTCGCCGTTCCAGGGCGCCAAGGTCGCAAACATCTCGCCGGCGCTTGCGGACGAGCTGCATCTCGATGCCGGGGTCGAAGGCGTGGTGGTTACCGACCTCGCCGATGACGGCACGGCTGCCAATGTCGGCTTCCAGAAGGGAGACATCATCCTCGCCGTCAACAACCAGAAGATCGCGCGCACCGGCGATCTCGAGAAGGCCTCGAAAGCGACGTCGCGGATCTGGCGCATCACGCTGGTGCGAGGCGGCCAGCAGATCAACGTGACGCTCGGCGGATGAACGCGAAGCGTCAGCGCGAACCCAGCACCAATCTCTTTGCCGCGGCAGGGATGGAGCAGGATGCGCCGCGTCCGCTCCCCGATCGGCTCCGTCCGCACCAGCTTTCCGACGTCGTCGGCCAGGATCACATCCTCGGCCCCGATGGCGCGCTGACGCGCATGCTGGAGACGCGCACGCTGGGCTCGCTGATCTTCTGGGGCCCGCCGGGCACTGGCAAGACCACGGTGGCGCGGCTTTTGGCCGATGCGACCGAACTGCATTTCGAGCAGATTTCCGCGGTGTTTTCCGGGGTTGCCGATCTGAAGAAAGCGTTCGACGCGGCGCGCGCGCGGCGCGAGACCGGCAAGGGCACGCTGTTGTTCGTCGACGAGGTCCATCGCTTCAACCGCGCCCAGCAGGATTCCTTCCTGCCCGTGATGGAAGACGGCACGGTGGTGCTGGTCGGCGCGACCACCGAAAATCCGTCGTTCGAACTCAACGCCGCGCTCCTGTCGCGGGCACGCGTGCTGGTGTTCCATTCGCTCGACGCCGAAGCGATCGAAAAGCTCTACGCTCATGCCGAAGAGGTCGAAGGCAGGAAGCTGCCGCTGGATGCGGAGGCGCGCACCGTGCTGGTGCGGATGGCCGACGGCGACGGCCGCGCCGCGCTGACACTGGCCGAAGAGGTCTGGCGCTCTGCGCGGAAGGATGAGGTCTTCAACCCCGCCCAGTTGCAGGACATCCTGCAGCGCCGCGCGCCGATCTACGATAAATCCGCCGACGGCCATTACAACCTGATCTCGGCGCTGCATAAATCTGTGCGCGGCTCCGATCCGGACGCGGCGTTGTATTATTTCGCGCGGATGCTCGATGCCGGCGAGGATCCGCTGTTCCTGGCGCGGCGCGTGGTACGCATGGCGGTCGAGGATATCGGCCTTGCCGATCCGCAGGCGCTGGTGATCGCCAATGCCGCCAAGGACGCCTATGATTTTCTCGGCTCGCCCGAGGGCGAACTCGCGATCGCGCAGGCCGTGGTCTATGTCGCGACCGCGCCGAAATCGAATGCCGTCTACACCGCATTCGGTGTGGCGAAGCAGGTCGCGAAGGAGGGGGGCTCCCTGCTTCCGCCCAAGCACATCCTGAACTCCCCGACCAAATTGATGAAGTCGGAAGGCTACGGCGCCGGCTACCAGTACGACCACGATGCGCCCGACGCCTTCTCCGGCCAGGACTACTTTCCGGAAGCCCTGGGCCGTCAGACCTTTTACGATCCGCCCGACCGCGGCTTCGAGCGCGAAATCCGCAAGCGGCTGGACTATTGGGCAAGGCTGAGGAAAGAGCGGGGCGGGACGTAAGACCGCCCCGACTCTCAAATCGCTAGCTTGCCTTGGCGGGCGCGCCGGCACGCATCCAGCCGAGGATGGTTTCGAGACGCGCGACCACATCCGGGATCTCCAGGATCTGTTGCATCTTTTCGATGCCGACCTCCAGGACCTGGGCGAGGACGTCGGCGAGCACGCCCGGCTCTCGGGCGTAGCGGTAGAGCGACGGCGGCAGCACGGTGTTAGTGAAGCCTTGATACGCCTCGAAGATTTCGCGCGTGAGCGCGAAGGCTTCGGCATCGACCGCGCGTAGCTCTCCGATTGGGGCCACTTCAGCCGCCAGGAAATCATCCTCGACTGGCCTCACAATGGCGACACGTTCTGCACAAGAGACTTTCACCCGGAAGTCTCCGTTCGGAAGTTGTACGCGATGAATGATGTCCGCTATCACTCCAACCGAATAGAGCGCTTCGAAATCGGGATTGTCATCTTCGGCCCGTTTCTGGGTCACCACGACGATGCGCCCATCATTGGCCACCGCGCGATCGAGCGCCCGCCGCGTCTTGTCGCGTCCGACAAATATCCACGAGATCAATTGCGGAAAAAACACGACGTCGCGCATCGGCGCGACCGGGAAGGCTGCGTTGCCGCTGACGGAAGGCACAGATGATTTTTTCGGTGGGACCGCAACCGGCTGGCTTGACTGGATGGCCGCCGACAGCACGTTCCAGTCATGAAAGCCCAGGGTCTTGGCGACCAGTTCAAGGCTCTCGCTGTGGCTGACGGAAATAGATTTGGTCTTGAGCGCATCGCGCAGCGTCTGCGCCATGGCCTTGGCATCGCGGAAATCGCGCATGGATCGTCCTCTGCTGTAAGCGAACGAGAAATTGTCAGGTGCTTGCGTTGCTGACTCGTTCGCCGGGGCAAAGGAAGCCGGAAGCGGCTCGATACGTTCACCATACCCTGTTCGGGCGCAAGCAGCGGGTCGTATCCACCCGCGGAAAATATGCATGGCGTTCCCGACACTGTCAACGAGTATAGGTGGCTCGTTGCACGCGTCTCGTCAAACCGAGGTCACCTTTTGGAGGTTTTGCGCGGGATTTGCGGTGATTTCGCCGTGACGGCCAGCCGCATTTGCGCTACGCAACACTCGACCTCTGGAGCCGAACAGCATGAGCCGCCGCGTCAAGAGACCATTGTCAAAATCGGGCGATCGTGGTGATCGCCCGAAGGGCGCGCGGCCCTTTCGCAATCGTCACGAGGGCGATCGGCCGCCGATGCACCGCGCGGGCGCAAAGCCGCCGCGCTTTGCCCAGCCGCGGCGGGAGAAATCGGCCCCGCCCGTTGCAGCAGAGCCCGCGAAAGCTGCCGCCGAGCTGCCGTTGCCGACAAAAGTCCAGACCGTCACCGTGACCGCTGACGAGAACAACATGCGCGTCGACCGGTTTCTCGAGGCGCGGTTTCCCGGGCTGTCGTTCTCCCATATCCAGCGCATCGTTCGAAAGGGCGAGCTGCGCGTCAATGGCAAGCGCGCCGACAGCAAGGACCGGTTGGAGGAGGGACAGAGCGTACGCATCCCGCCGTTGAAGCTCGATGCCCCGAAGGTGGTTGGTCAGCTCTCCGAGGCCGCGACGAAGACGCTTGCCGCGCTGAAGGAGATGACGCTGTTCGAGGACGCCGACGTGCTGGTCCTGAACAAGCCCGCCGGGCTTGCCGTGCAGGGCGGCTCCGGCACCACGCGCCATATCGACCAGATGCTGGAAGTGATGCGCGACGCCAAGGGCCAGAAGCCGCGCCTGGTGCACCGGATCGACAAGGAGACCTCGGGCTGTCTCCTGGTTGCGAAAACGCGCTTTGCCGCCACGCATCTGACCGGCGCGTTTCGTTCGCGCTCGGCGCGCAAAATCTATTGGGCGCTGGTGGCCGGCGTGCCGAAGCCGAAGCAGGGGCGCATCTCGACCTATCTTGCGAAAGAGGAGGGCGAGGACGACACGATCATGCGGATCGCCGCCCATGGCGACGAGGGCGCGAGCCACGCCGTGACCTATTACGCGGTGGTCGAAACCGCTGCGCAGAAGCTGGGGTGGGTATCGCTGAAGCCGGTCACGGGACGCACCCACCAGTTGCGCGCGCATATGGCGCATATTGGTCACGCCATCGTGGGCGATCCCAAATATTTCAATCGTGAGAATTGGGAACTTCCGGGCGGGTTGCAGAACAGGCTGCATCTGCTTGCGCGGCGCATCGTGATTCCGCATCCGCGCGGCGGAGTCATCGACGTTAGCGCGCCGCTGCCGCCGCATATGCAGCAATCCTGGAACCTGCTGGGGCTTGACACCAGCCGGTTCGACCCGATCGAGAACGCGCCGGAAGAATAATTTATTTGCGGTTTCGCCCTGGCGTTCCAACATATGCTGTATGAAGCATTCTGCGCTCTTGCTCGCGCTTGCCTTGCTGCTCGCAGCGCCCCCTGCGTCAGCACAGTTCATTGCGCCTGGCAGTAACCCGAACCTGCTTCCGCCGCCTCCCTCGCCGCCGCCGCCCCCAAAGATTGTGGCGCCGACGACGCCGATGATGCGCGGCGAACCAGAAGCTCAGTTGCAGCCACTGCCAGGTCCCCGCGCGTCGGCCCGCAGATCATTCAGCGACCGTGTCAGAGGCTGCCTCGACGAGGGCGCGGCTGCTGGCCTGGATCCTGCCGATCGCGCCGCCTATTCGCGCAGTTGCGCCGCCCGTGACTGACGGCTGATCTGGCCAGCTTTATTTGCAGCGGCGCCTGCCTTATCCTGCTAGCAGACGAAGCCCAACGGAAGCTTGCATGCGCGAATTGTTCGATGAAGAGGCGGGACAATCCCCGCTGGATCCGCAGGAGGCAGCGCGCCGCAACGTGCGCGCGCCGCAGCGCAAGCGCTTCTATAAAGGCGCCGATGTCGCAGAAGACGAGGGCGGCTTTGCCGTGACGCTCGACGGCCGGCCGATCCGTACGCCATCGGGAAAGAAGGTGACGGCGCCCGCGCGCGCAATCGCGGACGCCGTCGCTGCCGAGTGGAACGCGCAAGGAGAGACGATCGATCCGCTGACCATGCCGCTGACGCGTTTCGCCAACAGCGTGATCGAGGGCGTGGTCGATCGCGTCGATGTGGTCGCTGCCGACGCCGCAAAATATATCGGCTCGGATCTGTTGTTCTATCGCGCCGGCCATCCGGAGGCGCTGGTCGCCCGTGAGGCCGAGCATTGGGACCCGATCCTGTTCTGGGCCGCAGATACGCTCGGCGCGCATTTCATCCTCGCGGAGGGCATCGTGCACGTCGCCCAGCCGGAAAGCGCGATCAAAGCCGCGCGCGAGGCGTTTCCGAGCGATCCATGGTCGGTGGCGGCGTTGCATGTGGTGACGACGCTCACCGGATCGGCATTGCTTGCGCTGGCCCTCACCCATGGTTTTAGGGACCCCGCCCAGATCTGGGCCGCCGCCCATGTCGACGAGGACTGGAACACCGAGCAATGGGGCGTGGACGAGGAGGTCGCCGCGCGCCGCGCCGCACGGCTGGTCGATTTCAATGCGGCCGCCAGCATCCTGAAGACGCTGAACTGAGGTCCTTTACCGCAACCGCCACCTGCTAAGTTAACGGGAGGTTTACGGCGCGTCGGTAGGCTCTAGCCTTCCAGCCGAGACCCTCCGACATGGCGTTGACCATCAATCCCGTGCTGCCGGTGCTTTCCGCCAAGGAGGTGGGCAGCGTCGCGCCCGATCTCGTTCTGCAGCCGGGAAGCGTGATCAATGCGCAGGTGCTGAAAGTGCTCTCCGCCGACCTGGTGCGGATCGCGATCTCGAGCCTGTCGATCGACGTGCTCTCGGAAGTTCCCTTGAAGGAAGGTCAGGCGCTGCAGCTCGCAGTGTCCCAGACCAAAGACGGGATCCGTCTTGCGATGCTCGGGCAGGGCGATGCCGTCGCCGACGACGCGGTGACGCTATCGCCCGACGCGCAGCTCGCCGCCGCCAATCCCTCGACCACGACCCAGTCCAGGAACGTGCTCACGCCGGTAGAGCGCGCGGCCGTCGCCAACGCCGCGCAAAATGCAGCGACGGTGCAGCAGGGCCTGGCGCCGCTGTTTGCCAATCTCGGTGCACTGGCCGCCGCCGGTAACCTGCCGCCAAGGCTGCAGCAGGCGATTGCGCAAGTGCTGACGCAGCAGACCCGGCTCGACCAGAACCTTGACGGCGGCGAGATCAAGAATGCGTTCGAGCGCTCCGGCCTGTTCTTCGAGGCGTCGCTGGCCGCCGGCACCGCATCGTCGGCCGCGGGCGCCCCGGATCTGAAGGCCGCGCTGATCGTGCTGCGGCAGACCCTGCAGTCGTCGCTCGGCACGGCGAATCCGGCGCCATCGGCCGCCACCGCCCAGGGACAGGCCGCGGCTCATCCCGTACTCACCCAAAATCTCGTGCCACCCGATATCGAGGTCGAGGAAATCCTGCTGCCGCAGGCGCGTCTTCCGGTCGCTGAGGACCTAGTGATGCCGGGCAGCCTCGGCCGAGGCCCATCGAATGCGGGCCCCTCCGCCGGTGCGACGCTGAATCTGCTGCAGGAACTCGGCAATTCCGCGCGTCTCACTGACATCGCGACCGATGTCACCGTTCACACCAACACGCCGCCACCGCCGTTCCGCGGCGCGCTGCCGACCGCCCAGCCCGTCGCCTCGCCATCCGTGGCGCCGGATATGCCGCTCGCCGCCGTCGCTCATCATCTGCTTGGCGACACTGATGCCGCGTTGGCGCGGCAGACGCTGCTGCAGGTGGCGTCCTTGCCGGACCGCATCGATCCCGCGAACCCACAGATCGATACCTCGTCGCCGCGCTGGCAGTTCGAAATCCCGTTCGCGACGCCACAGGGCACGGCGATGGCCCAGTTCGAGATTTCCCGCGACGGCGGCGGCGGTGTTGAGGCCGAGGCCGCCAAGCGCATCTGGCGGGCGCGTTTCTCGCTCGATGTCGAACCTGCGGGCCCGATCCATGCGCTGATCTCGCTGATCGGCGACAAGACGTCGGTGCGGATGTGGGCGGAACGCCCGGCGACCGCCGCGCAGCTTCGCGCCAGCGCGCCGCAGTTGAGCCAGGCGCTGAGCCGGGCCGAGCTTCTGCCCGGCGACATCGTGATCCAGGACGGCGCGCCGCCGCAGGCAGCACCGGCTCGCGCCGGCCATTTCCTGGACCGCGCGCTATGACCGTCGAGACCAAGAGCCAGCTTGCGGTCGCCCTGCATTACGATCACGGCGGTGCGCCGACGGTGGTTGCCAAGGGCAGGGGGGCGATTGGCGCCAAGATCGTCGAGCTTGCGAAAGCACACGACATCCCGATCGAGGAGAACGAGGTCCTGGCGGGCGCACTTTCCAATGTCGAGCTCGGCGACGAGATCCCCGTCGAGCTCTACAAGGCGGTAGCTGAAGTGCTGGTGTTCGTGCTGCGCCTCTCGGGCCGCGGCCGGTAAGGTTCTTGCCATCGTTTCATCACGATGGCATCCATCATGGCCTGCTCCTCAAGCCATCAGGTTCAGCCGTGATCAATCGCCGCCAAGCGCTCGGTCTCCTCACCGCCGCGTCCGTTTTGCCGACCCGCAGCTTTGCCAACGTGTCCTACCAGCGCAACGAGTTTCGCGACAGCCTGGCGCGGCGCTTCTTCGAGCTCGGCACCGAGGGGACCTTCGTCGCCTACAAGGTCGACGACTACCTGATCATCGCCAGCGACAAGCGGAGGTCGAGCGAGGGCAAATTGCCGGCCTCGACCTTCAAGATCCCGAACTCGATCATCGCGCTGGACACCGGCGTGGTCGAGGATCCCGACAAGGACGTGTTCAAGTGGGATGGCGTGACGCGCAGCATCGAGGCCTGGAACAAGGACCATACGCTGCGCTCGGCGATCGCCGTTTCCGCCGTGCCGGTCTATCAGGAGATCGCGCGGCGCATCGGCGAAGAGCGGATGAAGAAATATCTCGATCTGCTCGAATACGGCAACCAAGACATCGGCGGCGGCATCGACCAGTTCTGGCTGACGGGAAACCTGCGCATCGATCCGGTGCAGCAGATCGATTTCGTGGACCGGCTGCGGCGCGGCACGTTGCCGGTCTCCAAGCGCGCCCAGGAATTGACGCGCGACATCCTGCCGGTGACGAAGGTGGGAGATGCCACCATCCGCGCCAAGAGCGGCCTCGTCGGCGCCGAGGTCGGCAAGCCTTCGCTCGGCTGGCTGGTCGGCTGGGTCGAGAAGGGGTCCTCCGTCACCGTGTTCGCGATGAACATGGACTGCAAGAACGAGAGCCACATCGCCGCCCGCATGACCGTGGCGCAGCAATGCCTTGCAGATATCGTGGCGTATTGATGGCTGATGCGCGCCCGCACCGGCTGGTGCGCAAATCAATGCCAGACTAGCATCTCCGTACAACGAAAAATCGTACGGAGGAAACCATGCATTCTGCTTCAGTCTGGCTCTCGTCGCTCACACTTGCCGCCGCCGGCGGCTGGTTCGCGGCCACGATGTTTGCCGCGCCGGCGACCAGCAAGGAGCCGCGCTTTCCGCAGCTCACCATGGACCAGCTCGACGAAAAGCAGCGACCGCTCGGCGAGCAGATCATGAAGGTCTCGAGCGTCGGCATCGGCGGCCCCTACAACCCGATGATCCGCAGCCCCGTGCTTGGGCAGCGGCTGTTCGACCTGTTCTATTATTTGCGCTGGCAGACCTCGGTCCCGACCAAGCTCAATGAATTTGCAATCCTGATCATCGGCCGGCAATGGCGCTCGCAGGTCGAATGGTTCGCGCATGCACCGCTCGCGGCCAAGGCAGGCCTGTCGGGCGACATCATTGCCGAGCTGAAAGCCAACAAGCGACCGTCGCACATGGCCGAGGATGAGGCCGCGGTCTATGACTTCGTCACTGAGCTCACCACCACCAAGAAGGTATCCGACGAAACCTATGCGCGGACGAAGAAGGTGTTCAACGATCAGCAGATCGTGGATTTGACCGCGGTCGCCGGCAACTATGTCATGGTCGCGATGATGCTTGCCATGGCGGAGGAGACCGTGCCGCCTGGCAAGGAGGAGCCTTTCAAGGTGGGGGAGTGATGGAGCGGCGGCGAACGAAGGCGGTGAACGGCCGGGATCGTCCCGGCCGCCAAATGATCAGGTCTGAGGTGACTTCGCCTTTCCGATCCGTCCCATGTGAGTGAAGCCGAATCCCGCCTGATATTTCAGTCCGTAGCCGAGCGCGCGGTCGATGCCGATATGGGCGAGCCAGATCATTGCGATCGAGAGCACCAGCGGCTCGGCGGTGGCAAAGCCAACGGTCATCAGGGCCACGGGCGCCATGTAGCTGTGGGCGGCATTGTAGATGACCGCGCCCTCCTTGGGGCCGAATGCATAGCCGGCGAAGCTCAAATCGGGTGCCAGGAACAGGATCGCGTAGACCCACCACGAGCCGCCCCAGACCCCGTACAGCACCGTCATGCCCACAAACAGCGTCAGGCCTTCCAGCCTGAGCAATAGGCGAACGCCGCCCGTGACCGACCCGGCCTCGGCTGTCGTGTTATCCATGGTCTTTCTCCCCCAATTTGCGCTGATCAGATACCGCCGGTGCCCGGGATTCGGAGCAAGAAGGTGGTTTCCGGTTCAGAAAATGCCGTGTTAGAACCCCGCGCGGGTTCCAGCACCCAATCACTAGCTAATGCGGGCGGAAGCAAATGAAAGATATCCTCGACACCCTCGAAGAGCGGCGCGCCGGCGCCAAGTTGGGCGGCGGCGTCAAGCGCATCGAGGCCCAGCATGCCCGCGGCAAGCTGACCGCGCGGGAGCGCATCGAGCTGCTGCTGGACAAGGGATCGTTCGAGGAATTCGACATGTTCGTCGAGCACCGCTCGATCGAGTTCGGCATGGAGAAGACCAAGGTTCCCGGCGACGGCGTGGTCACCGGCTGGGGCACCGTCAACGGCCGCAGGACCTTCGTCTTCGCCAAGGACTTCACCGTGTTCGGCGGCTCGCTGTCGGAGACACACGCGCTGAAAATTACAAAACTCCAGGACATGGCGATGAAGGCGCGGGCGCCGATCATCGGCCTCTATGACGCCGGCGGCGCCCGCATCCAGGAAGGCGTCGCCGCGCTGGCCGGCTATTCCTACGTGTTCCGCCGCAACGTCGTCGCCTCCGGCGTGATCCCGCAGATCTCCGTCATCATGGGCCCGTGCGCCGGCGGCGACGTCTATTCGCCGGCGATG
>NZ_JCAMOT010000036.1:0-87999 GCF_059512425.1 Bradyrhizobium sp. Leo78
CAGCATGGTGAATCAGAAACTCACTGATTTGGGAATCCCAAATCGATTCAACTTAACCCCATCCCGCTTTAGGCGGCCCGGCCTAACGTGCGGGCATCGCCACGCTGCGCCCGATGCCCTCGGGCCGGGGGATGGATGCATGGATATCCGCGATCGCCTTGATGCGGGCGCGGATATCGGATGGAAACGGGGCGACCTTGCGCGAGTTCATGTCGATATGCAGCGACATGTTTTCGGAGGTGGCTGAGATCCAGCCTTCGGTCGCGTGGCGCAGCTCCTCGAACGTGTGCAGCCGCTTGTCGTCGGCGCCGAGCAGATAGACCGTCACCTGGACGGGATCGCCGAGATGGACCTCGCGCAAATACCGCACATGGCACTCGGCGGTAAAGGTCGAGCCGTGGCGCTCTTTCTTGTAGGTGGGGCCGATGCCGAGCTGCAGCCAGATCTCGTCGATGGCGCGGTCGAACATCACGTTGTAATAGGCCATGTTGAGGTGGCCATTATAGTCGATCCATTGCGGCTCGATCTGCATCACCGAGGACAGAAACGGGGCTGAGGGCAACTTGATGTCCCTGGCGGCATTAATGGTCGTCATTATTCCATCCCTGTTAGTTCGATTGGCGGTCTTGACCCGTTATATAACGTTTGCCACGGTCGGCTGAAGCCGGGAGGATATTTCACGTGGCGACTACGATTTCGAACAATCCAGCGCGTCCGGAGCCGCCGGCCCTCAAGGCCGCGATCGACGCGCTGGCGGCGCGCTTCGGCAACCGCCTCATCACCTCGCAGGCGGTGCGCGACCAGCACGCCCACACCACGACATGGCTGCCGCCGCAGCCGCCGGACGCCGTGGTGATGGCGCAGGAAACTGCCGACATCCAGGATGTGGTGCGGATCTGCGCCAAACATCGCGTTCCCGTGATCGCCTTCGGCACCGGCACCTCGCTGGAGGGGCAGGTGAATGCGCCGGCCGGCGGCATCTGCATCGATCTGCGCGACATGAACCGGGTGCTCGCCGTCCACGCCGAAGACCTCGATTGCGTGATCGAGCCCGGCGTGACGCGGAAGGCGCTCAACGAGCATCTGCGCGACCAGGGCCTGTTCTTCCCGATCGACCCCGGCGCCGATGCCTCGCTCGGCGGCATGACCTCGACGCGCGCCTCCGGCACCAACGCGGTGCGTTACGGCACGATGCGGGAGAACGTGCTGGCGCTGAAGGTCGTGCGCGGCGACGGCGAGATCATCACGACCGGCACGCGGGCGAAGAAATCGTCCGCCGGCTACGACCTGACGCATCTGTTCATCGGTGCCGAGGGCACGCTCGGCATCATCTCCGAGCTCACGATCAAATTGCGCGGCATTCCTGAGACGATCGCGGCAGCCGCATGTTCGTTCGAGACCGTGCGCGGCGCCTGCCAGGCGACGATCCTGGCGATCCAGACCGGCATTCCCGTTGCCCGCATCGAGCTCTTGAATGCGGCGCAGGTCAAGGCGTGCAACGCCTATTCGAAACTGACGCTGCCGGAGACGCCGCTGCTGCTGCTTGAGTTCCACGGCAGCGAGGCCGAGGTCGCCGAGCAATCGAAGAACTTCAAGGAGATCGCCTCCGAATGCGGCGGCCTGGGTTTCACCTGGACCACCAGGCCCGAGGACCGCACAAAGCTCTGGCAGGCGCGGCATGACGCCTATTGGTCGGTGAAGGCGCTGCGGCCCGGCTCCGGCGTGGTGGCGACCGACGTTTGCGTGCCGATCTCGCGATTGGCCGATTGCGTCACCGAGACCGAAGAGGATCTGAAGCGGCTCAATCTGCTCTCGCCGATCGTCGGTCATGTCGGCGATGGCAATTTCCATTGCTCGCTGGTCTGCGACACCGACAATGCCGAGGAGATGGCGCGTGGCGAGGAATTCATGCATCGCCTGGTCGAGCGCGCGCAGGCGATGGGTGGCACCTGCACCGGCGAGCACGGCATCGGGCAAGGCAAGCAGAAATATCTCGAAGCCGAGCTTGGGCCCGAGGCGATCGACGCCATGCGGGCGCTGAAGAAGGCGCTCGATCCGCTGAACATCTTCAATCCAGGCAAGATCGTGCCGGCCTAGAGCGTGATGAGATATGGTCGAATTGTGTTCCCATGGGCGCTGCCTCTTCTCACCTCTGCCAGAGGGAGAGGTCGGCGCGTAGCGCCGGGTGAGGGGATCTGCTCTATCGAGGGACCGTAACCCCTCACCCGCGCCTCCGGCGCGACCTCTCCCTTCAGGAGAGGTGAACTTGCGGCCAAGCCGATTCAACCAAATGACATCGCGCTCTAGCCAGCCAGCGCGCGAACGGCCTCGGCGACGCTATGGAAGACGTGGTTCTGCGGCAGCGTGCGATAGAGGCCGAAGCGCTCAAATGCCTGTTGGGCGCGGGTCGATTCGAGGCGAGCGATCGCGACCGTCACGCCTTCCTCGCTGCATTCACGGAACAGCGCGAGCAGCGTTTGGGCGGCGGTGAAATCGATCTCCACGATGCCGCTGGCTTCGATCACCAGCAGCCTGGGCGTCGATGTTGCCGTCTTGATGATCTTCAGCGCGTCGGTACGAAAGCTCGAGGCATTGAGAAACGACAGCGGCGCCTGCAGGCCGACCACGGCAACTTTCGGGTCGCGCTCGCCCCTGATGTTCGGATTGGCCGGCCACCAGATCGTGGTGTCCGGTACGCGGTCGAATACGACGAGCCGCGCCTGCGTCGTGCTCCAGATGCCATGCAGCAGCGAGAGCGCGATGCCGACGGCGACGCCTTGCTCGATCGGCAGGATGATGATCGAAGCTGCCGTTGCCACCACAAGCAGAAACTCGCCGACCGACTGGTGAAAGATCGCTTCAATCTGCCTGAAGCGAATGATGCGCAACGCCACGAAAAGCAGGACGCCGCCCAGCGCAGCCTCCGGAACGTGATGGAGCAGCGCGGCGCCGAACGCCAGCAGCGCCAGCACGATCGATGCGGCGAACAGTCCCGATAGCTGCGTGCGTCCGCCGGTCGCGGCCACGATGCCGGTTCGCGGCGGGCTCGCGTCCACCGGAAAGGCACCGAACAGGCCTGCAAGAAGGCTGCCGGCCCCGGCGCCGAGAAAATCGCGATCGACATCGGCAGGCTGGTCCGGATCGGAAGGAAATGCCCGCGTCGTCGCCGCGGTCTGCACCATCACGACCATTGCGATCAGGAGAGCCAATGGCAACAGCTTGACCCATCGTTCCGGCGAGATTTCAGGAAACGTTGGCATCGGCAGCGTGCCCGGTACGGTGCCGACCACGCTGACCCCCTTGCTCTCCAATCCGCCCCAGATCACCGCAGCGGTCGCCGCCACCAGCGCGACGAGTGCGCCGGGAATCTTGGCGCTGATGGCCTCGGATCCGGCAACAAAGGCCAGCACGAAAAGCCCGATGCTGACGCTGTAGAGATTGGCGGCAGGAAGATGCTCCGCAATCTCGGCGATCCGCTCGATCATCGGTCCTTTCGGTGGCGGTGCGCCGAGCACGACGGGGAGTTGCGAAACCATGATGTGGATGGAGATGCCGGCAAGAAAGCCGACGGTGACCGGGGTCGACAGCAGATTTGCAATCCAGCCGAGGCGAAACAGGCTACCGACGACCAGGATCGCTCCGACCATCAGCGCCAGGGCCGCGGCAAGCGCGAGATTCTCCGGGGAGCCGGCGGCTGCCATCAGCGCAAGCCCGCCGGCGAAGATCGGCGTGATCGTGGAGTCGGCGCCGCACGACAGAAGACGGTTGCTGCCCAGTATGGCAAAACCGAGCGAACCTGCCATGAACGCGAAAAAGCCGATCTGGGGGGTGAAGCCGCCAAGGCGCGCAGTCGCCATCTGCTCCGGTATCGCGATCGCGGCCAGTGTCAGGCCCGCGATAAGGTCGCCGGGCAAATCGCCCGGCCGGAACGCGGCCAGCGAGCGGAAGATCGGCCAGGAGCGGCCTGCTGTCCCGGGCGTGTCCTCGGCCATCGGTCCTCGGTGCGATCAGCGCTAGCGTAAGGGCCGCCCACTATTCGACATCGTGATGCCAAAGGCCAGCCTTGCTTTGGCGCTGGCACAAGCCTCAGCCGATATTCTGCAGCGCCGGAAACGTCTCGAGCAGCCAGATGCTGACATTGGTGACGGCACCGGTGAGAAAGCCGATGCCGGTGATGATCATCAGCACGCCCATGACATGCTCGACCGTCCGCAGATGCCGCTTCATCCGCGTGAACAGTGACGAGAACTGTTCGACCGCAAATGCCGCGAGCAGAAAGGGGATGCCGAGCCCGGCGGAATAGATCGCAAGCAGCATGGCGCCCTTGGTCACAGTCGCCTCGGCTGCTGCGACCGAAAGGATGGCGGCGAGGATTGGGCCGATGCAGGGCGTCCAGCCGAAGGCAAAGGCGAGCCCCATCACATAGGCGCCCCACAGCCCGATCGGTTTCGGCATGCTCATCCGCCCCTCGCGCATCAAGATCCCGATCCGCGTCAGCCCGAGGAAGTGCAGCCCCATCACAATGATGACGATGCCGGCGACGATGGAGAGCTGCGCCGACCAGGCGCGGACCAGCCCGCCGATCAGGGAGGCGCTGGCGCCGAGCGCGACGAACACGGTGGAGAAGCCGAGCACGAACATCAAGGCCGCCGACATCACCGCGCGCCTCGAGGCCTTCATGCTCTCGTCATGGGCGACATGCTCGATGGTCGCGCCCGTCAGATACACCAGATAGGGCGGCACCAGCGGCAGCACGCAGGGCGACAGGAAACTGACTAGTCCGGCGATCAAGGCTGCCGGGATCGAGACATCGTGCATCAACTGACCTTCGAGAGCGACATCTGGCGTGGCAACCTATTGACGTGGACGGCGACAAGTTTCCAGAGATTTCATGCGCTCAAAGCCCAAGAGATCGGTCACAGGCCCGTGTCCGGGCAATGTTCGCGAATCGTCTCCGCAATTCTACGGGATAAACGCTGGACAAGCCGGTGCCGTCAGGCTCAAACTTCAATCCCGCGACAAGCCTCGGCCGCCAGCCGGGAAATAAAAATCATGCGGACGCCTGCGATTCAGAGATGGGCGCCGCAAAAAGGAAACGAACGGGAGCATCACATGGCTGTTTCACGCCGCAACCTGCTGTTGGGAAGCGCCGGCGCCTTGGGCGCCGCATCATTTTCATTCCCGAAGCCTGCCATTGCCCAATCCGAGCCGATCAAGATCGGGTGCCTCGCGGCGATCACCGGCCCGAGTTCCGCGCCGACCGTCGGTTTCAACCGCGGCATCAACTTTGCGGTGGACAGCATCAATGCGGGTGGCGGTGTCAAGGGCCGCAAGATCGAGCTCGTCATGCGCGACACGCAGGGTGATCCGACCAAGGCGGTGAACGCGACGCAGGAATTGATCAGCCAGGCCAAGGTCCACGCCATCTGGGGGCCGGTCAATTCCGGCGAAGCGCTCGCCACCACGCCGATCATGGCGCGAGCGAAGATTCCGGACATTCATCCTTGCGTGGTCGAAACCCTGATCGACACCACCAAATATCCGAACGCTTTCCGCATGGCGCCGTCCAACAGCCAGTGGGACGACGCCGTCCGCATTTACTGTCTCAACGTGCTGAAAGTGAAGAAAGTTGCCGTCATCGGCGATACCACGGGCTATGGCGTGACCGCCGTCGGCGCCTCAGTGGCGGCGTTCAAGAAGGACGGCGCCGACGTCGTCTACCAGGCCAATATCGATGCGACCCAGCCGGACATGACGCCGGACATGCTGCGCGCCAAGAATGCGGGCTCCGAGGCCATCGTGGTCTGGAGCGTCACCACCGGCATGGAGGCGCGGATGTTCAACACCCGTGCCGCTATGGGCTGGGACGTGCCGTTCGTCGGCCATCCCTCGCTGGCCTCGGGAGAGCTCGCCGGCCTCGTCGAGAAGCCGGAGAACTGGAAGAAGGTTTACGCGGTCGGTTACAAGAGCTGCAGCTACGATGCAGCCGGCAAGCTGCCGCCAAAGAGTGAGGAGTTGGTGGCGCGCCTGGCCAAGGCGAATATTGCGCTCAACGACACGCTGTTGTGGTGGGTCGCTGGTGGCATCGACGCGATCGAACTGATCGCCAAGGCGGTTGCCGAGAGCGGTTCGACCGAAAGCGCCGGACTCATCAAATACTGGAACACGCTGTCGAAATATCCCGGCTATTTCGGCACCTACACCTTCACGCCGACGCAGCATAACGGCTATCCGACCGAAGAGATCGTGATGTCGGAGGCCTCTACCGCCAAGAACGGCACCTTCGCACTCGCGCCGGGCTATACATAGGCCGGCGGCAGAGGGTGCATCCCATGCTCGCCTCGATCCTCGCATCCGGTCTCGCGGCGGGCGCGATCTACGCGCTCGTCGGCGTCACCTACAACACGATGTTCTCGACCTCGCGGGTGATGAGTTTCACCGCAGGTCAGCTTGCCATGCTGGGCGGCGTGCTCGGCTCGATGTTCACCTTGAAGATGGGCATGCCCATCATCGTGGGCTTCGTGCTGACGCTGGCCGCGTGCGCGATCGTCGGCATCATCACCGAATTCGTCGCGGTGCGGCCGGTTTTGAAGAGTCTCGACCAGCATCTCTATGTGCTTTCGACGCTGGCGCTGGCCTTGATGATCCAGCAGGTCGCGGCGATCAAATGGGGGACCGAGCCGCAGCCGTTCCCGCGCGTGATCGGGCTCGGCAGCGGCGTCTGGGACGAGAAGTTCTGGCTGCCGGTGGTTGCCTGCGCGGTGACGATCGTGGCGCTCGAATATCTTTACCGCCGCACGCTGGTCGGCCGCGCCTTCGTCGCGATCGCGGAGGATAATTTCGCGGCGAGGGCGCTCGGTCTTCCCGAACGCAATCTGCGGGTCGCAAGCTATGCGCTTGCCGGCGTGATCGGCGGCATCGCCGGTTTCTCCGGCGGCCAGCTTCTGCTGGCGTTCTTCGCCAACGGCGCGCTGCTCAATTTCTACGGCTTCGTGCCGGTGGCGCTCGGCGGCCTCGGCAACAACCGCGGCGCCATCTTCGGCGGGCTCGCGCTCGGCCTGTTCCAGCAGGCGGCGAATTTCCTGGTCGGCGGCATCTTCTCTTCCGTTGCCGTGTTCACTCTGTTCATCGTGGTCCTCTTGGCGGCGCCCCAAGGCCTGTTCGGCGGAACCACGGCGCGGAGGGTGTGATGACGGCTGTCACTGCAACCTCTGCCCAAACTGAAAGCGGCGCCTGGCGCGCCGCCTTGCCGCACGTCGCGCCGTTCCTCGGCATCCTCGCGCTCGCATTGCTGCTGCCGTTTGTCAGCAACGACTATTGGGCGCTGATCGGCACGCGCATGGCGATCTATTGGGTGCTGGTCTCCGGCCTCAACCTCGTGGTCGGCTTCGCGGGCCATCTTGCGATCGGCTATGTCGCGCTATTGACGCTAGGTGCCTACACGACGAGCGTGCTCGTCGCCGGCAATGTCACGCCGGCAGTGCCGGCTTTCCTCGCGCTGCCGATTGCCGGCTGCGTCGGTGCGCTGTTCGGCGTGATCGTCGGATTGCCGGCGTTGCGCCTGCGCACCTTCTATTTCGCGATGTCGACGCTCGGTTTCGCCACCATCGTGACGCAGATCGCGCTGGCCTGGCAGAGCGTGACCGGCGGCGGCATCGGCATCGCCGGTCCGGAATTCCCGCCGCCGTTCGATACGCCGTGGGGCTTCTACGCACTCTGCGTCGCGTTCGCGGCGGTCGCCACCTGGATGAGCGCCAACATCGCCCGCAGCCGATTCGGCCGCGCCCTGATCGCGGTGCGCGACGCCGAGGTGGCGGCGGAAGCGACCGGCATCTCCAAGCCGAAGATGCTGATTGCGATCTTCCTGTTTGCGGGCGCGCTGGCCGCGATCGCCGGCGGATTGTTCGCGACGCTGCAGACCTACATCACGCCCGATGCCTTCACCTTCGACCTGTCGGTCCTGTTCTTCATCGCGATCCTGATCGGCGGCCGCGGCTCGATCCTGGGGCCGATGCTCGGCACCATCATCCTGACCATCCTGCCCGAGATTGCCGCGCCGCTGGCGGCATGGTCGACATTCCTCTACGCCGTGCTGCTGCTCGTGATCGTGCTGGTGATGCCCGGCGGCATCGCGGCGCTGCTCGACTTCCGCAACCGCCGTCCGCTTGCCAGCAACCGCGCCATCGTGCCGCGTCCGGCCGTTCTCGCCGACATCGTCCGCCGTCGCACTGGCGGCAAGCACCTCGAGCTGCGCGACATCGCGCTGAGCTTCGGCAATGTGAAGGCGATCGACGGGCTCGACCTCGATGTAGCGCCAGGCAAGATCCACGGTCTGATCGGCCCGAACGGCAGCGGCAAGACCACGACGCTCAACGTCATCTCCGGCTATTACGCCGCCAAGGCCGGCACGATGACGCTGGGCGATGACATGCTGCCGCCGGGCCAGCCGGCATTGCGCGCAGCTTGCGGCATTGCGCGGACGTTCCAGACCCCGCGCGTGATCGGCGAGGCCTCGGTGCTGGAGAACGTGATGATCGGCGGCTCGGTGGAGGGCAGGGCGACCTTCGTCGAGGCGATGCTGTCGGCCCCGCGCAATCGCGAGGACGAGCGGATGCTCGCGGCGAAGGCGCGGGCGCTGCTCGGCGTGGTCGGGCTGGAGACGCTGGCGGAGGTGCGCGCCGACCGCCTGCAGCACAGCGAACTCCGCTTCATCGAGATCGCGCGTGCCTTGATGCTCGATCCCGATTTCCTGCTGCTAGACGAGCCCGCGGCCGGCCTCTCCAATGACGAGATTGAGCGGCTGGCTTCGCTGATCAAGGCGATCAGTGCGCGCGGCACCGGTGTGTTGCTGGTGGAACACCACGCCGATCTGATCTTCGACATCTGCCACCAGGTCACCGTGCTCAATCTCGGCCGCACGCTGGCGGCGGGCACGCCGGCCGAGATCCGCGTTCACAAGGAGGTGGTCAGTGCGTACCTCGGCGGCTGAATCCTTGCTTTCCGTGACCGCGCTGGAATCCGGTTACGGCAAGATCCGCGTGCTTCATGGCATCGATTTCCAGGTCGCCGCCGGCGAGGTGGTGGCGCTGCTCGGACCCAACGGCGCCGGCAAGACCACGATGCTGCGCGCGCTGTCCGGATTGCTGCCCGTAACCGCGGGACAGGTGCGCTTCGACGCCCGCGACATGACCAATGCGACGCCGCGGGATGCCGCGCGCGCCGGCCTCGTGCATGTGATCGAGGGGCATCGCGTGTTCACGCA
This sequence comes from Bradyrhizobium sp. Leo78, assembly GCF_059512425.1. Taxonomy (NCBI): domain Bacteria; kingdom Pseudomonadati; phylum Pseudomonadota; class Alphaproteobacteria; order Hyphomicrobiales; family Nitrobacteraceae; genus Bradyrhizobium; species Bradyrhizobium sp. Leo78. The sequence goes on from NZ_JCAMOT010000036.1 coordinate 9,263, forward strand.
GATCTCCGTCACCGACAATCTGCTGCTTGCCGGCTACGACGTGCCGCGCGCCGAGCGTGCGCAGCGCGTCGAGGAAGCGCTGGCGTATTTCCCCGAGATCGCCGAGAAGCGTCACGAGCGCGGCGGCGCGCTGTCGGGCGGACAACAGCAGATGCTCACCGTCGCGCAAGGCCTGGTACGCCGCCCGCGGCTGTTGATGCTCGACGAGCCCTCGGCCGGCCTGTCGCCGGTGCTGGTCGATCGGGTCCTCAACGTCATCGGCCGCTTGCGCGGACAGGGCACCGCGGTATTGCTGGTCGAGCAATTGCTGGAGAAGGCGCTGGCCACGGCGGACCGCGTCTACGCCCTGGTGCAGGGGAATATCGTGCTGGAAGCGTCGACCGAGGAAAGCAATCTGGCGCAGCGGCTGGAGCGCGCCTATTTCGGCCATGAGAGCCACGCGCTGGTGACCCCTTGATGCGGCTTCCCTTCTTCTACGGCTGGATCATCATCGCGGTGACCTTCGTCACCATGGCGATCGGCGTCAATGCGCGCACTGCGTTCTCGCTGTTCTATCCGCCTGTTCTCAGCGAGTTCGGCTGGGATCGCGGCGTCACCGCCGGCGCGTTCTCGTTCGGCTTCGTGGCCTCCGGCATCGCCAGTCCGTTGATCGGCCGCCTGATGGATCGCGCCGGCCCGCGCGCGGTGATGGAACTCGGCGTCGCGCTGATGGGCGCAGGGTTCCTGCTGGCGCCGCTGACGACGCAGCCCTGGCATCTCTATCTCAGCATCGGCGTTCTCGTCGGCGCGGGCAGCGTCTGCCTCGGCTATTCCGGTCAATCATTCTTTCTGCCGAACTGGTTCATCCGCCGTCGCGGTCTCGCGATCGGGATCGCCTTTGCCGGTGTCGGCATCGGCTCGGTGACCTTGCTGCCGTGGGTGCAGCACATGATCGAGGGTACCGGCTGGCGCACTGCCTGCACGGCGATCGGCATCCTCGTGCTGGTCGTGCTCGCGCCGATCAATCTATTGGTGCGAAAACGCCCTGAAGATATCGGGCTACTGCCGGACGGCGACGCCGCGCCGACCGCCACTTCGGCAAAGCCGGTGTCGAACATCGTCGATCCCGTCTGGGCCGGTACCGACTGGACGCTGTCCCGGGCGCTCCGCACCGCGCGCTTCTGGTGGATCGCGCTCGGCTATTTCTGCGGACTTTACATTTGGTACGCGGTGCAGGTGCATCAGACCAAATTCCTGCTCGACATCGGCTTCAGCCCGAATGTCGCCGTGTGGTCGCTTGGCGTCGTCAGCCTGCTCGGCATTCCCGGCCAGATCTGGCTTGGCCATCTCTCCGACCGGATCGGGCGCGAAACGGTGTGGGCGATCAGTTGCGCTGGCTTTGCGATCTGCTTTGCGAGCCTGATGGCGTTGAAATATGCGCCTGTGTTGCCGCTGGTCTATCTGATGGTGTTCACGCAAGGCGCGCTCGGCTACGGCCTGACCTCGGTGATGGGGCCGGTCGTGGTCGAGATCTTCCAGGGCAGGCATTACGGCAGCATCTTCGGAACCATCATGCTGGCCGCGCTTGCGGGGGGCGCCGCCGGCCCGTGGGCGACGGGACTATTGTATGATTTCACCGGCAGCTACACGGCGGCCTTTGCGATCAGCATTGCCGTGAGCGCGTTGTCCGCCTTCGCGATCTGGCAGGCTTCGCCGGGAAAGGTCCGTGCCGTGGCGGGCCGTTTGCACACGTTGCAAAGCCGTAGCCCGGGTGAAGCGTCAGCGTAACCCGGGGCCGCTCGCGCGCTGACGCAGGGTCCCGGGTTACGCTAGCGCTCCACCCGGGCTACAGCTACGGCGCGGTCGGCGCTCCCGATCGTGCGCTGCAGATCGCCGATCGCGCGCAGGAAGCTGTCGGCGGGCGTGGTCTCCGGATCGATCAGGCGGTGCAGGCGAAAGCCGTCCTCGAGCGCCAGCACGATTGCGGCGGTCCACGCCGCATCCAGCCGGCCGTTCCTGCCGCTATCCTTCCGCGCGGTCTCGATGATGTCGGTGACCAGCTTGCGCCGGGCGCGCAGGCGCTTCGCAAGTTCGGGCCGGCGCTTCTCCGCGCGTGCGACGAACAGGATCATCTCCATGTGCAGAAGCGGCGAGCGGCCGAGCGGATCCTGCCTGGTGCGGTCCATGTGCTTCAGCGCGTCGATGAAGTCGGCGAGGTTGGTGTGTTGAGCAAGCAGGTCGAGGTTGCGCCGGATCGATTGCTCGACATGGTCCTCGAGCATCGCGATGATGAGTTCTTCCTTGCTCTTGAAGTTCGAATAGAACGCCCCGCGCGTGAAACCGGCGGCGGCCGCGATCGCCTCGATGCTGGCGCCGCCGATCCCCTGTTCCTCGAACACGCGCGCCGCCGCCTCGAACAGCTTTTCGCAGGTATCGTCCCTGGTCGGTCTGGTCCTGACTCTTGACATCGGCCCTGTTTAGGCCACAATGCAACTCGATACAAGAGTGTATCGAGTTTCAGGGGGAAACGCTTGGCTCCGCACGAAGCGGCGGCCGGTAGCGTTCAATGTGAAATCGTCGCAACGCGGCAACCGATTGAGGTCACCATGAACGAGCAAGCTCGGCCGGCGAACAGCGATCCGCTGTTCAATCCCCTGGCGCCGGAATTCATCCGCAATCCCTATCCCCATTACGAGCGGCTGCGCACCGAGGACCCGATGCATGTCACGCCGTTCGGCGCTTTCGTCGCGAGCCGTCACGCGGAGGTGAGCTTCGTGTTGCGCGACAAGCACTTTGGCAAGGACTATGCCGGCCGTGCCATACGCCGCTACGGGCCAAAGGCCATGGAGGACCCGGTCTTCCGCAGCATGAGCCAGATGATGCTGCAGCAGGATCCGCCCGATCACACCCGTCTGCGCGGCCTTGTGGTGAAGGCATTCACGGCGCGCCGGGTCGAGGACATGCGGCCGCGGATTCAGGAGATCGTCGATCAGACGCTCGATCGTGTCATCCCGCAGGGCAGGATGGACCTGATCGAGGACTTTGCGTTCCGCCTGCCGGTGACGGTGATCTGCGACATGCTCGGAATCCCCGAGGAGCATCGCGAAACGTTTTATACCGGCGCGCGCGACAGCGGGCGCATCCTCGAACCGGTGCCGTTGTCGCCTGAGGAGATCAAGCAGGGCAACGCCAGGACCAAGATGTCGGAGATGTATTTCCAGCAGCTCTTCGAGCTGCGGCGGAAGCAGCCCGGCGACGACCTGACGACGCAGCTCGTGCAGGCGGAGGAGGATGGCCACAAGCTCAGCAACGAAGAGCTGACCGCCAACATCATCCTTCTGTTCGGGGCCGGGCACGAGACGACCGTCAACCTGATCGGCAACGGCCTCTTGGCGCTGCACCGCAATCCCGATCAGCTCGCGCTGCTCAAGGCCAATCCCGGCCTGATCACCAACGCGATCGAGGAATTCCTGCGCTATGATTCCTCCGTGCAAATGACCGGGCGCGCGGCTCTGGAGGACATCGATCTCTGCGGCAAGCGCATACCCAAGGGCGAGGCCGTGCTGTGCCTGCTGGGCTCGGCCAACCACGATCCGGCTGTCTATCCCGACCGCCCGGAACGGCTCGATATCACCAGGCCCAACGTGAAACCGCTGTCCTTCGGCGGCGGCATCCATTTCTGTCTCGGCGCCCAATTGGCGCGGATCGAGGCCGAGATCGCGATCTCGACGCTGCTCCGCCGCCTGCCGGAGCTGCGGCTGGATGACGCGGAAAATCCACAGTGGCGGCCGACCTTCGTGCTGCGGGGGCTACGGCGCCTGCCGGCGAGCTGGTAACCTTCTCGACCCTCGCCAGCGGGTGCAGCGCGATACCGCTGTGACTTCGCCATACTTCTCTCTATATACTGGGCTGCTCCGGCGCTGTATTGGCCACGTGCGCCGCGGGGCGGGGCTCAAAGGGAGACACCGTGCAGACGACGCTGCTCGGCCTGGCAATCGCGTTCATTCTTGCGCTGATCGCCGCGCTGGTCGGACCGTACTTCATTGACTGGAACCAGTTCCGTCCGCAATTCGAGGCAGAGGCGACGCGAATCATCGGCGCGCCCGTGCGCATCGGCGGCGAGCTTGACGCGCGGCTGCTGCCGGCGCCGCAGCTTCGGCTGCGTTCGGCCGTGGTCGGCGGCGGCAATGATCGCGGCAAGATCCGGGCCGACAAGCTCGACGTCGAATTCAGCCTGGGTTCGCTGATGCGCGGCGAATGGCGCGCTACGCAGCTCACCGTCAATGGCATGTCGGTGGATCTCGGTCTGGACCAGAAGGGACGGATCGACTGGCCGGCCTCGCAGGGCACGTTCGACTTCGCCTCGCTGGCGATCGATCGCGTCAACCTCACCGGCCGCATCGCCCTGCATGACGCCGCGAGCCGTGGCACGCTGGAATTGAGCGACATCGCGTTCAGCGGCGATGTCCGGTCGCTTGCCGGCGCGATCCGCGGCGACGGCAATTTCACGTTCGACGGCTCCCGCTATCCGTTCCGGATCTCCTCCGGCCAGAGCGCCGACGGCAATGGCACCCGCGTGCATGTCAACATCGACCCCGGCCAGCGCCCGCTCTCGGCCGATCTCGACGGCATACTCACCTTCGAGGCCCGCGCGCCGCGCTTCGAAGGCGTGCTGGCGCTGGCCTCTCCGCCCGCATCAAAGAACGACGCGGCCGCGCCGACGCCCTGGCGTGTCGGAGCCCGGATCAAAGCCGATTATTCGGCCGCGCGGCTCGACCAGATCGAGGTCAGCTATGGAAATGACGAGCGCGCGCTGAAGCTCGCGGGCGCAGGCGACATCCGTTTCGGCGCTTCGCCGCTGCTGCGCGCCTCACTCTCGGCGCGACAACTCGATGTCGACCGCTTTGCCTCGAAGGACAACAATGCTGAGCCGATTCATGCGCTGCCGGCGCTGCGCGCTCTGCTGTCGGGCGTTCCGCACATCGCGCTGCCGTCGCAGATCGAATTCTCGTCCGAGCAGATCATGCTCGGCGGGCGGCCCTTGCAGGATATCGCCGCCGAGCTTCACGGCGACGACAAGGGCTGGACAGTGCGGCGGCTCGACTTCCGCGCACCGGGCGCCACGCGCGTCTCGCTCAGCGGTGCTGGCCCGCAAAGCGCCCAGTCGGACAGCTTCAAGGCGGCGCTCAATGTCGAGTCGTCCGATCCCGATGCGCTGATGGTATGGCTGCAGGGCCGTAGCGATCCGCCGTCTCGCAATCAAAAACCGCTCAAGCTGCGTGGCGACGTCACGCTCGCCGCAACCGGCTTTGCGGTCGATGCCATGAAGGCCGAGATCGACGGCGGTGCGATCGCCGGACGTGTCGCGGTGTCGTATCCCACCGGCAATCGTGGCGCGAAGGTCGACGCCACCGTGAAGGCCGACCGGCTGGATCTCGATGCGGCCACCGCGGTCATACGCTCGCTGGCGGGACCGCAGGCCGAATGGCCGGAGGAAGCGCAGCTCTCGCTTGACATCGCTCGCGCGACGTCGGCCGGGCAGGAGCTGCGTCCGCTGCAGGCCAAGCTTGCCTTTGGACCGAAGATGGTCTCGCTCGAGCGACTTAAGATCGGGCAGCCGGACAGCGTGACGATCGAGGGCACCGGCAATTTCGATCGCATCAACGCGACCGGAAAGCTCGCGCTCGACGCAAACGCGGCCTCGTTCAGCCAGTTGACCGGTCTGGTCTCATCGTTCGCACCGTCAGCCGCATCGCGCTTCAACACGCTGGCTGCGATCCCCGGTCCGGCGCGGCTGAAGCTCGCGCTTGATCTCGACAAGGGACAGGCCGATCGCGGCAGCCTTCGCGCCGCGTTGGAGCTCGACGCGGTGCAGCTCAAGGGCACCGCTACGGTGACAGCGAAGCCGCAGGTCGCAGCGATCCGCAGCACCGATCTCGATGCCCTCAGCCGCAGCGATCTCGGCGTCGACGCCAGATTTTCAGCGGGGCAGGGGCGTGCAATGCTCGCGCTGCTCAACCTCGATCGAGTCATCGCCATCGGCGACGGCCCCGCGCAATTCGAAGGCTCGATCAACGGCGCCTGGCGCGCGCCGTTGCGGCTGAAGGCGAGGATCTGGGGCGCGGGGCTTGATGCGGACGCCGAAGGCGCAGCCGAGCCATGGGACGAGGCGAAGAAAGCCAGCATCAACCTGCGGGTCAGGAGCGCCGACATCAGTCCGCTGCTCGATCTCAAGCCGTCGGACACCCCGGTGAACGGCGTCCGCCTGTCGTCGCGCGTCTCACTCGCCGGCAATAAGCTCTCGTTCGACGATCTCGACAGCATCATCGGCGGCTCGCGACTGCGTGGCCGGGTTGCGCTCGCCATGGGGGAGGAGAAGGACATCGAGGGTGAGATCGGGCTCGACCAGGTCGCGCTTGCACCGGTGTTTGCGTTTGCGATCGGTGCCGGCGGACATGATTCGACCGAGCCGCTCGGCGGGGGCATCATCAAGGGCTGGCGCGGCAACATCGTCTTCCAGGCGTTGCGCGGCGAGCTGCCGGGCGGCAGCGAAGTGCAGCCGGTGAGCGGCACGATCAAGAGCGATGGCCAGGCGCTGACCTTTGAGGCCCTCAAGGGCAAGATCGGCGGCGGCGATCTCAGCGCCGCCATCGATGCAAGGCCGAGTGCGAATGGCATCACCGTCAATGCGAGCGTGCAGCTTAGCGGCGTTGACGGAACGGCGTTGCGCTACCGAAATCTCAACATGCCCAAGGGGCGCGCCTCCTTGCAGATGACATTGATGAGCCAGGGCCGCAGCGCGTCGGCGCTGGCTGGCGCGCTGTCCGGCAGCGGCACGGTCACGCTTGAAAGTGCGCGCATTGCCGGGCTCGATCCGCGCGCCTTCGACGTTGCGATCCGCGCCAGCGAGAACGGGCAGGTTTCGGATGACGCTAGGCTGAAGCAGATCGTCGAGCAGGCGCTCGCAAACGGCGTGCTGTCGGTCGCCTCAGCCCAGCTTCCGTTCAACATTCGCGACGGGCGGATCCGCGTTGGCGCCAGCACGCTGGCGGCCAATGGCGTCAACGCCACGATCTCCGGCGGCTACGACATTCCGGCCGATCAGGCCGACATCCGCGCGGTGCTGGTGCCGACCGCGATCACCGCGGCGAGCCGGCCGGAAATCCAGTTGCTCGCGGTGGGCACGCCCGACGGGCTCACCCGTAGCGTCGATGTCGCGGCGTTATCGTCGTGGCTCGCGGTACGCGCGATCGACCGCGAGACCAGGCGATTGGATGCGATTGAGCGCGGCGAGCCGCCTCCAACGTTCCAGCCGACGCCGCCGCTGATCCCGCCGCAGGAGCCGGCGGAAGCTCCCGATGCAAGCGCGACGATCCCACCGACAGCAACTGACGTGCCGATCCCGGGCCGCGATCCGCGCAAGGGAGCCCAAAAGCCGAAAACGAGCGCACCGCGTCCGCCGCAGGTCCAACCTCCGGCCAGCGCGCCAGCCGCCAATCCGCCCGCGTCAGTCGCGAGCCAACCGCAGCTCGCGCCATTGCCGCCGCCGATCGACGTCAAGCCGCCGCCGGGCGCTGCGAAACCAAAGCCCCGTCCGCCGCTCGCACTGACGCCCCAGGTCGCCAACCCACCATCGCGTCCGGCGGCGCAGAATTAGAGCGCGATTAAGGTCAGGGTCGAACTGCGTCCGCGACCGGGGCTGCGCTTCCTCTCCCCGTTCTTACGGGGAGAGAGTTGGGGTGAGGGGCTCTCTCCGCGAGCACGGTGACAGAAGGACTCGCGGAGGCTCCCTCTCACCCGAAATTCAAGCTGTGCTCGAATTTCGACCTCTCCCCGCAAGCGGGGCGAGGTGAACCCGGGGTTCGCCGCCTCAGAGCGTAATCTCCCGTTCGATCCCGATCGCCTGCAGGAACGCCCGGTCATGGCTGACGACGACCAGCGCGCCATCGAAGTCGCGCAGTGCGCCTTCCAGTTCTTCGATCGCGGCGAGGTCGAGATGGTTGGTGGGTTCGTCCAACAGCAGCAATAGCGGCGGCTCCGGCCGCGCAAACACGCAAGCCATACCTGCGCGAAGGCGCTCGCCGCCGCTCAACGTATCCACGATCTGCAATGCGGCCCTGTTGCGGAAGGCAAATCGCGCCAGCGCGGCATGCGCTTCATTGGCTGACAATTCCGGGTTGAGCCGGCGCAGATTGTCCAAGATGCCGGTGCCGGCATCGAGCAGGCCGACATGCTGGTCGAGCATCGCGATCCGCTCGGTGCGACGATGGATCATGCCGGCGGTCGGCTGCGCCTCTCCGGTGATCAGGCGCAGCAATGTGCTCTTGCCCGTGCCATTGGCGCCGTCGATCGCAACGCGCTCGGGGCCGCGCAGTTCGAACGACAGCGGCCCGAACAGGCGGCGGTTGGCAAAGGCCATCGCCACGCCGTCGAAGGCGACGAGCTCGCGATTGGAGGGAAGGGCGGTCTTCGGCAAGTCGATCGACAGCGGCGTCACGATCTCCACCCGCGCGCGGGCCTCCTCGAAGGCATCCGCGCGCTCGCCCATCAGGCGCTCGGCGAGATGGCCTTCGCGGGCGGCGCTGGCCTCCGCGCGTTCCTTCTCGCGGTCCATGAACATCTTGTCTTCGATGCCCTTGGCGCGCCAGGCTCGGCCGGCCTTGTCGCGGCGCGACTTTCTTTCGCGCGCCTTCTGCGTCGCGCGCTCGGCGCTGCGCAGCGCGTCAGTCGCCCGCTCCAGTTCGGTTTCCGCACGCGAGCGCGCCGCGTCGCGCTGCTCGGCGAAATCAGGCCACGCGCCGCCGAAAATCGTGACGCCAACCGGCGTCAGTTCGACGATGCGGTCGACATGCTCGAGCAGCGTACGGTCGTGGCTTGCGACCACGATGCCGCCTTGCCATCGCCCGAGCAATTGCGCCACCGCCTCGCGGCCGTCGGCGTCGAGATTGTTGGTGGGCTCGTCCAGCAGCAGCACGTCAGGTGCCTGGATCAACAGGCGCGCCAGCGCGACGCGCGTTCGCTCGCCGCCGCTGAGCGATGCCACCGCGCGATCGAGCGATAGCGCGGGCAGGCCCGCTTCCGTCAGCGCGGTCTGTAGTCGTGCTTCCAGTGTCCAGTCAGCCGCGGCGGCATCCTCGAGTGTGCCGTCGCCGCGCTCGAGCCGGCGCAGGCACGCGAGCTCGCTATCGACGCCGACGGCTTGCGCCACCGTCGCCCGTTCGTCGGCGATCTGCGCGAGCATGCCGATCGATCCGGCACGGTAAACCGATCCGGCTGCCGGTTCGATCTCGCCCGCGATCAGGCGCAGCAGTGTCGATTTGCCGCAGCCGTTCCGTCCGACGATGCCGGTGCGCTCGCGTCCAATCGCGAGCGTCAGCTCATCGAACAGTGAGCGGCCGTCAGGCGCGTGAAGCGAGATGGAATCCAGGACGACAAAGGCAGGCATGGAGAGCTTCCGAAATGGACAGGTTTCGCGGCGCGGTTAGCTTGGCGATATCCATTTCGCTCTCCACTCAGGTTTGTCGGTGAAGCCGGTGCCTGAGCACCGGCTATCTGCAACGGATCAGGCTTGCGGCCTGTTGTCCGGTGCCTGGACCGTCGTCGCGGCGACCGCGCGCGAACGGAAATACTCCAGCACGAAAAGCCGGATCGCCGACGACAGATTGCCCTGCTGGCGATTGCTGTCGATTTCGCCGACCAGCTCCGACAGCGTCATGTTCCGGAGGCCCGAGATTTCCTTCATGCCATTCCAGAACGCTTCTTCCAGGCTGACGCTGGTTTTGTGGCCTGCGACCACGATCGAACGTTTGACGACGGGCGATTTCATGATGCGTCTCCGCCGTCGATACGATGCTGATCCAACAGCTTCTCGTCGCGCGCTTTGCGAAGCTCGTCCGCTTTCCGTTCGGACTTGGTGCGACCAAATCGTGCGCGGTTGGTTTCGGCCTGCTTCGCAGCTTCTTTGCGCTGCTCTTGTTTTCTTGCTCGGTTCAAGTTGATCACGTCCCCCATGCTCGCCCCATCATCCAGCGATCCGAAGGCGCAAATGCCTGTTGGCGAAACAGGCCGCAGCCAAGTTGCGCGCAAGCACTGCACATGCCCATCCGAAATCCCTATATAGCGCCTAGTGATAAGCATCAAAAGGTCAGCTTCGCCCCACGAAAACCTATATTTCGCTGCTGTCCCATGCGTCAACGCAACGCCCGCTGCAACCGATCTTATTCTTTAGGCGTTATGATCCATAATTATATCACGCGCGGGGCTAGCGCTAATTCGTAGCGAGTCAGCGCAACGCATCACCGTTTTTTCCCGGGAAAATTATGCAATTTGCAGTTTCACTTAACCCGGATGTGTCATTTTGTCCGGCTGCACCAGGGAGTCGAATTCACGTTCCGATACATAGCCGAGCCGCAGCGCCTCTTCCTTGAGCGTCGTGCCGCGCGCATGTGCTGCTTTCGCGACTTTCGCGGCGTTGTCGTATCCGATCTTCGGCGCAAGCGCAGTGACGAGCATCAGCGATCGCTGCATCAACTCACCGATGCGTTTCTCGTCGGCACGTATCCCGACCACGCAATGCTCGGTGAAGGAGCGGATAACATCCGACAGGAGCTGAACGGAACTCATCATGCAATACGCCAACACCGGCTTGTAGACGTTCAGCTCGAAGTGTCCCTGGCTGCCCGCGATGGTGACGGCGGTTTCGTTCCCGAAGACGTACGTGCATACCATCGTCATCGCCTCGCATTGCGTCGGGTTCACCTTGCCCGGCATGATCGATGAGCCCGGCTCGTTCTCCGGCAGGATCAGTTCGCCGAGGCCTGAGCGCGGACCCGAGCCGAGGAAGCGGATGTCGTTGGCGATCTTGAACAGCCCGGTCGCCACCGAATTGATCGCGCCGTGTACCAGCACATAGGCGTCGTTGGAGGCCAGCGCCTCGAACTTGTTCGGCGCACTGATGAACGGCAGCTTCGTGATCTTGGCGACGTGCCTTGCGAACAGTCTCGCAAAGCGTGGCTTGGAGTTGAGGCCGGTGCCGACGGCGGTGCCGCCTTGCGCGAGCGGCAACAGATCCTTCGCCGCCGTGCGCAGCCGCGCGATGCCACTCTCGACCTGCGCGGCATAGCCGGAGAATTCCTGACCCAGCGTCAGCGGCGTCGCATCCTGAGTGTGGGTGCGGCCGATCTTGACGATCTTCGCGAACGCTTTCTCCTTGCGGCGCAGCTCGCGATGCAATTCGCCGAGCGCAGGAATCAGCCTCTCCAAAATTCCCTGCGCCGCCGCGATGTGCATCGCCGTCGGAAACGAGTCGTTCGACGACTGGCTCATGTTGACGTGATCGTTGGGATGAACCGGTTTCTTCGCGCCGAGTTCAAAGCCGAGCAGTTCGTTGGCGCGGTTGGCGATCACCTCGTTGAGGTTCATGTTGGTCTGCGTGCCCGAGCCTGTCTGCCACACCACCAGCGGGAAATGATCGTCGAGCTTGCCTTCGATCACTTCTTTCGCGGCACGCGTGATCGCATTGGCGCGGCGCGCGTCGATCAGGCCAAGCTCGCGGTTGGTGAGCGCTGCCGCCAATTTCACGATGCCGAGCGCATGCACGATCTCGATCGGCATGCGGTCGCGGCCGATGCGGAAGTTCTGCCGGGAGCGTTCGGTCTGCGCGCCCCAATAGCGATCGGAGGCGACGTCGATCGGACCGAAACTGTCGGTCTCGACGCGGATGGTTTTGTTTTTTTGTGAAGAGGATGTTGATCGAGCCATTGCCAATGTCCGTTGCGCCGTGAAGCGGCGTAACGTTCATTCTACAGCGTCGATGATTGGTGCGTGTTTAGATTATTTCTTGCGGAAGCGGTCGAGCCGAACCACCTCGGCGCCTTCGCTCGGCTTGTCCGAGTCTTCCTTTTCTTGCGAATCAGTCTCGGCCGCCGGAGCAGGCGGCGGTGGCGCAGGCGAAGCCGCAGGCAGCTTGGGCTCGGGCTTCTCGGGCGCAACGTCCTCCTCGGACGGTTCGAAATGCAGGCCGAACTTCACGGAGGGATCGAGGAAGCTCTTGATGGCGGCGAAGGGCACGACGAGCCGTTCCGGAATGCCGCCGAACGAAAGTCCGACCTCGAAACGATCGTCCGTCACCACGAGGTCCCAGAACTGGTGCTGCAGGATGATCGTCATCTCCTGCGGATATTGCGCGAGCAGCCGCGGCGATATCTTCACGCCGTCGGCGTTGGAGATGAAGGTGATGTAGAAATGATGCTCGCCGGGAAGTCCGTGCTCCGCGGCGTCCGCCAGCACGTGGCGTACCACCCCGCGCAGCGCGTCGCGCGCCAGCACGTCATATCGGATGTGATCGGTCGCCATGATGGTCCTGTCGCGTTCAAAAATGGCCGGCCGCATGCCGGTCGCCCGACTCGCCTTTAGCTCTATGCTATCCCGGCCACAAGCCAAGGTCAGCAGGCCTTCCGGATCGAATTTGCGGCACAAGCACCCGCTTGGGATGCACGCACTTTACCATGCGAATGTGAAGTGGAGGCTTCTGTTGCCAGGTGCCTCCGAACCCCGCCTAGCGGAGCTTAACCCGCTAGGGCTTTAAAGTGGTCTTTCAAACTGCGTTACGCAGCCTGAGCAACCGGAGCATAGTTGTCGTTGGCAACTATTGCATTGGCCCGATATCGGCGGAACCATACCGAGAAAAAACACGCCCTTTACGCCCTCGTCGATCCTATTTCGCCCCCGCCGGAACCCACGGCTTGCGTTCCGCATGGGCTCTGGTGGAGGCGCCGGGTACCGCCCCCGGGTCCGAATGGTTTATTTCGACGGTCGTTTATTTCCATAGCCGGCAAGCCGGCACCCCCAATATAGGCTGCAAAGCGACGGAAAAACAGACCCTTGGCGGCCCCATCCCGGCGTTTCGTGCATGGAACGGCTTCGGTTTATCGCCTTGGCCGGCAGGATGCGGCATTTTAGGCTCTTGCCATGTCCTCCGATTCTCCGCCGGCCGCCGCTCCCGTGGCGGACCTTCCTGCCTCGACCCCGCCCATCCAGCCCAGCCTGGGGGAACTGTTCGTGGCTTTTGCAAAAATGTCCCTGGCCGGGTTCGGCGGGGTTCTGGTCTGGGCGCGCCGGGGCATTGTCGAGCAGCACCGCTGGATGACCGCGGACGAGTTCAACGAGACCTTCGCGCTGTGCCATTTCCTGCCGGGGCCGAATATCGTCAATCTGTCGTTCGTGTTCGGCTCCCGCTTCCGGGGGCTTGCCGGCGGGATCGCGGCCTTTGCCGGGCTGGTCGGCCCGCCGATGTTGATCGCGATCGTGCTCGCGGCGCTCTACAAGAACTATGGCGAGATCGAAGCGCTGCGGCGGACGCTCGCCGGCGTAGCCTGCGTCGCCGTCGGCCTTCTGCTGTCCGTGATGCTCAAGATGACGATGCCACTGGTCAAGCGGCGCGATATCGCCGGCCTCGTGGTCCTCGTCGCGGTCTTCGTCGCCATCGGGGTGTTGCGGCTGCCGTTGGCAGAGGTGCTGCTGGTCGCCGTTCCCACAAGCCTGGCCGTGACACTGCTGATTCGCCAGCGGGGGCGGCCATGAACGAGCATACGAACCCGATTGCGACGCTGATCTGGACGTTCGGCCTGATGTCGCTGTTTGCCGTCGGCGGTGCCAATGCGGCCATCCCCGAAATGCACCGGATCGCCGTCGAGGTCCGGCACTGGATGACCGACAAGGAGTTCGCCGACGTCTTTGCGATCTCGCAATTGTCGCCGGGGCCGAACGTGCTGATCGTGACCCTGATCGGCTACTCCGTCGCCGGTATCGCCGGTGCGCTGGCGGCGACGCTTGCGATGTGCGGGCCGACCGCGCTGCTTGCCTATTATGTGAGCGGGCTGCTTACGCGCTCGCGCCATTCGCGCTGGCCGGCGATCATCCAGGCGGCACTGGTTCCGCTTTCGATCGGGCTGATGGCCGCGAGCGGGTTCATTTTGGCCCGGACCTCCGACCAAAGTTGGATTGCCGCTCTGACGACGGTGATAACGGCCATTGTTGCCTTTGCGACGCGGCTTAACCCTTTTTGGCTGCTACTGGCCGGGGGCGTTCTCGGTTTCGCTGGCGTTATCTGACGAAAATCGCTAGGCAAGGCCGGGGCAGGTCGCAAATCCAGCCGATAGAATAACAGGGCCCGCGGTGCGGGCACGGAGGAGACATGCATGGCCGAAACGATGGGCCAAACCGCATCAAGCACACGTAACACGAACGCCGCCGTCGGCATTTTGGTGCTGGCACTGGCGCCGCAGCTTTTCGAGCTGGTGTGGTCGTTCGGCACGATCTTCGGACTGGGTACCGGCCGCGGGCCGGCGCAGGTGCTGCTCGCCCATGGCGGGGCGCTACTATCCGCCGCACCCAACGCGGTGTTCGGATCGATCGCCGCCGACGCCAAGAAGGGCTTTTCCTCGGATGTGCTGCTGGCGCTGATTTATTCCTATCCGTTGTTTGCGGTTGCGATCGTCACGCTGTTCGTCAAGATCCGCGCGCCGCAGGATTATATCGGCGGCATCGTGCTGATGGCGCTTGCGCTGCTGGCGCTATGGGCTTCAAGCGACCTGCAGGGCATGCGCGGCTTCTCCTTCGGCGCCGGCACCGCACCGCGGATGTTCGGCGTGCTGCTGGTTGCGCTCGGCGCCGGCATTGCGGTGACGGGGCTGTTCAGCGAGGGACCGGGATTGGCGCATTATTCCTGGCGCGGACCCCTGTTCGTAATGGCCGCAATCCTCTTTTTCGCTCTCGCGATCCGGCCACTCGGTTTGGTGGTGTCGGCGTTTGCAAGCTTCATGATCGCGGCGACCGGATCGCATGAGACGCGATGGGTCGAGGCCATCATCGTCGGCGCCTGCCTGACGCTCGCTTGCGCGCTCCTGTTCCCCTATGTGCTCGGACTGCCGATGCCGATGTTCCCGCGTTTCCTGATCCAGTGAGGGCGTGATGGTCGATCTTTTTGCTAATCTCGCCCACGGTTTTGCCGTCGCCTTCTCGCCGATCAATCTGTTGATGTGTCTGATCGGTGCGCTTGTCGGCACGCTGGTCGGCGTGTTGCCGGGCATCGGCACCATCGCCACGGTGGCGATGCTGCTCCCGATCACGTTCGGCTTGCCGCCGGTCGGCGCGCTGATCATGCTCGCGGGCATCTATTACGGCGCCCAATATGGCGGCTCGACCACCTCGATCCTGGTCAATATCCCGGGCGAGGCGACCTCGGTCGTCACTGCCCTTGACGGCCACCAGATGGCAAAACAGGGCCGCGCCGGCCCGGCGCTGGCGATCGCCGCGATCGGCTCGTTTTTCGCCGGCTGCGTCGCCACCGTCCTGATTGCCATCCTGGGAGCGCCGTTGACGAAACTCGCGCTGGCGTTCGGGCCGGCCGAATATTTCTCGCTGATGGTGCTCGGCCTGATCTTCGCGGTGGTGCTCGCAAAGGGCTCGGTGCTGAAGGCGATCGCGATGATCGTGTTCGGGCTGCTGCTGTCGATGGTCGGCTCCGACATCGAGACGGGCGCGTCCCGCATGGCCTTCAACATCCCCGAGCTCGCCGACGGCCTCGGCTTCGCCACCGTGGCGATGGGCGTGTTCGGCTTCGCGGAGATCATCCGCAACCTCGACCACGGCGCCGAGATGAGCCGCGATCTGGTGCAGCAGAAGATCACCGGCCTGATGCCGACGAGAAAGGACCTCATCGACTCCGCGCCCGCGATCGGCCGCGGCACGGTGCTGGGATCGATCCTCGGCATCCTGCCGGGCGGCGGCGCCGTCATTGCCTCCTTCGCCGCCTATACGCTGGAGAAGAAGCTCGCCAAGAATCCGTCGCGGTTCGGCCGCGGCGCGATCGAGGGCGTGGCGGCGCCGGAGAGCGCCAACAATGCCGCGGCGCAGACCTCCTTCATCCCGCTGCTCACGCTCGGCATCCCGCCCAACGCGGTGATGGCGCTGATGGTCGGCGCGATGACCATCCACGGCATCGTGCCGGGACCGCAGGTGATGCAGAAGCAGCCGGATCTGGTCTGGGGCATGATCGCCTCGATGTGGATCGGCAATCTGATGCTGGTCATCATCAACCTGCCGCTGGTCGGCATCTGGGTGCGGCTGTTGCGCGTGCCGTACCGGCTGATGTTCCCCTCGATCGTGATCTTCTGCGCGATCGGCATCTACTCCGTGAACAACGCCCCGGTCGACGTCATCCTGGCCGGTGTGTTCGGCCTGGTCGGCTATTGGCTGATCAAGCACGATTTCGAGCCGGCGCCGCTGCTGCTCGGAATGGTGCTCGGACCGCTGATGGAGGAGAATCTGCGCCGGGCGCTCCTGATCTCGCGCGGCGACTGGAGCGTGTTCGTCAGCCGCCCGCTGTCGGCGGTGCTGCTGGCGATCGCCGCCGGCCTGCTGGTGCTGGCGGTGTTGCCGACCCTGCGCGCCAAGCGCGACGAGGTGTTCGTGGAGTCCGAGGGGTGATCTGAGACCCAGCCTGCGTCGGCGTGTCGCAGGCGGAAGTCGTATCGACTCCCAGAAGTTGGGTATGAAAAGAAATGCCGGCCGTTTGGCCGGCATTTTCGTTTAACGGACCTCAGGGGATATTGATGAATTGGTATGGTCGCTCGCTTGCGGGTGCTTCTCTCGCGCTGGCAGCCTTGCTGTCGGCTGTTGTCGCGCCGGCGCGCGCGCAGGACTATCCGACGCGCAGCATCACCATGATCGTGCCGTTCGCGGCTGGCGGCCCGACCGACGTCATCGCGCGCATTGTCACCGGCCATATGGCGCAAACGCTCGGCCAGAGCATCATCATCGAGAACGTGGTTGGAGCTGGCGGCACCACGGCGAGCGCACGCGCGGCGCGCGCCGCCAATGACGGCTATACGCTGATCACGGGGCACATGGGGACGCACGCGGCCTCGGTGCCCCTCTATCCCAATCTGGCCTACCATCCGGAGAAGAGCTTCGAGCCGGTGGGGCTCCTGGCCGGCACGCCGATCCTGATCCTGGCGCGCAAGGACTTTCCGCCGAAGGACCTGAAGGAATTCGTGACTTACGTGAAGGCCAACGCCGAGAAGGTCAACGCGGCGCATGCCGGCGTCGGATCGGTCTCCCACGTCTCCTGCCAACTCCTGAACTCGGTCCTCGGCATCGAGCCGGTCGGCGTGCCCTTCAATGGCACGGGCCCGGCGATGAACGCGCTGGTGGCCGGGCAGGTGGACTATATGTGCGACCAGATCGTCAACGCCGTGCCACAGATCAATGCCGGCACCATCAAGGCCTATGCGATTGCGACCCCCGAGCGGAACCCGTCGCTGCCGAACGTCCCGACCACGGCCGAGGCCGGCCTCCCGGCCTTCCAGGCCCAGGCCTGGAACGCGATCTTCGCGCCCAAGGGCACGCCGGCGCCGATCATCGCCAAATTGAACGCCGCAGCCGTCAAGGCGCTGGACGACGAGACCGTCCGCAAGCGCCTGCTCGAGCTCGGCAGCGTCATCCCGCAGCCAGCCGACCGCACGCCGGAGGCGCTGGGGACGCTGGTCAACAACGAGATCAAGAAGTGGACCCCGGTGCTCAAGCCGGCCGGCTAATCGCGTAGCCCCGGGTGGAGCGCAGCGCAACCCGGGACATCTCGCCGTCATTCCGGGGCGTCCGAAGGACGAGCCCGGAATCCATCGGGCGGCATGCGCCGGCGGCGAAATGGATTCTCTGATGTGCAATTGCACATCATAGCTCGCGCTCCGCACGCCCCGGAATGACGGCGAGAAAAGCAAGTGGCGGAACGCGGGTTCCGCCCTTGTCGTTTAAGAATGGGCCATCATTTTTCGGGGTATAATCGCCAGGGAAGGCCGAATCGCCGTGTCGACGGCCGTTTGCGGCCGGTACATTCGCCGTTCCCGAAAGGCCCGAAGCTCACGCCATGAACCAGTATCACGACCTGCTCGAACGCATCCTCGCCGATGGCGCGGAGAAGCACGACCGTACCGGCACCGGGACGCTGTCGATCTTCGGCCACCAGATGCGCTTCAACCTGTCGGCCGGCTTCCCGATGCTGACGACCAAGCGGTTGCCGCTGAAGGCGATCGTGCATGAACTGCTCTGGTTCCTGGCTGGCGACACCAACATCAAATATCTGCGCGACAACGGCGTCACCATCTGGGATGAATGGGCCGACGCCAATGGCGATCTCGGCCCGGTCTACGGTTCGCAATGGCGCTCCTGGCCGGCGCCCGACGGCCGCAGCATCGACCAGATCGCGAACGTGATCGACATGATCAAGCGCAATCCGGATTCGCGCCGCCTAATCGTCAGCGCCTGGAATCCGGCCGACGTCGACAAGATGGCGCTGCCGCCCTGCCACTGCCTGTTCCAGTTCTATGTCGCAGGCGGCAAACTATCCTGCCAGCTCTACCAGCGCTCCGCCGATGTTTTCCTCGGCGTGCCCTTCAACATCGCGTCCTATGCGCTCCTCACCATGATGGTGGCGCAGGTGACGGGACTGAAGCTCGGCGATTTCGTGCACTCGCTCGGCGACACGCATCTCTATTCCAACCATATCGAGCAGGCGCGGCTGCAGCTCACGCGTCCGACCCGGCCGCTGCCGGTGATGAAGATCAATCCCGAGGTGAAGGACATCTTCGCCTTCCGCTACGAGGATTTCAAACTCGAGGGCTACGACCCGCACCCGCATATCAAAGCGGAAGTCGCGGTATGAGCGCTTAAGGATGTCGCTGACAATCCGCCGCGCGCGCGCCGATGAAGCCGGGCTCGTCCATTCGTTGGTTCGCGAGCTTGCCGAATACGAGAAGCTGCTGCACGAGATGAAGGCCAGTGAAGCCGATATCGCCGGCGCGCTGTTCGGCGATAATCCGCGGCTCATTTGCGATATCGCGGAGTGGGACGGCGAACCTGCGGGCTTTGCCGTCTGGTTCGTCAATTTCTCCACCTTCGCTGGAAGCCACGGTATTTATCTCGAGGATCTGTTCGTCCGCCCGGCGCTGCGCGGCAAGGGCATCGGCAAGGCGCTGCTGGTGCATCTTGCCAGCGAATGCGTCGCCAACGGCTGGTCGCAATTGCAGTGGGCGGTGCTCGACTGGAACACGCCCTCGATCGAATTCTACAAATCGCTCGGCGCCGTGATGATGGACGAATGGACGCTGTGCCGCGTCACCGGCCCGGCGCTGCAGGCCCTGGCGGACGGGGCGCGCTGATGGAGATCGTGCTGATCGCAGCGGTTGCCGAGAACGGCGCAATCGGGCGCGACAATGCGATCCCGTGGCGCTTGAAGAGCGACCAGCAGCGCTTCAAGGCCATCACCATGAACAGGCCGGTGGTGATGGGACGCAAGACCTTCGACTCCCTGCGCAGGCCGCTCCCCGGCCGGACCAACATCGTGGTGACGCGCGACGCGAACTATCGCGCTCCCGGCGCGATCGTCACCCAGTCGTTCGAGAACGCCCGCGCGATCGCGCTTGGCGATGCGCTGCGGCGTTTCGCCACCGAGATCGCCGTCATCGGGGGCGCCGAGATCTACGCGCAGTGGATCGAAAGTGCCGATCGGCTCGAAATCACCGAAGTGCATGCGCGGCCGGAAGGTGATACGTATTTCGCCACAATTGACACGGCGAAATGGGAAGAAGTGGCGCGGGTGCGAAATCCGGCCGGGCCGCATGACAGCGTCGATTTTTCCTATGTGACATATCGCCGGCGGATCAAGCGTTAACCCCGCTAGCCAATGTTTGCATTGACAATTATGTCCGCAGGCATAGCTCGTTCAGCTTGGAAGCTTGCGTTGTAAGGGGCCATCCGGTCCCCTATAAAGCCGGGCGACTGACGAGGCCGGGCGTCCATCATCCATCCCGGGCTTGCCGAGGAGAAGCGTTAATGCCGTGGAAGAATCAAGGCGGGGGGCCGTGGGGCTCGGGTCCGAAGGGACCATGGGGCACCGGACCGCAATCGCCCGGACCGCGCCCGCCGGATCTTGAGGACCTCCTGCGCCGCGGCCAGGACCGCCTGCAGCAGCTCCTGCCCGGCGGTCATTTCAGCAGCATGGGGATCGCGCTTGTCGTCGTCGGCGCGCTCGCGATCTGGGGCCTGTCCGGCTTCTTCCGGGTGCAGTCGGAAGAACTCGGCGTCGTCCTGCGCTTCGGCAAGCATGTGCGCACGGTGCAGCCGGGCCTGAACTATCATTTGCCTTATCCGATTGAGACAGTGCTGCTGCCGAAGGCGCTGCGCGTCTCCACCATTTCGATCGGCATGACCCTGATCGACGACCCGGCGCGGCGCGGCCGCACCATGCGCGACGTTCCGGAAGAGAGCCTGATGCTGACCGGCGACGAGAACATCGTCGACGTCGATTTCACCGTGCTGTGGCGGATCAAGCCCGACGGCGTCGGCGACTTCCTGTTCAACATCCAGAATCCCGAGGGCACCGTGAAGGCGGTGGCGGAGAGCGCCATGCGCGAGGTGATCGGCCGGTCGCAGATCCAGCCGATCCTCACCGGCGCGCGCACCACCACCGAGCAGAACGTGCAGGAACTGATGCAGAAGACGCTCGATACCTACGGCGCCGGCGTCATGATCACCCAGGTGCAAATGCAGAAGGTCGATCCGCCGCAGCAGGTGATCGACTCGTTCCGCGACGTGCAGGCCGCGCGGGCCGACCTCGAGCGGTTGCAGAACGAGGCACAGACCTATGCCAACCGTGTGATCCCGGAGGCGCGCGGCCGCGCCGCCCAGATCGTGCAGGCGGCCGAAGGCTACAAGGAGCAGGCGGTGGCGGAGGCCAAGGGCCAGAGTGCGCGCTTCCTGAAGGTCTATGACGAGTACAAGAAGGCCCCCGACGTGACGCGGCAACGCATTTATCTGGAGACCATGGAACGCATCCTCGGTGGCTCCGAGAAACTGGTCTATGACGGCGGCGCGTCGGGCCAGAACAGCATCGTGCCTTATTTGCCGCTGAGCGAGCTGACGCCGCGGCGTCCGTCCGCCACCACTGGTCAGCAGCAGGGCGGAGGCACGCGATGAGGTCCCCCGTCACCGGCATTGCCGCGCTGATCATTCTGCTGGTGCTGGTCATCATCGGCTACAGCTCGGTCTTCACCGTGCAGCAGACCGAGCAGGTCCTGGTGGTCCGGCTCGGCGAGCCCGTCCGCGTCGTCACCGAGCCCGGCCTCAACTTCAAGGCGCCGTTCATCGATTCCGTGATCTCGATCGACAAGCGCATCCTCGACCTGGAAAACCCGTCGCAGGAAGTGATCGCCTCCGACCAGAAGCGACTGGTGGTTGACGCCTTCGCTCGCTACCGCATCAAGAACGCGCTGCGCTTCTATCAGAGCGTCGGCACGATCCAGGCGGCCAACGTGCAGTTGACGACGCTGCTCAACGCGGCGCTGCGCCGCGTGCTCGGCGAGGTCACCTTCATCAACGTCGTCCGCGACGAGCGCGAGAGATTGATGGCGCGGATCCGCGACCAGCTCGACCACGAGGCCGACGGCTACGGCATCCAGGTCGTCGACGTCCGCATCCGCCGCGCCGACCTCCCGGAGCAGAACAGCCAGGCGGTCTACCAGCGGATGCAGACCGAGCGTCAGCGCGAGGCCGCCGAATTCCGCGCCCAAGGCGGTCAGAAGGCGCAGGAGATCCGCTCCAAGGCGGATCGTGAGGCAACCGTCATCGTCGCAGAGGCCAATTCGTCCGCCGAGCAGGTGCGCGGCGAGGGCGACGCCGAGCGTAACCGGCTGTTCGCCGAGGCCTATGGCAAGGACGCGGATTTCTTCAGCTTCTACCGCTCGATGACTGCCTATGAGAACGGTCTGCGCGCCAACGACACCCGTTTCCTGTTGCGCCCGGACTCCGATTTCTTCAAATATTTCGGCAGCGCGGCCGGCCGTCCGCCGTCCGTCGGTCCGTCGGCAGCGGCCGCCGCGCCGAGGCAGCAGTAACCGCATCACGAGGGCGAAGCATCCGCTTCGCCCTTTAGCCAAGAAGAAACGCCCGGACGAGAGGTCGCCATCCGATGAGGTCCATAGCGTTCGCCGACTTCCTCATCGGTGTGGGAATTCTGTTCGTGCTCGAGGGCCTGATGTTCGCGGCAAGCCCGAGCTGGATGCGGCGCGCGATGAAAAGCGCGCTGGCAACCCCGGACAATGTCTTGCGCGTGGTCGGGATCGGATCGGCAGTGGCTGGCTTGATCCTGATCTGGCTGGTGCGGCGGTAGCGGTCGCTGCGAACGCAGGCATCGTCATGCCCGGGCTTGTCCCGGGCATCCACGTTCTTGGCCGCCACAAGGAAAGCGCGTGGATGGCCGGGACAAGCCCGGGCATGACGAAAAAAATCGGCCGCCCGGAACTTGTCGGTCCAACGCGATCGTGAGCCGCAAGGCGCCGGTTTTTCGCCGAAATGGTTGTCTCAAATGCTTGCGCGGCCACCCCGTTCGGGCGCACTGTGGCCCTATATCATACTTCCTGGAGAGAAGCTGACATGACCGGTGCCAGACCCGCCTTGAGCCGTCGCCTGCGCCTGATGGGAGCCGCGATCGCCATCGGCGCCGCCGGCATGCTTGCCTCGGTGCCGGCGGCCTTCGCGCGAGGACCCGACGGCATCGCCGACGTTGCCGAAAAGGTGATCGATGCGGTCGTGAACATCTCGACGTCGCAGACAGTGGAGGCCAAGGGCGGCGGCGCCATGCCGCAACTGCCGCCGGGCTCGCCCTTCGAGGAGTTCTTCGACGACTTCTTCAAGAACCGCCGTGGCCCCGGTGGCGGCAAGGGCGGGGACAAGAACGGCGAGTTTCAGCCGCGCAAGACCAACTCGCTCGGCTCCGGCTTCATCGTCGACACCGCAGGCATCGTGGTGACCAACAACCACGTGATTGCCGATGCCGACGAGATCAACATCATCATGAACGACGGCACCAAGGTGAAGGCGGAGCTGGTCGGCGTCGACAAGAAGACGGATCTTGCCGTCCTGAAGTTCAAGCCGCCGAAGCCGCTGACCGCGGTGAAGTTCGGCGATTCCGACAAGCTCAGGCTCGGCGAATGGGTGATCGCGATCGGTAACCCCTTCAGCCTCGGCGGCTCGGTGACCGCCGGCATCGTGTCGGCGCGCAATCGCGACATCAGCCAGGGTCCCTATGATAGCTACATCCAGACCGACGCCGCCATCAACCGCGGCAATTCGGGCGGACCGCTGTTCAACCTCGAAGGCGAAGTGGTCGGCGTCAACACGCTGATCATCTCACCGACCGGCGGCTCGATCGGCCTCGGCTTTGCCGTGCCGTCGAAGACGGTCGCTGCCGTCGTGGATCAACTGCAGAAATTTGGCGAGCTGCGCCGCGGCTGGCTCGGCGTGCGAATCCAGCAGGTCACCGACGAGATCGCCGACAGCCTCAACATCAAGCCGGCGCGTGGTGCGCTGGTTGCCGGCGTCGACGACAAGGGGCCGGCGAAACCCGCGGGCATCGAGCCTGGCGACGTCGTGGTCAAGTTCGACGGTAAGGACGTCAAGGATCCCAAGGATCTCTCGCGCGTCGTCGCCGACACCGCCGTCGGCAAGGAAGTCGACGTTGTCGTCATCCGCAAGGGCAATGAGGAGACCAAGCGGGTCACGCTCGGCCGGCTCGAGGACACCGACAAGGTGCAGCAGGCCAATGCCAAGACCAAGGATGAGCCGGCGGAGAAGCCGGTGACGCAGAAGGCGCTCGGGCTCGATCTTGCGGCGCTGAACAAGGATCTCCGCACCAAGTACAAGATCAAGGACAGCGTGAAGGGCGTGATCATCACCGGCGTCGATGGCTCCTCCGATGCCGCCGAAAAGCGCCTGTCCGCCGGCGACGTCATCGTCGAGGTCGCGCAGGAAGCGGTCGCCAACGCCGCCGACATCAAGAAGCGTGTCGACCAGTTGAAGAAGGACGGCAAGAAGTCGGTCCTTCTGCTCGTCTCCAACGGCGACGGCGAACTGCGCTTCGTGGCGCTGAGCGTGCAGTAGGAGTTGTCATTGCCGGGCTTGACCCGGCAATCTATCGCTACGCAAAGACTTTTTTCGAAGCTTGATGGATGCCCGGGTCAAGCCCGGGCATGACGGTCGAGGAGCCTACCCCTCCACGAATTCATCCCGCCGATAGCCCTGTGCGTAGAGCAGCGCGGTGAGGTCGCCGTAGTCGATCCGCGCCGCCGCGGCGGCTGCGACCGCGGGCTTGGCGTGGTAGGCGACGCCGAGGCCGGCGGCCTCGATCATGCCGAGGTCGTTGGCGCCGTCGCCGACGACCAGCGTGTCGATGGCATCGAGGTCGAAGGCCTCGCGCAGCTCGATCAGCGTGGCGAGCTTGGCGGCGCGGCCGACGATCGGCTCCTTCACTTCGCCCACGAGCTTGCCGCCTTGCGCGATCAGCTCGTTGGCGCGGTTCTCCTGGAAGCCGATCTTGGCGGCGATGGCGCTCGTGAACAGCGTGAAGCCGCCCGAGATCAGGCAGGTCCAAGCGCCATTGGCGCGCATGGTCATCACCAGTTCGCGGCCGCCCGGCGTCGGCGTGATGCGCTTCTCCAGGACCTCGTCGACCACGCTGACCGGCAGGTCCTTCAATAGCGCGACGCGCTCGCGCAGCGCCGGCTCGAAGGCGATCTCGCCGCGCATCGCGCGTTCGGTGATTTTTGAGACGTGCTCCTTCATCCCGGCGAAATCGGCGAGCTCGTCGACGCATTCCTGGCCGATCATGGTGGAATCCATGTCGGCGAGAAAAAGTTTCTTGCGCCTGAAGGCGCGAGGCTGCACCACAATATCGATCGGCAGGTCGCCGCGCGCCTCTTGCAGGCGGGCTTCGATCGCCTTGATATCCTCGCTGCCGTCAAAGGGGATGTCGATGGCGACTTCGTCGAACAGCCACTCTGCCGCGCCGGGCGACGGCAGGACGGCCAGCGCGCCGTCGACAATGGTGGAGTCGAGCGCCGGATTGGCGGGATTGCAGATGAGGGTGGCGACAAGCGACATGGCGGCGGCTTCGAAAGCTGGGACAAGAGCGGTGCTTATCGCAGGGCCGACCGCCAGCGGCAAGTCGGCGCTGGCGCTCGATCTCGCGCAAAAAGCCGGCGGCGTCGTGATCAACACCGACTCAATGCAGGTCTATCGCGACCTCCGCATCATCACGGCGCGGCCGACGGTCGAGGAGGAGGCGCTGGTCGCGCACCGGCTCTACGGCCATGTCGACGCAGCTACGAATTTCTCCGCCGGCGCCTGGGTCGCGGATGCCGCGAAGGTGCTTTCCGAGGTGCGCGCCGAGAACCGGCTGCCGATCTTCATCGGCGGATCGGGCCTGTATTTCAAGGCGCTCACCCGCGGGCTGTCGGCGGTGCCGCCGATCGCTGCCGAGGTGCGCGAGGTTGTGCGCGAGCGGCTTGAGCGTGACGGCGTCGAGGCGCTGCATGCGGAACTTTCCCGGCGCGATCCCGCCTATGCCGAGCGCCTGAAGCCGCGGGACCGCACCCGCATCGCCCGCGCGCTCGAAGTCGTAGAGGCGACCGGCCGCTCGCTGACCGATTGGCATCGCGACGGCCTGCCCCCGCTATTGCCGCCGGGCGAGTTCTCCGCGCTGTTCCTCGCGCCCGAGCGCGACAAGCTCTATGCCCGGATCGATGCCCGGTTCGAGGCGATGCTGAACGCTGGCGCGCTGGACGAGGTCGCAAAGCTCGCGGCGCGCGATCTCGATCCCTTGCTGCCGGCGATGAAGGCCCACGGCGTGCCGGCCGTGATCCGGCACCTCAAGGGCGAGATCAGCCGCGAGGAGGCATCCGAGATCGGCCGCGCCGACACCCGCCATTACGCCAAGCGCCAATTCACCTGGTTCCGCCACCAATTGCCGGAATTCGAATGGGTGGCGCCGGAAGCGGCGAGGGGATGGGTGGACAGCGTCGTTCCGGGGCGCGAGTGAAAGGAGCGAACCCGGAACCTCCAGATTCCGGGTTCGCGCTGCGCGCACCCGCGTTGTGGGGCCAATCTCGCATGGCTGGGAACAACAATTTCACACTCGCCGAACGCCAGGAACCCCGCTACATTACGAAAAGTCGCGCTGAACGCGTCCCTGCCTTGACATTCGGGCATTGGTCGGTATGGTCGCGCAACCTTTGGGAAGCCTGAGCCGGTCCATGCGTAACATTATTACCAAACTCATCGTCGTCGTACCCAGGCACACCGCCGGGGATGGCTAGCGGCCATCTGACAGACAGGCGGTGTGCATGGGGCCTCTCGGGCCCTTTTTTATTTCCCAAATCAAAGACCTAACGCCGCGCAAGAAACCGCGCATCCGGAGCCAGCCATGAAAGACAAGAGCCACGATCCGAACCAGATGACGGGAGCCGCGATGATCGTCCGCGCGCTGATCGATCATGGCGTGCAGCACCTTTTCGGCTATCCCGGTGGCGCGGTGCTGCCGATCTACGACGAGATCTTCCAGCAGAGCGAGGTCGAGCACATCCTGGTGCGGCACGAGCAGGGCGCCGGCCACGCGGCCGAGGGCTATGCGCGCTCGACCGGCAAGCCCGGCGTGGTGCTGGTGACCTCCGGCCCCGGCGCCACCAACATGGTGACGGCGCTCACCGACGCGCTGATGGATTCGATCCCGCTGGTCTGCATCACCGGCCAGGTGCCGACCCATCTGATCGGCAACGACGCGTTCCAGGAATGCGACACGGTCGGCATCACGCGCCCCTGCACCAAGCACAATTGGCTGGTGCGCAACGTCAACGACCTCGCAAAGGTCCTGCATGAGGCGTTCTACGTGGCGACCTCCGGCCGCCCGGGGCCGGTCGTGGTTGACGTGCCGAAAGACGTGCAGTTCGCGGTCGGCACCTATCATCCGCCGCGCAAGTCCGACGTTCACATCTCCTACGCGCCGCGCGTCAAGGGCGATGCGACCCAGATCCGCAAAGCGGTGGAACTGCTCGCCTCCGCCAAGCGGCCGGTGATCTATTCCGGTGGCGGCGTCATCAATTCCGGCCCTGAGGCCTCCAAGCTGCTGCGCGATCTCGTCGAGTTCACCGGCTTCCCGATCACGTCAACCTTGATGGGCCTCGGCGCCTATCCGGCATCGGGCAAGAACTGGCTCGGCATGCTCGGCATGCACGGCACCTACGAAGCCAACATGACCATGCATGATTGCGACGTCATGCTGTGCGTCGGCGCGCGCTTCGACGACCGCATCACCGGCCGCATCGATGCGTTCTCGCCGGGCTCGAAGAAGATCCACATCGACATCGACCCGTCCTCGATCAACAAGAACATCCGTGTCGACGTGCCGATCATAGGCGATTGCGGCAACGTGCTCGGCGACCTCTTGCAGGTGTTCAAGGCGGAAGCGAAGCGGCCGGACATCAAGGCGTGGTGGCAGCAGATCGCGCAATGGCGCGCGCGCAACTCGCTGTCCTACCGCAAGAACAACGACATCATCCTGCCGCAATATGCGATCCAGCGCCTGTTCGAGCTGACGCGCGGGAAGGATACCTACATCACGACCGAAGTCGGCCAGCACCAGATGTGGGCGGCGCAATTCTACGGCTTCGAGGAGCCGCACCGCTGGATGACCTCCGGCGGTCTCGGCACCATGGGCTATGGCCTGCCGGCCGCGGTCGGCGTGCAGGTGGCGCATCCCGACAGTCTCGTCATCGATATCGCAGGCGACGCCTCGGTGCAGATGACGATCCAGGAGATGTCGACGGCGGTCCAGTACGAGCTGCCGATCAAGATCTTCATCCTGAACAACCAGTACATGGGCATGGTGCGGCAGTGGCAGCAGCTTCTGCACGGCAACCGCCTGTCGCATTCCTATACCGAGGCGCTGCCTGACTTCGTCAAGCTCGCGGAGGCCTATGGCGGCGTCGGCCTGCAGGTGATCAAGCCGGCCGATCTCGACGGCGCGATCAAGGAGATGATCGCGATCAAGCGTCCGGTGCTGTTCGACTGCCGCGTCGCCGCGCTCGAGAATTGCTTCCCGATGATCCCCTCCGGCAAGGCGCACAACGAGATGTTGTTGCCGGAGGAGGCGACCGACGAGGCAACCGCGACCGCCTTCGCCGGCGGCAAGGCGCTGGTGTGAGATGGACTGATGTTCGACCTCGGACAGCTCGAGCGCGCGCAGGCGATTGTCGGCACGGTGGTGCCGCCGACGCCGGTGTATGCCTGGCCGCTGCTAGCTGAGCGGCTGGGTACGAATGTCCTGGTCAAGCATGAGAACCACACGCCGACCGGCGCCTTCAAGGTGCGCGGCGGGCTCGTCTATCTCGATCGGCTGAAGCGCGAGCAGCCCGATACGCGAGGGATCATCTCGGCGACGCGCGGCAATCACGGCCAGAGTCTCGCCTTCGCCGCGCGTCGTAATAATGTCCCTGCGACGATCTACGTGCCGCATGGCAATTCGGTCGAGAAGAACCGCGCCATGCGCGCCTTCGGCGCCGAGTTGGTCGAACACGGCGAGGATTTTCAGGCGGCGCGGGAGGAGGCGGTGCGGCGCGCCGAGAGCGCGGGCCTGCACATGGTGCCGGCGTTCCATTCCGACCTGGTGCTGGGCGTTGCGACCTATGCGTTGGAGCTGTTCAAGGCCGCACCGGACCTCGACCTGCTCTATGTGCCGATCGGGCAGGGCTCCGGCATCTGCGGCTGCATCCGTGTCCGCGATCTCCTCGGCCTGAAGACCGAGATCGTCGGCGTGCAGTCGACGGAGGCGCCGTCCTATGCGCTGTCGTTCGCCGCCGGCGCCCTCGTCACCACCGAGACCGCCAACACCCGCGCCGACGGCATGGCGACGCGCATTCCCGAGGCCGATGCGCTCGCGATGATCCGCAAGGGCGCCTCCCGCATCGTGCAGGTGACTGACGACGAGGTCGGCGCTGCCATCCGCTGCTACTGGACCGATACGCACAACCTCGCCGAAGGCGCCGGCGCCGCGCCGCTCGCGGCCGCGCTGCAGGAGCGGGACAGGATTCAAGGCAAGCGCGTCGGCCTGGTCCTGAGCGGCGGCAATATCGATTTCGACCTGTTCCGCCAGTGGGTCGGGACGGACGCCGCCATCGCCGAGCGGGCGTTGGCGTGACAGAGCAATCCTTGAGGGGACGACCATGAACCAGCCCGCATCCGCCTACTTCCTCGAAGAGCGCCACGATCCGAACGAGTCGCACACGCTTTCGGTGCTCGTGCAGAACGAGCCGGGCGTGCTCGCGCGCGTGATCGGGCTGTTCTCCGGCCGCGGCTACAACATCGAAAGCCTCACCGTCTCCGAGACCGAGAGCCAGAAACATCTCTCGCGCATCACCATCGTGACCACGGGCACGCCGATGGTGATCGAGCAGATCAAGCATCAGCTCGACCGCATGATCCCGGTCTACCGCGTCGTCGACATGACGCTGTCGGGACGCTCGATCGAGCGGGAGCTCGCAATGGTGAAGGTGCGCGGTACCGGCGACCACCGCGTCGAGGCGCTGCGGCTCGCGGATGCGTTCCGGGCACGGGTCATTGATGCCACCACCGAGAGTTTTGTGTTCGAGATCACAGGCAATACCGCCAAGATCAATCAGTTCATCGACCTGATGCGCCCGCTCGGCCTGGTCGAGGTGTCACGCACGGGCGTCGCCGCGATCGGACGCGGGCCGGAAGGGATGTGAACCATGTTGGCGCGCGACTGGTACTACACGCAAAGACGCCGGGTCGGCATCGATACCGCGGTCGCCTCGATCTATGGCCGCGATGACGACAGCGACGTCCGCGCCCGCCAGACGCTCAACATGCTCGGCGTCAAGCCGGGCTGGCGCGTCGCCGATATCGGTTGCGGCAACGGTGTGCTCGCCTGCGAAGCGGCGCTGATGGGCGCCGACGTCGATGCGATCGACATCTCGCCGGCGATGCTGACGCTCGCCAATATCTATGCACGCGACCGCAGGGCGCGCATCCGCACCCAGCCGGCGGGACTTCTCAGCTTCGCCTATCAGCCGAATTCCTATGACCTGATCGTCAGCGAATTCACGCTGCATCATTTGCCGGATTTCTGGAAAGCGGTGGCGCTGTCGCGGATCTTCAACGCGCTGAAGCCGGGCTGCGAGTTCTATCTGCGCGACATCGTGTTCGTCAGCATGCCCGACGGCGTCGAGCGCGACGTCGAGGGCTGGGCCGATTTTTCCATCAAGAACCACGATTTCGAGCGCGAGGGCGTGGTGACGCACATGCGCGACGAATATTCGACCTTCGGTTGGGTCATGGAACGCATGCTGACGGAGGTCGGCTTCACCCTGGTCTCCGCCGACTATCACGCGCCGCTGCACGGCACCTATCTCCTGCGCAAGCCGAAGCCGGAACAGAAGAGCTAGAACCTAACGAGCTGGAAAAGACGAGCCAATGAAACCGGCCGACGTCTGCATCGCCGTCTTGGTCGCGGTGATCTGGGGGCTTGCCTTCGTCGCCAGCCGGATCGCGCTTGACGAATTGCCGCCGGAATTGATGACGGCGCTGCGTTTTGGGATCGCGGCGGTGCCGTGCCTGTTCTTGCACAAGCCGAAAGTGTCCTGGCCGCTTCTGATCGCGATCAGCCTGAACCTGTTCCTCGGCCAGTTCCTGGCGCAGTCGATCGCCATTGCGCATGGCATGCCGGTCGGGCTCACCAGCGTGATCGTGCAGAGCCAGGCGCTGTTCACGATCGCCTTCGCCGCCATCATTTTCGGCGAATGGCCGAGCCGGATGCAGATGGTCGGCATCGGCATTGCCGCGATTGGCCTCTTGATGATCTCCGGCACCGTCGGCCATGATTTCAGTGCCGGCGCGTTCGCGATCCTGATGATCTCCCCGGTCTGTTTCGCGGTCGGCAATCTCCTGCTGCGGCCCGCGCAGGGTGCGCGCATGTTCGATCTGTTCGCATGGCTGTGCCTCTGCGCCGCCGTTCCCCTGTTCGCGCTGTCGCTGGTCACCCTCGGGGTGAAGCCGACCTGGCAGGCGCTGTCGCAGATGTCGATGACCGGCATCGTCTGCATGCTGTTCATCGGCGCCGTCTCAACCAGCATCGCCTATTGGCTGTGGGGTCGGCTCTTGCGCGACTATCCGGCGGCGCAGGTGGTGCCGTTCGCGCTCCTGGTGCCGTTCGTCGGCTCCGCCGCCTCCAGCATCGTGTTCGGCGAACGGTTCGGGCCGCTGCGGCTTGCGGGCATGGCCGCCGTCATCGGCGGCATCGCCATCATGCTGTTTTCGAGACGTCCGCAACCCCAGACGAAGATCGCATGAGTGGTGTCATGTCGCAGTCGGTTCTGATCGCCTTCGTGATGTTCGCGGTGGTGATGTTCTTCACGCCGGGGCCGAACAACATCATGCTGCTGTCCTCGGGATTGACTTACGGCTTCCGCCGCACGGTGCCGCATATGGCGGGCATCACGGTCGGATTTGCGTTCATGATCGGTGCCGTCGGGCTTGGCCTCGGCACCGTCTTCATCGCCTATCCCGTGCTGCAGACCATCCTCAAATATATCGGCGTCGCCTATTTGATCTATCTTGCCGCCGCGATCGCGATGGCCGAGCCATCCTCGCCGGAGTCCGGTGACGGAAGCGGCCGCCCGATGACCTTCTGGGGCGCGGCCATGTTCCAATGGGTCAACGCCAAAGGCTGGGTGATGGTGATCGGTACCATCACCGCCTATGCGGCGATTGCCGCATTCCCCTGGAATATTGCGATCCAGGTCGGCTTGAGCCTGATCCTCGGCACCTTGTCCTGCATCGCCTGGGCGCTGTTCGGCACCGCGCTGCGGCCGATCCTGACCTCGCGCCAGGCGGTCCGCGCTTTCAATATCGTGATGGCGATCCTGTTGCTCGCCTCGCTCTACCCGGTCTTCATGGACGCATGATGCCGCACCGCGCCATGCGAGAACAGGGTTTCCCCTGAGCCGGAAAATGCTCTAGACCACGCCGGAAATTCGCGGGCGCCGGCGGTCTTGATCCACCTGCAAGCCCAAATCCATCGGCCGATGTTCGGCCCCCTCAAGAGGAAACTACGATGCGAGTTTATTACGATCGCGATGCCGACCTGAACCTGATCAAGGGCAAGAAGGTCGCCATCGTCGGCTATGGCAGCCAGGGCCACGCCCATGCGCTCAACCTGAAGGATTCCGGCGTCAAGGAAGTGTCGATCGCGCTGCGTCCGGGCTCGGCCTCGGCCAAGAAGGCTGAGGCTGCCGGCTTCAAGGTGCTGAGCGTTGCGGATGCCGCCAAATGGGCCGACCTCGTGATGATGCTCACCCCCGACGAATTGCAGGGCGACATCTATCGCGAGCACCTGCACGACAACATGAAGAAGGGCGCCGCGCTGGTGTTCGCGCACGGCCTCAACGTCCACTTCAACCTGCTCGACCCGCGTGCCGATCTCGACGTCCTGATGATTGCCCCCAAGGGCCCCGGCCACACCGTGCGCTCCGAATATCAGCGTGGCGGCGGCGTGCCCTGCCTGATCGCGATCGCCAAGGACGTCTCCGGCAACGCGCATGATCTCGGCCTCAGCTACGCCTCCGCGATCGGCGGCGGCCGCGCCGGCATCATCGAGACCACATTCAAAGAGGAATGCGAGACCGATTTGTTCGGCGAGCAGGTGGTGCTCTGCGGCGGCCTGGTCGAGCTGATCAAGGGCGGCTACGAGACGCTGGTCGAAGCCGGCTATGCGCCGGAGATGGCCTATTTCGAGTGCCTGCACGAAGTGAAGCTGATCGTCGACCTGATCTATGAAGGCGGCATCGCCAACATGAACTACTCGATCTCAAACACTGCCGAATACGGCGAATACGTCACCGGTCCGCGCATCGTGACGGCCGAGACCAAGGCCGAGATGAAGCGCGTTCTCGCCGACATCCAGGGCGGCAAGTTCGCCCGCGACTGGATGCTGGAGAACAAGGTCAACCAGACCTCGTTCAAGGCCACCCGCGCCAAGCTCGCGCAGCACCCGATCGAGGAAGTCGGCGCCAAGCTGCGCGACATGATGCCCTGGATCAAGAAGGGCGCGCTGGTCGACAAGACGAAGAACTAAGGCGCGATCAAGAAGTAAGGTGGGCAGAACGCAAGTATGCCCACCTTCAGCACTCCGCTTGTGATGGTGGGCACGCTGTGCTTTGCCCACCCTACGGCTTCTGCGAGTGCTCTGTGCCCTCTCCAAGTCATTGCGAGCGCAGCGAAGCAATCCATGCCTCCACAAGCGGTGAGATGGATTGCTTCGCTGCGGTCGCAATGACGGCACTGTTGCGGTTTACGGCGCCGCACGCCCTTCCGCCGGCTTCTCGATCCGGTTGTGGAGCTGCCAGAAGCGCACGGTGCGCTGGGCGGTCTCGATCGACAGACGGCGGAAATCGCGCTGGGCCTGCTCCATGGTTTGTGCCGAGATCGGTTGCGCGGCCGGCCGGTTGCTCAGGATCGTCTCCACCGTCGGCCAGTTCAGCCTGGCTGCGCGGCAGGGGATCAGGATCAGGTCGGAGCGGTGCCCCTCCATCAGCCGCGCGATCATCTCGGGCTCGACGTCGTTGAGCAGGGCGATCGCGACGATCACCTCGTCGAACTTGCCCGCTTCGGCGAACTTGAACACCGCCGCGTCGTCCAGCTCGTTCAGCTCCTTCATCAGCTTGACGAGCTGTTCGGCAATGCCGAAGCCGCGTCGCACCGCAGGCTCCTCGCGCGCGATCTCGTCGAGCACCTCGCGGATCTCCTCCTGCAGCGCCGGCGGTGCGATCGAGAGCAGGCGGGCGCGCACGGCATCCTTGGCGCGGTGCAAGAGCTCGCGCAGGAACTTGGTCGGAAGATCGATGCGCAGTCCCAGGATTTCGACCAGCTCGTCGTCGCTTTCCGCGCGCGCGACGATGCCGGAATAGCCGGCCTCCGAGAAGCGCGCGCCGGCATTGTTGGCGAGCCGGCGGATCACGCGCACCTCGCCGCGATCGACGATCACGTCGGTGACCTCCTCGGGGAGGCTCGCGCGGCCGGAGATCGCAAGCAGGTGGTCCTGCCCCTTGGTGCTGGCAACCTCGACCAGGGTCTCCGTCGAGACGCGGATCGAATGCGCCAGCACTTCGCCGGCGACCTCGATCTTGTCGTCCTTTGCCAGGTGCTGGATGACCTCGAACGGCGCGTAGTCGATCGGCGCGAGGCGCTTGCTGAGCTCGGCTTTGGCCCGGCTCTCGACGCGCGTGATCAGGAGGCACAGGACGTCGTCGAACACTTTGACCTGTTCGTCGCTCAAGCGTTCGCCGTCGTGCAGGAAGAGATCGGTCACCCGCCGAAGGGTCTTGATCCGCTTCGCCGACGAGCCGTCTCTCACGGCTTCCTCGAGTTCGGCGATGATCGAGTGGGCCGGCTGTTGCGCCATCATTGGAATTGTTCTTGTTGCAGGTTCTCTGATTGGTCCGGAAGATGGCAAGCGCGACCTTACGCCTGCGTTAAGCTGGAACCCGGTCCTGGGCGGAGCTCGCGGGGAAGGTTAGCAGGACGTAACCAATTCAACTCAAGATCGCCGGATCGTGCCAGCCGCTCGGCTGGATCAAGCATGCAGCGTTTTCTTCACGCGAAGCCGGTATCCACTTCGCTCGAAAACGCTGTAGATGTCCCCGGGAACATCAGGGGAGACCAGGTCATGAGATCGGTCGTGATCACCGGCGTGTCTACCGGCATCGGCTGCGCGACGGCCAGGTTTCTGCGCGACCGCGGCTTCCGCGTGTTCGGCAGCGTGCGCAAGCAGGCCGATGCCGACCGGCTCACAGCCGAGTTCGGGGCCAATTTCACGCCGTTGATCTTCGACGTCACCGATGAGGCTGCGGTATTTGCTTCCGCGCGCCAGGTTCGCGACGCGCTGAATGGCGAGACGCTTGCGGGCCTCGTCAACAATGCCGGCATTGCCGCCGGCGAAGATCGCTGAGACCATCTTCAATGCGCTGACGGCGCCGAACCCAAAGGTGCGTTACCAGATCGCGCCGGATCGGATGCAGCATATCGTGGCGTCAATCCTGCCGAAGCGTACGCTCGACCGGATCATCGCCAAGCGCCTCGGCCTCATGCCATCAACGTGAGCATGCTGGCGACATGCCCTTGCCGCATTCACCCGTCACGAGAGCTTGCATGTCCACCATCGGCAAGACCCCTGCGGAACTGACCGCAATCGCCAATGATGCGCTGCGCAGCCAGCCCGGCTGCGAGACAGCGCAGGTTGTCGCCGTCTCCAATCGGCCGCATGCGAGTGCAGGCCGCAATTGGGAAATTCCGAACGTCGTCCTCGGCGACAGCCTGATCAGCGACGTCGACCGCGCCGTCATCACCGTGCATCACCAACTCGGCCGCAGATTCCATCTCGTTGGGGGCGAGTGAATCCCGGAGGGGACATCAGCCAGCAGACTACCCCCGCTCAATCGGTCGAAAATGCCCCCAAAGCTGCCTAACCGACGAGTCGGCTCTCCGAGCTAGTTTGGAGAGCCATGCTTTGGCGGATAGCCATCGCCGCACCGGGATTAGGTTGCACTCACGACAGCTGGTTGCTTGGCAACGTCTGGCGCGGCGGGAAGGCTGAACTCAAAAATCGCGCCGCGAGGCACATTGGCCTTTGCTGATAATCGGCCCCCATGCGCTTCGATGATCGAGCGACAAATCGACAGTCCCAGTCCAAGACCGCCGGGCTTCGTCGTGTAGAAGGCGTCGAAAAGCTGATTGAGAGTCGCTGGTGCCAGCCCTGGTCCCGTATCTCGCACCTCGACGAGAACGACGTCACGTTCCGTTTGTCGGGTGCTGATGAGCAACTCTCTCGCGTCCTCGCTGGTAGCATTCATAGCTTCGACTGCATTCATCACGAGATTCAGCATTACTTGTTGGAGTTGCACCCGGTCGCCTTCCAACGGTGGTGTGCCTTCTGCTAGAAACGTGTGCACCGAAATGCCATTCTTCATCGTCTCGCCGCGAACGAGCTCAATGACCTCGCGCACTGCATCATTGATGTTCAGGAGTTGCTTCCTCGGTTGCGCTTTCTTGATCATGTCCCGGATCCGGTCGACGACATCGCGCGCCCGCATACCATCGCTAACGATATAACCGAACGTCTGCCAGGCTTTTTCCAGATTTGGCGGTTGAGCGCTCAGCCAGCTCAGTCCGGCCTGCGCGTTGGTCACCATCGCGGCGACCGGTTGCTTCACTTCATGGGCGATAGAAGCTGCGAGTTGGCCCATGGTGGCGACGCGATTGGCGTGCGCCAACTCTGTCTGCATCTCGCGGTATTTCTGTTCACTTTGTCGCGCTTCTGCTTCGGCCTGCTTGCGCTCGGTCAGATCGAGTACGAAAGCGACGCCATGGCCTCGTTGTTCGTCGAACGCGGCCGAGCCAATCAGTATCGGCACTCGGCTGCCGTCCTTGCGGAAATACTCCCTCTCGTACGGTTGGACCGTTCCGGTCTTCTTTAGCTCGGTCACCGCCCGCTCATCGCGGTCGCGCCATTCCGGTGGGGTGAGGTCCGCCCAGCGAACGCTACCCGCGACGAAATCCTCCTGATCGTATCCCACCATCTGTAGGAATGCGTCGTTGGCCTCCACAATGCGACCCTCAAGATCAAAAATGAAGATGCCAATGATGTTGGCGTCGACCAGACGCCGTACCTTCGCTTCGCGTTGTGCGAGATCGCGGTTGGCGTGCGCAAGCGCCTGTGCGCGTTGCTTCTCGGCTTCGAGCAGGCGCACGTTTTCGATCGCGATCGCCGCCTGGTCGGCAAAGGTCTCGAGAAGCGCGATCTGGTTGTCGGAGAATGGTCGGACCTCCCATCGCCGGAACAGAATTACTCCAATGGGGGTGCGCTCGCGCAGCAACGGTGTTCCGAGTGTGGTGCGATGGCCCTGGCGTTTTGCGTCACTGCTGCCCATCGGGTACTCGCTATCCTCGGCGGCGAGATCGTGGACATGGACCGACCGCCGATCACATACAGCTCGTCCTATCACCCTGTCGCGATTTGCGGGAAATCCCCCACGGGCTTGAATATGCACCGGAAGTTCTCCGTATGAAGCCACCAAGCGGAGAACGTTGTTATCCAGGCGATAGATCTCGGCATTATTCGAGTCGCACAGGCGTGCGGCATGTTCGGCCACCGCGTCCAGCACCGACTGAAGCGGCGAATCCGAGATGATGCGCAGCATCTCGGAGGTGGCAGTTTGCTGCTTCGTAGCCTCGACTAGGCGCTCCCGCGCGTTAGCGATCTCCTGTTTGCATGTTTTAAGCTGTCGTTCGAGATCGGCGCGGCTTTTGCTAGCTCGACCAGCGCGCGCCTTCGCGCCGGTCGAATGAAGCTTGCGACCTCGCGTTCGACTCTTTGCCCAGTTGCGCACCAAGATCACCTCCCGTGCCAGACGCCGTCCAATGCTGGTCGTCGCAGCCGGGGACGGGCCTGCGCTGAGAATATCAGATAGCCCAGAGTGCGCATCACTATATATGACCGCCTTCGACAAACGGTGTCACCGCCCTTCTGGTGGCGCAGCTAAGAAGGCCAGCCCTCAGGGCCATGTCGCGTTCCGGCCCATCGCGTCATTTCGCTGTTGCGCAGCAACTGCGTCGCTTTTAGTGGCAAGCGGACATTAGCTTCGTTGCGTCACGCTTTATGAGCGTGGTTTAAGCCATCAGGCCTCGATGGCGCGCGGCGTCCGCCTTGATGCCATCGCGATCATTCGCAAGCCGAACACCGCTATGAGCGGGATCAGGAACAGCGCATAAAGCGGCATCTCCGGAATCCGCTTGCCGAATGAGACCGTGAACTGCACCAGAAGATAATAGCCGCCGACCAGGTGCAGCGTCCGCCAGGCGCGTGCGCCGAGTGCAGCCGCGGTGCGGTCGAATGAGGTTGCCGTCATCGCGATGATGAAGGCGTAAGCGATGCCGCCGAAGATGTAGGACGCGGCCGAGGTCGCAGCCGCATAGCCGGCTGGGTCCATCAGCGCGAAGCAGCCGATCGCTGCAGCATGGATGGCGTGTGATGCCGCGAAGCTGACGCCGAGTGCACGGCGGTTGCGGCGCTGCCAGCGCGTCCAGGCGTTCGGCCAGAACTGCGCCAGCGCGGACGCCGAGAAGGCAAGGCAGAACAACAACAGCGAAGTCCGCGCCGTGAAGCGGATCACCATCCTGACGCCGTCGACCTCGAACTGTCGCATGCCAGCGATCCAGAGGCTGAGCGCGACCAGGATCGATGTGAGGATGGCGAACAGCCGCCACCCTTCGAACCAGCGTGGCCCCATCGGCATGTTTCGCCTCCCTGCTGTTGTTGTATGTAATCACTGGTTACATTGCCTGCCGAGATGTGGTCAATCCGTGTAATCACCGCTTACATTCGCGACCCGGTGATGTTAGGGAAAGACATGCGTCGCGCCACGAAATCCTCAGCCGCAAAGCCGCGCCGCCGCAATCCGTCCGCGGCCGTCGCGAAGCCCTATCACCACGGCGACCTCCGGCACGCGCTGGTCCACGCCGCGCTGCAATTGGTGGACGAGGGCGGGCCGGACGCCGTCAGCGTGCGCGAGGCGGCGCGCCGCGCCGGGGTCTCGCCGGGCGCTCCGTTCCGTCATTTTCCGAGCCGCGACGCGCTGATGAACGCGGTGGCGGAAGA
The DNA here is from genome assembly GCF_059512425.1 of Bradyrhizobium sp. Leo78. NCBI lineage: Bacteria > Pseudomonadati > Pseudomonadota > Alphaproteobacteria > Hyphomicrobiales > Nitrobacteraceae > Bradyrhizobium > Bradyrhizobium sp. Leo78. The sequence goes on from NZ_JCAMOT010000036.1 coordinate 47,856, forward strand.
GGCGCAGCGGCGTTTTCGGGCCGAGATCCAGGCGGCGCTGGATACTGCTTCGGCCGGCGACCCCTTAGCGCGGTTTCGCGCGCTCGGATTGGCCTATGTGCGCTGGGCGATGAAGAACCCAGCCCATTTCGAGATCATCTCCAGCCGCCGCTTTTTTGATCATGACCGGTCGGGCGGGGTTTCGCGCGACAATGCCGAGCTGATTGCGCTGACTGAACGGACGCTGGCGGAAGCCTTTGTCCAAGGCCAGCTCCGCGCGTCCGACCTGAAGCAGGTTCAGATCGCCGGCCGCGCGCTGGTCTATGGCTTTGCCCGCATGAACATCGACGGTCATTTCCCGCGCTGGGGCGTCGCGGATGACGATGCCGAACGTACCGCGGAGGCGATCATCGATCTCTTCATCGACGGGATCGCGAAGCGCTGAACCGCGCGGCGTCACGCCGTCGCCGCAAATTCATTGCGCATTCATGACGCTTACATTACGGTTTTGTGACGCGACGCGGGTTCCGGCTGCGTCGTCCGCCTCCTGGTCACCTCCAGCCAAGGCGAACTACCGCGCCGGGGAATGTTGCGTCGTCACCCATGGCGCCCGCGCCAAATCAAGGCTCTTCGATTGCTGCGATCGCGGGCGGCTTGGCCGCGATCGGCATCTGGCGGCTGCTCGCCGTCGCTGCGCCACAGATGGCGGCGCTCGGGATCATGGTGCAGACCGAGACCGATTTCGGCTCGCGACTCTGCTTCCTGTTGTCCTGGGGCATCCTGAACTTCTTCTTCATCGCGCTGCTGCGGCGGCCGGCGCTATCGGGGGCGCTGTCGCTGACGCTGGTGGTGGCGCTGGTGCTGCTCTCGCGGTTCAAGCACGAAGTCGTGCAGATGACTGCGAACTTCGTCGACCTGATGGTGGTCGACCACGACACCGCGTCCTTCCTGCTGACAATCTTCCCGAACCTGCGCTGGTCGCTGATCGGCGCAGGCGCCGTCACGCTGCCCTTGATGTATGCGCTGTGGTGGCTCGATCCGTTCCGCGTCCGCCGCCTGCCGGCGCTGGCCTGCAAATTGGCGTGCCTTGCCGCACTGGCAGGATATGCCGTCACCTGGCCGGACGAGGATTGGCGCGGCTATTACGACGACGGCTATCTCTCGAAATTCGCCCGCTCCGCCGTCACGGCGGCTTCCGATTTCATCAACTATGGCTTCATGGAGTCGGACGCGGTCGCGAGCGAGCACCTCAAGATTCCGCTGGTGGACTCCTGCCATCCGGCCGGCCGCCGGCCGAACATCATCCTGATCCACGATGAATCGAGCTTTGATATCCGCGCGGCCGAAGGCGTCAAGGTGCCGCCGGGCTACGGCGCGCAGTTCAGGTCCTATGACGGCGTCGAGCGAAAATTCCTGGCCGAGAGCAATGGCGGGCCGAGCTGGTTCACCGAATACAACGTGCTCGCCGGGCTCTCCTCGCGCTCCTTCGGCCGTTTCGCCTATTTCGTCACCCGCATCGCCTCCGGCCGCGTCGAGCGCGGGCTGCCGCTTGCGCTCCGCCGCTGCGGCTACAACACGCTTTCGCTCTATCCGGCGTTCGGCGCGTTCATGAGCGCGCGCAGCTTCCAGGCCACGACCGGCATCCAGCGCTTCTACGATGCGCGCGATCTCCGCGCCAAGGATGTCGAGCCCGACCGCTTTTTCTACGACAAGGCGCTGCGGCTGATGGCCGAGCAGCCGCCCGACGCGCCGCAGTTCACCTTCGTCTATCTCGCCGCCAACCATTTCCCGTGGAAGACGCCGTTGCGCCCCGACCTGACGCCGTCCTGGCGCCCGCTCGGCAACGCGCCCGTCATCGATGAATATCTGCGCCGGCAGGCGATGAGCGCGACTGACTACGCCGCCTTTGTCGCGGGACTGAAGAAGAAGTTTCCGGCGCAGCCGTTCCTGATCGTTCGCTACGGCGATCACCAGCCGGAATTCGCGCCGCATCTTCTCGACCCGAGCCTCGATGCGGCCGGCATCGGCAAGAAGCTCGAGACGTATGACCCGCGCTATTTCGCGACCTATTACGCGATCGACGCCATCAATTTCGAACCGGTGAAATCAGCGGCCGTGATGGACACGATCGATGCGGCCTATCTGCCGCTGGTGATCCAGGAAGCCGCCGGCATTCCGCTCGATCCCTCGTTCGAGGAGCAGAAGCACATCATGCTCCGCTGCAACGGCCTGTTCTATGCCTGCAAGGACGGCGCCGAGGCCCGCCGCTTCAACCGCCTCCTGATCGACGCGGGTGTGATCAAGGGGCTATGAGAGTCCAGCGTGGAGCGGCGTAGGATGGGTAGAGCGAAGCGAAACCCATCAGCTTCTCGACAAGCCGCCCGAATGATAGGTTTCGCTTCGCTCTACCCATCCTACAGATCCTCACTTCCCCCCGATCCGCTCCCACAGCCAGCGCGCGACGGCGTCCGGCGAGGACGAGCCATCATTGCCGGCGGCGCGCAGATTCGCTTCCCGCATCGTCGCGATGTCGATCCGCCCGAGCAATGGCTGCAATGCCGCGCGCAGCTTGGTGTCATCCTTGCGCTTGGGCGCCAGCAGCATCACTGCGTCATAGGGCGGGATCGCGTGCTTGGGATCGCCGAGCACCATGAGATCATATTTCGCGATCAGCCCGTCGCTGGTATAGCCCGCGATCACGTCGACCTCGCCGGAGGCGACGGCGGCATACATGAAATCCGGCTGCATCTGTCGTAGCGTGCGGAACGATAATCCATAGGCCGCTTTGATACCGGCCCATTCCGGCCGCGAGAAGAATTCGTAATCGCCGGCGATCGACAGTGACGGCGCAAGCGCGGCGAGATCGGCGATGGTATGGATGCCGAGCGCTTCCGCGCGCTGCTTCGGCATGATGAGGGCGTAGGCGTTCGCAAAGCCGAGGTCGCCGAGCAGGGTGACGTCCTGTTTCGCCAGGATCGACTTCAAGTCGGCGAGCAGCTCTTCGCGCGGCCGGATGTCGGTGTGGTGGAACTGGTTGGCCCATAGCGTGCCGGAATAGTCGACATAGACGTCGATATCGCCGGCTTTCAGCGCATCGAAGATCACGCTGGAGCCGAGGCCTGCGCGCGTGGTGGCGGTGAGGCCGTCCGCGTTTAGCCGCTGCGCGATCAGGGCTGCCAGCACATATTGCTCGGTGAAGGTTTTCGCGCCGACGACATAGCTCGATGCCGAGCGCGCCATCGCAGGCACCAGCGTCGCAGCGACCAGCGCCGCGATGCCGACGCCGCCGAGCGCGGCACGCAGCCGGCTGCGGTGGCGCAGGCCGTTCTCGATCAGCGCCAGCAGCTGGTCGACGGCGAGCGCGAGCGCGGCGGCGGCGAGGCAGCCGAACACGACGAACACCCAGTTTTGGGTCTGCAGTCCCGCAAAGATATAATTGCCGAGGCTGGTCTGCCCGATCGGCGTCGACAGCGTCGCGGTGCCGATCACCCACACCGCCGCGGTGCGGATGCCCGCCATCATCACCGGCAGCGCCAGCGGCAGCTCCACCATGAACAGCGATTGCCGTTCCGTCATGCCGACGCCCTGCGCCGCCTCCGCCAGCGCCGGGTCGACGCCCGACAGGCCGGTGATGGTGTTGCGGAGCACCGGCAGCATCGAATAGAGCGCGAGCGCCAGCACCGCCGGCAGAAATCCGAAGGCGGAGAAATCGAAGCCGAACCAGGACCGCGTCAGCGCCGCGAGCACCAATAGCAGCGGATAGAACAGCGCCAGCAGCGCCAGCCCCGGCACGGTCTGCACGATAGAAGCAAAGCCGAGCAGCGCGCCGCGCAGTACTGGCCGGTTGCGTGCGAGGATCGCCAGCGGCAGGCTGACGATCAGCCCGAGCGCGAGCGCGGCGAGGCTTACGCGCACATGGTTGCCGAGATAATCGGGCAGATGCGCGAGCGCTTCGCTCCAGCGCGGATCGGAAAACAGGTTCATGTGGCGCCGTCCCGTGGCAGCAATTTGCCGAGCCGTTCCGCCTGCCGCCGCGGCGTGTGCAGGAGTTTTTCGACGTAAGGATCGTTGCTTTCGGAAAGCTCCGCTGGGGTGCCCTGCGCCAGCAGCCTGCCTTCGTGCATGACAGCGACGCGGTCGGCGAGCAGCAGCGCTTCCGTCATGTCATGGGTGATCATGATCGTGGTCAATTTGAGCCTGCGATGCAATTCGCGGAAATCATCGCCGAGCGCGTCGCGGGTGAGGGGATCGAGCGCCCCGAACGGTTCGTCCATCAGCACGATGCGGGGTCGTGCGGCCAGCGCCCGCGCGACGCCGACGCGCTGCCGCTGCCCGCCGGAGAGCTCGCTCGGCAGCCGCTCCCGATATTGCCCGCCGTCGAGTTGCACCAGTTCGAGCAGTTCGTCGATGCGTGCTGCGATCTCCGCCGCCGGCCAGCCGAGCAGCTTCGGCGTGATGCCGATATTGGCGCCGACGGAAAGATGCGGAAACAGGCCGCCGCTCTGGAAGACATAGCCGATGCGCCGCCGCAGGCCGATCGGATCGACATTGCGCACGTCCTCGCCCTCGACCGTGACGCTGCCGCTGTCGGCCTCGATCAGCCGGTTGGCGAGCCGCAGCAAGGTGGTCTTGCCCGAGCCGGAGCCGCCGACGATGGCAAGGAACTCGCCCTCGGCGACATCAAGCGAGACGTCGTCGACCGCGACCACGCCGCCATTGGCGAAGGTCTTGCCGACCTTGGTGTAGGCAATGAGTGGTCCGTTGGACAATGCCGTTCAAACCTCGCGCTGGCCCTGCCTTAAGAGATCACAGTTCAACTAGCACGTCGCGATGCTGCGTTGAACTTGTCCGCGCGAGAGGCTAAGGCATCCTCCCGAACAGGGAGGGAACGTGGTGGACAAGGCCAAGCCCACAGCCAGGCCCACAGCGGTGGCGCTCGAGGATGCGACGGTGGCGTTTCGCCTCGCCAATGCCCGCGTCTATACCGCCGTCGAGAAGGCGCGCCTTGCGGTCGCGCATGGCGAATTCGTCGCGATCGTAGGTCCCACCGGCTGCGGCAAGTCGACCTTGCTGAACGTGGCCGCCGGCCTGCTCAAGCCGGCCGCGGGCGCGGTCAGGATCTTCGACCAGCCGCTCACAGGGTTGAACCGCGACGCCGGCTACCTGTTCCAGGCCGATGCGCTATTCCCCTGGAAGACCGCGATCGACAATGTCGCGATCGGGCTCGAGATCAAGGGCACGCCGCGGGCGAAGGCGCTGGAACAGGCGCAGGCCTGGCTGACCTCGGTCGGGCTTGGCGCATTCGCAAACCGCTATCCACACATGCTCTCGGGCGGCCAGCGCAAGCGCGTCGGCCTTGCGCAGGTGCTGATCCGCGATCCAAAGATCCTCCTGATGGACGAGCCGTTCGGCCCGCTCGATGCCCAGACCCGGCAGGTGATGGGCAATCTGCTGCTCGAACTCTGGACTGCCGACCGCAAGGCGGTGCTGTTCGTCACCCATGACCTGGAGGAGGCGATCGCGCTCGCCGACCGGGTCGTCATCATGTCGGCCGGCCCTTCCTCGCGCATCATCGGCGACTGGCGCGTGGAACTGCCGCGCCCGCGCGACATCTTCGAGGTGCGGTTGGACAAGCAGTTTCACGAATTGCATCGCGAAATCTGGGGCGTGCTGAAGGAAGAGGTGATGAAGGGTTACGCGCAATCATCGCAAGCCGCGGGAGCCGAGTGATGTCCCGCGCTGCGCTCTTGCTCTGCCAGGTCCTGGTCGCCGTCGTCGCGCTGGCGCTGTGGCAGGTCTTTACCACAGTCCCGCTGTTCGGCCGCATCCTGCTGCCGCCGTTCTTCTTCTCCAATCCCATCGACGTCTTCGACCAGATCGTCAAATGGTTCTCGACCGGCGTGATCTGGAAGCATCTTGCGATCACGCTGTGGGAATCGATCCTCGCTTTCGTGATCGGCTCGTCCCTCGGCGTTCTGGTTGGCTTCTGGTTCGCGCGCCAGCCGCGCGTCGCGGCCGTGTTCGATCCTTACGTGAAGATGACGAACGCGCTGCCGCGCGTCGTGCTGGCGCCGATCTTCGCGCTATGGTTCGGCCTCGGCATCTGGTCCAAGGTCGCGCTCGGCGTCACCCTCGTCTTCTTCATCGTGTTCTTCAACGTCTATCAGGGCGTCAAGGAAGTGAGCACGACCGTGCTCGACAATGGCCGCATGCTGGGCATGAGCGAGCGGCAATTGATGCGGCATGTCTATTGGCCCTCGGCGCTGTCGTGGATGTTCTCCTCGCTGCATACGTCCGTCGGCTTTGCGGTGGTCGGCGCCGTCGTCGGCGAATATCTCGGCGCCGCCGCCGGCCTCGGCTATCTGATCCAGCAGGCCGAGGGCGTGTTCGACGTCGCCGGCGTCTTCGCGGGCATGTTCGTGCTGTCGGCTTTCGTGATCCTGATCGACATGGCCGTGACGCTGGTCGAACGACGCCTGCTGGTTTGGCGACCGACGGCGGCGCGCGAAGCGTAGGGTGGGCAAAGCGCAGCGTGCCCACCCTTTCTTGCACCGACCGTAGATGGTGGGCACGCTGCGCTTTGCCCACCCTACGGGACCGCGTTTCGCAATGACGGCGGAGCCTTCTCAACGCCCGCGTGCTGCTTTATCTTGCTCCCAACGGAACGGAGACGATCATGAGGAAACTGTTCGGCCACCTGGCCGGCGTGCTGCTGGCGCTGGTGCTGACGTCATCTCTTGCCGCAGCGCAAAGCAAGGTCACGATCGCGGTCGGCGGCGGCGCCTGCCTGTGCTATCTGCCGACGGTGCTGGCCAAGCAGCTCGGCGAATATGAGAAGGCGGGGCTTGCGGTCGAACTGGTCGATCTCAAGGGCGGTTCGGATGCGCTGAAAGCCGTGCTCGGCGGCAGCGCCGATGTCGTCTCCGGCTATTTCGATCACTGCGTCAACCTCGCCGCCAAGCGGCAGGAATTGCAGGCTTTCGTGGTCTATGACCGCTATCCCGGCCTGGTGCTGGTGGTGTCGCCCAAGCACACGTCAGAGATCAATTCGATCAAGGATCTCGCCGGCAAGAAGATCGGCGTCAGCGCGCCCGGCTCCTCGACTGATTTCTTCCTGAAATATCTGCTCAAGAAGAACGGGCTTGATCCCACCAGCGCCTCCGTGATCGGCGTCGGCCTGGGCGCGACGGCGGTCGCGGCGATGGAGCAGGGCCAGATCGATGCCGCCGTGATGCTCGATCCCTCCGTCACCGTGCTGCAGGGCAGCCATGCCGACCTGAAGATCCTGAGCGACACCCGCACCCAGCACGATACGCTCGCGGTGTTCGGCGGCGAATATCCGGGCGGCGCGCTCTACTCGACCGCGGCCTGGGTCAAGTCGCATGAGAAGGAAGCGCAGGCGCTCACCAACGCGATCCTTGCCACGCTCGCCTGGATCCATTCGCATTCGGCGGAAGACATCATGGCCAAGATGCCCGACGAGATCGTCGGCAAGAACAAGGCGCTCTATCTCGCCGCGCTGAAGAACACGATCCCGATGTATTCGGAGACCGGCAAGATGGATCCGAAGGGCGCCGACGCGGTGCTGGCGGTGTTCAGCGAGGGTTCGCCGGAAGTCGCCAAGGCCAATATCGACGTCAGCAAGACCTACACCAACCGACTGGTCGAGCAGGCGAAGACCACAGGGCAGGGTGCGAAGTAAGCCCTCGTCAATGACGCCACCTTCCATTCATCGCGTTACCGCGCTCGATCTCAAGGTGCAGCCATGGGCGTGGCCGTTCGCACAAGAACGCCGCGCCGAGATCGATGCGCATTTCGCCGAGGCGCAGCGCGAGCGGCCAAACCTCTGGAACGGCCGTGTTCTGCTGGGCCGCAGTGCCACGTTCGAAGGCGAGCGCCTGAGCGCGAGCTATTTCGAGACCGATTTTGCGAGCTTCCTCGCCTGGCGCGACTGGGGCTTTCCCGATAGGGGCGTGTTCAACGGCTTTGGCATGGGCGCGCTGCTGGCAAGCGACGGCGCGTTCGTGCTTGGCGAAATGGGCCATCACACCTCCAACCCCGGACGGGTCTACTTCCCGTCGGGCACGCCTGATCTCGATGACATCAGGGGCGAGGCGCTCGATATTGCCAGCAGCGTCGCACGCGAGGTGGAGGAGGAGACCGGGCTCACTGCTGCCGACTATCGTCCCGATGCGCATTGGGATTGCGTCTTCACCGGCGTCGCCATCGCCATGATGCGGGTCCTCTATGTCGACATGTCCGGCGATGCCTTGCGCGCGCGGATCGAAAACAATCTCGCCTCGCAGGAAGACCCCGAATTGGCGGCGATCCATCTGGTGCGGGATTTTAGCGACCTCACTGCCGCGATGCCGCGCTTCGTCACCGCTTTCATCGAGATGCATCTGAGCAGGTAAGAAAGGGCCCATGGGCAAGAAATCGAAGCTGCTGGCTGACGAGCTGAAACCTTTTGTGTCACCGTTCCGCATCGACGGGTCGGAGCAGTTTCACCTCAAATCGCTCAAGACCAATGAGAAGGGCGGCATCGACAAGACAGCGGGTGAAGAGATCATCGAGGCCAATCGCAGGCGGCTGAACGATTTCCAGGAGAAGCTCTACGCCCAGGACCGCTGGTCGCTGCTTCTGATCTTCCAGGGTATGGATGCCGCGGGCAAGGATTCCGCGATCAAGAGTGTGTTCGAGGGCGTCAATCCGCAGGGCTGCGAGGTCACCTCGTTCAAGGAGCCGTCGTCCAAGGAGCTCGACCACGATTTCATGTGGCGTTCGATGATCGCGTTGCCCGAGCGCGGCCGCATCGGCATCTTCAACCGCTCCTATTATGAGGAATGCCTGGTGGTGCGTGTGCATTCCGAAATCCTCGCCAAGCAGAAGATTCCGTCGCGGCTGGTGACCAAGAACATCTGGCGCGAACGCTTCGAGGACATCTCGGCGATCGAGCGCTACCTCTCGCGCAACGGCATCGTGGTCCTGAAGTTCTTCCTCAACGTCTCCCGGCAGGAGCAGCGCGCGCGCTTCCTGGAGCGGCTGGAGGAGCCGTCGAAGAACTGGAAGTTCTCGATGGCCGACATCAATGAGCGCGCGCTGTGGCCGCGCTACATGGCCGCCTACCAGGACATGATCCGCCACACCGCAACCCGCGCCGCGCCCTGGCATGTCGTGCCGGCCGACCACAAATGGTTCGCCCGCGTGGTGATCGGCTCCACCATCGTCAGCGCACTCGAGAAGCTCGATCTGCATTTCCCGAAGGTCGACGAGTCCGAGCGCAGCGAATTCAAACGCGTCCGCGAGGCCCTCCTGGCGGAAGGCAAGGGCGGGGCGGGGAAGAAGGCGAAGGCAGGAAACAGGGCGAAGTAGGTCTCAGCCGTCATGGCCGGGCTTGTCCCGGCCATCCACGTCCTTGCCGTGGCAGCAAAGAACGTGGATGCCCGGAACAAGGCCGGGCATGACGGAGTACGATGGCTTGACGGCTGCGAAGCCGCGTGGCGGCGGGGGCCGGATATTTAGGTCAGCCCCATTGACCATCTTTTTACCGTTGCGGGCGGCCGCTCTCTTCGTCTAGAAACACCGCCGGAGGTGGCCTCGGCAACCAACCATCAATGGTTTTGGCCGAGGATTTGGGCCTCCAAAGGGTACCGGCAATGCTGATTCGCAGCGAAATCGATGGAATTCTGACGGGAACGGCCCAAGCCGCCCCCGCGATTCCGGCTGCGTCGCTGCCGACCCTCCTTCTTGGCGGGCTTCTGCTTCTTATCGGCCCCTGAGGGCCGTCTGGGCGGTTGCGCCTGGGCACTCAGGGGTTGCGCGAGAACGACAGAAACCCTTCAGCGCTCAGTGATAAGATAGCGCGACCGACCCAAAGGAACTTTGCAGATGACCACCGCCAACAAGTCCGAGAAGGACCGCGTAATCATTTTCGACACCACGCTGCGTGACGGCGAGCAGTGCCCCGGCGCCACCATGACCTTCGAGGAAAAGCTCGAGGTCGCCGAACTGCTCGACGATATGGGCGTCGACGTCATCGAGGCCGGCTTCCCCATCACCTCGGAGGGCGACTTCCAGGCGGTCAGCGAGATCGCCCGCCGCTCCAAGAATGCCGTCATCGCCGGCCTGTCCCGCGCCCATCCGAAGGACATCGACCGCTGCGCGGAAGCGGTGAAATTTGCCAAGCGCGGCCGCGTCCACACTGTCATCGCGACCTCGCCGCTGCACATGCGGGTCAAGCTGAACATGACCCCGGAGCAGGTGATCGAGACCTCGATCGCCAATGTCAGCCGCGCCCGCAACCAGATCGACGATGTCGAATGGTCGGCCGAGGACGGCACCCGCAGCGAGATGGATTTCCTCTGCCGTATCGTGGAAGCCGTCATCAAGGCCGGCGCCACCACGGTGAACATCCCCGACACCGTCGGCTACACCACGCCCGACGAGTACACCCACTTCATGCGCACGTTGATCGAGCGGGTGCCGAACTCCGACAAGGCGATCTTCTCGGTCCACTGCCATAACGATCTCGGCATGGCGGTGGCCAACTCGCTGGCCGGCATCGTCGGCGGTGCGCGCCAGGTCGAATGCACCGTCAACGGCATCGGCGAGCGCGCCGGCAACGCGGCGCTCGAAGAGATCGTGATGGCGATCAATGTACGCAACGACAAGTTTCCGTACTGGAACAGGATCGACACCACGCAACTGACGCGCGCCTCCAAGCTGGTGTCGGCGGCGACCTCGTTCCCGGTCCAGTACAACAAGGCCATTGTCGGCCGTAACGCGTTCGCGCATGAGAGCGGCATCCACCAGGACGGCGTGCTGAAGGATGCCTCCACCTACGAGATCATGCGGCCTGAGATGGTCGGGTTGAAGCAGTCGTCGCTGGTGCTCGGCAAGCACTCCGGCCGCCATGCCTTCGTCCATAAGCTGGAGGAGATGGGCTATAAGTTGGGCCCGAACCAGCTCGAGGATGCGTTCGCGCGGATGAAGGCGCTGGCCGACCGCAAGAAGGACATCTACGACGAGGACATCGAGGCGCTGCTCGACGAGGAGATCGCGGCCGCCCACGACCGTATCAAGCTGACCTCGCTGACCGTGATCGCCGGCACCCATGGCCCGCAGCGCGCGACCATGAAGCTGGATGTCGACGGCCAGACCCGGATCGAGGAAGCCGAGGGCAACGGCCCGGTCGATGCCGTCTTCAACTGCATCAAGCGCCTGGTGCCGCACGACGCCAGGCTGGAGCTCTACCAGGTGCACGCGGTGACCGAAGGCACCGACGCGCAAGCTGAAGTCTCGGTGCGCCTTGCCCACGACGGCCGCTCCATGACCGCCCGCGCCGCCGACCCGGACACGCTGGTCGCCTCGGCAAAGGCCTATCTCGGCGCCCTCAACAAGATCGTCATGAAGCGCCAGCGCGACATCCCGGCGGCGGTTGCGGGCTAAGAGAATCGTAGGGCGGATTAGCCTTGCGTCTTCGCTCGAAGAGCGAATGCGCAAGGCGTAATCCGCCATCCCTTCCGCCACGCCCACCGCCGTCATTCCGGGGCGCGCGTCAGCGCGAGCTATGATGTGCAATTGCACATCAGAGAATCCATCGGGCCTCAAGCGCAGGCGGAGGAATGGATTCCGGGCTCGATGCAGAGCCTGTCATCGGGCCGCGCTTCGCGCGGACCCGGTGGCATCGCCCCGGAATGACAGAATTCAGAACCGAAAATGCGCGGCGCATAAGCCGATATCCCGCAGCCGGGAACTTGTGGTAATCTCCACCAGGTACCTCCTGAGGAGGACTAGGCGTGGAGCGGGAGCGAGTCCGACGAAGACTCGCGGCGGTCCTGGCTACAGACGTCGCGGGTTATAGCCGTCTGGTCGGCGCCGACGAGGAGGGCACCCTTGCCCACTTCAAGCTCCTCCACCGTGAGCTTGTGGCTCCCAAGATTGCTAAGCATCGTGGCCGGGTCGTGAAGACCACCGGGGACGGCCTGCTGGCCGAGTTCGCAAGCGTAATCGACGCACTCCGCTGCGCTGTTGAGGTCCAACGGTGCATGGCTGAGCGAAATGCCGGGCTACCCCAAGACAAGCGCATCGAGTTCCGGATCGGTATTCATCAGGGAGATATCGTCATCGAGAGAGGCGACATCTTCGGTGATGGGGTCAACGTGGCTGCACGCTTGCAAACGCTCGCCGAGCCTGGAGGCATCTGTGTGTCCGCCCGCGTGCAGGAGGATGCGCGGGGCAAGCTCGACATTCCATTGGAGGACACCGGCGAGCAGCAGCTCAAGAATATCGCTCGGCCCGTGCGCGTCTATCGAATACGGCCGAGCGATCCAGCGATGAGCTCACCGTGTTCGTCGCCGCTCTCCGACACGCCGCCGATGGTTTCGTCTCCGATTGCTGTCTTTCCGTTACGCCTGCGGCGGATGCTTGGTGCACGGCACGTTCGAACGGCTCTGATGACAGCACTGGTCTTTCTCATGACCAGCGGCGGTGCGGCTTATTGGTATCTTCGGGGAGGCGAGCCGCAGCCGCAGGAGCATCGCTTGTCGATTGTCGTGCTGCCATTCACAAATTTAAGCAACGAGCCCGAGCAGGATTACTTTGCGGAAGCCCTCACTGACGATCTGAGCGCCGATCTCTCACGGATCCAGGACAGCTTCGTGATCGCACCCAACACAGCCCGCGCCTACAAGAACGTCGACCCAAAGCGCGCTGGCCGCGAACTTGGCGTTCGTTATGTTCTCGACGGCAGCCTGCGCAGGACCGAGACGATGGTTCGAATCCATGCCCGGCTGATCGATGCCCGGACCGGCGCCGAGGTCTGGTCGGAGCGCGTCGACGGAGACTGGTCAAAGTCGATGCAACTTCAGGACATCATCACCGGACGGCTGGCCCGGCGGTTTGATCTTGAACTGATTAACCAGGAAAGCCGCGACGCGGAGCTTGCGCGACCGAACAGGCCGGACGCAGTCGATCTCACGATGCGCGGGTGGGCTGTGCTGAATCAGCCCTATTCGCGCGAGCAGTTGGCGCAGTCTCGCACCCTTTTTGAGCGCGCGCTTCAGATCGATTTCGGCTTCCCCAAGGCGCTGGTGGGCCTGGCAGATGCTCTGGCCATGGAGGTCAACTATCGCTGGAGCAACGCGCCGGCGGACCAACTGCAACGTGCCGAGAACGCTGTGGGGCAGGTCCTGTCAAAGTTTCCCAGTGACGCAATGGCACATTTTGTAAAGGGAGAAATCCTGCGGGCCAGAGGTCGGAACGTCGAGTCCGCCGTCAGTGAGTACGAAGAGGCAATCGCAATCAATCCCAGCCTCGCCCCGGCCCATGGTGCGCTCGGTGCCGCCAAGATCCGCGTCGGGCGTTCCGCGGAGGCCTTTGCTCCGCTTCAAATGGCAATTCAGCTCAGCCCCCGTGATCCGCTGCTGAGCACGTGGTACTTCTACATCTGTCATGCGCACAGCCATCTCGGGCAATATGAAGAGGCGATCGATTGGTGCCGCCGCTCCATCGCGGTGAGCGCCCTCTGGATTGCCTACGCAGACCTCGCTGCCGCCAGTGCGCTGACTGGACACGAGCGCGAAGCTCGAGCTGCCGTCACCGAACTCCGTCGGCTCAGGCCGAATTACACTGTTGCCCTTTGGTTGCAGGATGGGAACGGGTGGTCCGACAATGTCACCTTCCTTGCCGAGTTTCAGCGCATTGCCGAGGGTTTGCGCAAAGCGGGCCTGCCGGAGTGAGAGGTATGGCTGCGATCCTTGCGTGACGACCCTCACCGCAAGTTAAGGGATCTTTATTCTTTGTGGCAGGCCATTGTTCCAACAGGCTACCTCCCAGACCCGCGTTAACCCTACTCCAGATCTTTTCCGATCAAGGTCCCGGCTGGGTTCACGTCCGCCGCCAAGCCGCCTCATTGGACCCTAGCAATTGCATTTGCATTCTCGGGACCCATTCCTACCCGGCGTGATCGAGGACTTTCGTTCGGAAAGCGCGAGATCAGATGAGGGCGGCTCTCATCCTTGTTGGCCTCGGTACGCTTGCGGTGATGGAGATCCAGACTCCCCCGCGCGCGACAAAGTCTGTCGCGACGGGGCTTGCTCAGGCAACCCTGAGCTTCGCCGCCCCTGGCGATACGCTGACCGCAGCAGATCGGCTCGAAATCCCGCACGCGCAACAGCAGGCATCGGCTCAGCAGATATTCTCGCCCGAACCAATCGCGCCGCCGGTTCAATCCGCCGCGGCTGCGGCGGAACCCGCGCCGATCGTTGAGCCGCCTGCGCGCGCGGTCCCAGCCGCAAAACCCGTTGTCGTGCTGCCGAAACCTCGACCCAAGCAACTGCCCAAGCACGAGATTGCCAAAGAGGCGGCAAAGACCACGCGTTCGAAACCAACTGTCGAGACCAAGTCCTGTCAGCCCGGCGCCTTCGACAGCCTGTTCAAAGCATTGAGCCTGCCACTGGGATGTCAAACCTAGCGCAACAATCCTTTGCCTTCGAAGGGGTGGCTGATACCGGGCCGCGGCACCCCATGCCCAGATCCATGCCTACGTCCATGCCCATGTCGAAGCCGGCAGGCCGTGCTGATGAAATCAGGCCGCCTGATCCGGATGAACGTCGGACCATCGTGCCGGCGCGGCAGTGGTGGTCAGTGGAAGCCATTGCCATCCTGCTGGCGGTCGCGATCGCATTCGCCGTCACGGCAAGCCTGTTGTTGTTTCGCGACGTTCCGTTGAAGGACGAACCGATCGACCAGGCCGCGATCAGGGCGCTGGTCGAGCGCATCATCACGGCTGAATCGAACGGCGATGCGAATGCGAAGAACAAACGCTCGAGCGCGACCGGAGCCGCTCAGTTTCTCGACGACACATGGCTTGAAGCCGTTCGAAGACACCGACGCGATCTGGTCCAGGGACGCAGCGACAAGGAAGTGCTGGAGCTGCGTCGGGATACCGGGCTTGCCCGGGAAATCACCGCACGCACGATCGAGCGAAATGCCGCAATGCTGAGCAAGCGGGGCCTGCCGATCACGCCGGGTTCTCTCTACCTCGTGCATTTCGCCGGACCGGCAGGTGCGGTGGCGTTGCTGACCGCAGCAGAAAACGCCGACGCGGCTTCGCTTATGGCCGCCGCCGACGTGACAGGCCGCACCACCCGCGAGAAGCTGGTCACCGCCAATCCGTTCCTGAAGATGTTGACGGTGGGCGATCTCAAGCTTTGGGCCGATCGCAAGATGGCAGTGAGTGGTTCACCCGGGCGCTCGTGAGACTTGAATAAAACGGCGCTCGGCCTCCAAACACCTACCGCTGTCATTCCGGGGCGCGACGAAGTCGCGAACCCGGAATCCATTTGCCCACTTACGGAAGCGGAAAAATGGATTCTCTGATGTGCAATTGCACATCATAGCTCGATGCTATCGCATCGCCCCGGAATGACTGAGGGACGCATTGCGCAATCCTCTCCTTCGTCATGGCCGGGCTTGCCCCGGCCATCCACGTTCTCTCCCGCGCACGGAGGCAAAGGACGTGGATGCCCGGGACATCTGCGCGAAGACGCGCTTCGCGCTTTTGCCCGGGCATGACGGCGTCGTATCGTTCGCGCGATTTTCCTTAAGCGAATCAATGTGATTTGCCCGGTCCAGCCCTCGCGCGAAAAACATTCCGCTTTCGCTGTCGGGCAAATCAGTGATTTAACTCCGCGCGTCTCACGGCGAATGAGGGGCGGGTCGCGATCGTCACGAACGTTGCGGTGGGATGCGGTGGACGCGATGCGTGCGACTGACGAGCGCAGGTAACGCGGACGGCGAAGTCGTGTGGTCCTGGCGCCCCGACGCTGGCGCTAAGCTCGCGAGCAGCAAGAGCTGCCGCGGACGACGGTGGCAAAAAAGCCCGGTCACCGGGGAGAGCACGAAGGAAACCGTAACACCATCGCGCAGGGAAAGCCGGAATGCTTCGGTTGAACCTGTGGTCCTACCCCCGTGCTTTTTGTTGCACGGGACCCACGGGTGCAACCAGCACCCGGCTTTCCCTGCGCCCTCTGTTCGATGAGAGGGTGGAACGAGACGCAAAGCTCGGGCAATACATGCCGCGAGAATGCCGACTCACATCCTCTCTGCTGTTTGAAATTTGAATCGTGATCTCTCCTCTCGTCGTCCCGGGCTTGACCCGGGACCCATAACCACAGGCAGATGTGATGTGCTCCGCTGCAACCGCTTGCTCGCGCCGCAACAACTCCCTGTGGTTATGGGTCCCCGCCTTCGCGGGGACGACACCGATGCGAGGTTCGGTGGAATCGTAGGATGGGTAGAGCGAAGCGAAACCCATCATTCGTGAGGCTTGCTTCATCGCGATGGGTTTCGCTGCGCTCTACCCATCCTACGGCCGTCTTTCGACGGACGACGGTGGGCAAGACGCGACAGCACGATGGCCAATGAGCGCATGCCGGACAGAACGTCGCACTTTTGCGGCGCAGCATGCGCCCATCATCGGGCCCCTGCTAACGGGCAATGGCAATTTGGCCGGCTTCTCTGTATTGGTGGCATACAAGAACTTGGGGCGGGTGATTGGCGCGCCCCGCAATGAAGCGGGAGGAAACATGCGTAAGTGGATGTTGGCTGCGGCATCGGTCGTGGGGATTGCTTTTGCCGGGCCGGCGGCGGCGGACGATCCGATCGTCATCAAGTTCAGTCACGTCGTCGCAACCAACACGCCGAAGGGGCAGGCGGCCGAGAAGTTCAAGGAACTCGCCGAGAAATACACCAATGGCAAGGTGAAGGTTGAGGTCTACCCGAACTCGCAGCTTTACAAAGACAAGGAAGAGCTCGAGGCCCTGCAACTCGGCGCGGTCCAGATGCTGGCGCCGTCGAACTCCAAGTTCGGCCCGATCGGGGTCAAGGAGTTCGAGGTGTTCGATCTGCCCTACATCCTTCCCGACCTTGCCACGCTGCGCAAAGTCACCGACGGTCCGCTTGGCGCGAAACTTCTGAAATTGCTCGAGCCGAAGGGCATGATCGGTCTCGCTTACTGGGACAACGGCTTCAAGCAGATGAGCGCCAACAAGAAGCTGATCGAGCCGGCGGACTACAAGGGGCTGAAGTTCCGAATCCAGTCGTCCAAGGTGCTGGAGGCGCAGTTCCGAAGCCTCGGCGCGATCCCCCAGGTGATGGCGTTCTCCGAGGTCTACCAGGCACTGCAGACCGGCGTGGTCGACGGCCAGGAGAATACCTGGTCGAACATCTACACCCAGAAAATGCACGAGGTGCAGAAGTACATCACCACCACCAATCACGGCTATATCGGCTACATCGTGGTCGTGAACAAGAAGTTCTGGGAGGGCCTGCCGCCCGACATCCGCGAGCAGTGCGACAAGGCGATGAAGGAAGCCACCGTCTACGGCAACGGCCAGTCGCAGAAGGAGAACGACGACGCGCTCGCCGAGATCAAGAAGACCGGCAAGAGCGAGATCATCGCGCTGACGCCGGAGCAGGATGCGGCGATGCGCAAGGCGATGGAGCCGGTCTACAAGGACGTCGCCAAGCGCGTCGGCCAGGGCTTGATCGACGAATTCGTCAAGGAGACCAAGGGGGCGACGAACTGAGACGTGTTGATTGGGGCGTACTCTTCCGTCATGGCCGGGCTTGACCCGGCCATCCACGTCTTTGTGGATGCCCGGGCGGCCTGCGCGAAGACGCCTTTCGCGCCTTAGCCCACCATGACGAATTCACTGTAGACGGGGGGAACATTGATACTGCTCCGCATCCTCGACCGGCTGGAGGAGATATTGATCGCGACGCTGATGGCGGCCGCGACTCTCATCATCTTCGTGGCGGTGTGCCATCGCTATCTGATCGGCATTCCCTTGCTTTACCCGATCCTGTTCCCGATCAACCTGTCCTGGGCGCAGGAATTATGCATCTACATGTTCGTGTGGATGGCGAAGTTCGGCGCGGCCTATGGCGTGCGCACCGGCATCCATGTCGGCGTCGACGTCGTCGTCAACCAGCTCAGATCGCCGTGGCGCAACATCGTGGTGCTGTTCGGTCTGCTCTGCGGCGCCTTCTTCACCGCCGTGATCGGCACCATGGGCGCAAAGTTCGTCTACGGCCTGATGCAGACCGACCAGGTCTCGCCTGATCTCGAGATACCGAGCTGGTTCGTCTATCTCTGCATTCCGCTCGGTTCCTATTTGATGTGCTTCCGCTTCCTGCAGGTTGCCTGGGCTTATTTCCGCACCGGTGAACTTCCGCATCACGATCATGCCCGCGTCGAGGGCGTCGAGGTCGATGCGCCCGCGATCGGTGCCGGCGAGGTGACGCGATGACGAGCCTCTTCATCTTCGGCCTGCTGATTGTCCTGATGCTGACAGGCATGCCGATCTCGATCGCGCTCGGTCTGACCGTGCTCACCTTCATCTTCACCATGACCAACGTGCCGACGGAATCGGTGGCGCTGAAACTGTTCACCGGCATCGACAATTTCGAGATCATGGCGATCCCGTTCTTCATTCTGGCCGGCAATTTCCTGACCCATGGCGGCGTCGCCCGCCGCATGATCGCTTTTGCGACCGCGATGGTCGGACATTGGTATGGCGGGCTGGGGCTCGCCGGCGTCATGGCCTGCGCGCTGTTTGCGGCGGTGTCGGGCTCGTCACCGGCGACCGTGATCGCGATCGGCTCGATCATGATGCCGGCGATGGTGAGCCATGGATTTTCGAAGCGCTTCGGCGCGGGCGTGATCACGACTTCCGGCGCGCTCGGCATCCTGATTCCGCCGTCGATCGTGATGGTGATCTATTGCGTCGCGACCGGCGGCAGCATCGCGCTCGATCCGGCCGGCCATCGCGTCTCCTCTGCGTCCGTCGGGCAGATGTTCATCGCCGGTGTGATCCCCGGCTTGATGCTCGCCGCGCTATTGGGGACGACGACATTCTATCGCGCCTGGCGCAACGACTATCCGCGGCTGCCGCGCGCAAGCTGGGCGGAGCGGTTCACCGCGTTCCGTCGCTGCGTCTGGGGATTGCTGCTGATCGTGATCGTGCTCGGCGGCATCTACGCCGGCATGTTCACGCCGACGGAGGCCGCCGCCGTCAGCGCGGTGTACGCCTTCGTCATCGCGGTCTTCGTCTATCGCGATATGTCGCTGAAGGACGTGCCCAGGGTGCTGCTCGGCTCGGCTAACATGAGCGCGATGATCCTCTACATCATCACAAACGCGGTGCTGTTCTCGTTCCTGATGGCGAACGAGAACATCCCGCAGCAGATCGCGGCATGGATCACCGGGGCGGGCGTCGACTGGATCATGTTCCTGCTGGTGGTCAACCTGCTGCTGCTGCTCGCCGGCAATGTAATGGAGGCGTCCTCGATCGTGCTGATCATGGCGCCGATCCTGTTTCCGGTGGCGGTCAAGCTCGGCATCCATCCGGTGCATCTCGGCATCCTGATGGTGGTCAACATGGAGGTCGGCATGTGCCATCCGCCTGTCGGCCTCAACCTCTATGTCGCGTCCGGCATCGCCAAGATGGGCATCACGGAACTGACGATCGCGGTGTGGCCGTGGCTTTTGACCATGCTGATCTTCCTCGGCATCGTCACCTACGTTCCCGAAATCTCGCTGTGGCTGCCGCGTGCGCTCGGCATGTTGTGAACGCTTAATGATGGCGGATTACATCTTGGTAAGGGAACGCTCCCTGTCCAAACTGTAAGTTGCGGGGCGGACAGGGCGGTCTCATCTTCAGGCAACCTTCAAAGGAGGTTCGCATGAAGAAAGTTCTGCTCGCCGGCGCCGCGGCGCTCGCCATCGCCGGCTCCACCGTCGCCTACGCCCAGCATCGTCCGTGGATGCATGGCCAGATGCGGATGAACCCGGAGGACCGCGCGGCCTTCCTCGATGCCCGGATCGCCGCCGTTCACGCCGGGCTGAAGCTCACGGCGGATCAGGAGAAGCTGTGGCCGCCGGTCGAGGCCGCGGTGCGCGATTTCGCCAAGCTCCGGATCGACCGCGCCAATGCGCGGATGGAGGCGGAGAAGAACGCGGATGCGCAGCAGAAGCCGGATCTGGTTGCCCGGCTCCGCGAGCGCGCCGACAACATGGCAGCCAGCGCCGCCGCGCTGAAGAAGATCGCCGACGCCGCCGATCCGCTCTACAAGACGCTGGACGACAATCAGAAGCGCCGGCTCACCCTCCTGACCCACATGGACCGCCGCTTTGGGGGTGAAGGCTGGCGCCGCCACCGCTTCGACCGCGGCTTTGACCGCGACGATCGGGGTGACCGCGATGGCTCCGGCCGGCTCTGACCCCGCCGGTTGGTGACCTAACCATCGGAAGAATCGCCGGAATCCGGCGGTTCTTCCTGTTCCGGGGCGGCCCACCAAAGCACGGGAAAACCTGATCCAGCTTGCTGGACATCGCCGGATCGCTTTGCTAAACGACGGCCCTCGCAACGAGGTCTGCCGGGCCCGTTCCGGGCGCATAGCTCAGTTGGTAGAGCAGCTGACTCTTAATCAGCGGGTCCCAGGTTCGAGCCCTGGTGCGCCCACCACCCTTAAGAGATTGGCCCGCAAGGGCTTTTTTAAACTCCTCGGCAGAACAAACCGGGTCTCGTGCGACGCTTTTAATGGTCGTACGTCGCACGCTGTGCGACGAGTCGGACAATTAGGACCGAAGCCCGTCCACCACTGTAACACGAGACCTACCGGTCTGCGTTCAGCTCTTCATGCCTTCCTTCCGCACCTGCAATTCAAGTCTGTCGATACCGCTGCCCGTCGATATCAAAACAGAGCTCCCCAAATAGTGGGTGTCGCGATGTAGCGGACCCCGCCACCAAGGAAAATAGGATCTCTTTCGCCCTTCCCCCTCCGGCGCGTCCAATTTCCGGCTCGGTCTGGCGGAACGTCCAGCGATGGTTGCGTAAACGATGGTTGCTTGGTCTGGCAATCGCGGCCGCTTCCGCTTGTTTCAGCCAGCAACCCGTCGAAGGCTTCGGGGTTATGATGTTGCGATAGCCCACCCAAGATCACGAAGTCCGACCGACACTGGCGAGCTCCCTCCCAAACTAGCGGCGGAGCGCGTGATAGAGGCTTCGATTGCGGCATCCATGGATACGAAGAGGATCTCATCCGCGTCACCAGCATCGAGCTGGGCGCTGTGAATGCCGGACTCATTGCGAGGATGTGCGCGACAGCGCTCAGCGCCGGCTCGGCGACATGGAGTAACTCGAAGCCGCAGATGTCGCCAATGCCGTCCTCTATGTAGTGACACAGCCGCGGCACGTGAACGTTAACACACAGCAAGCGTAGTACCTGACCACCCTCGACATTGAATCAGTTTGAGGCCTCTGTCAGTGTCTCAAGGCGCGTGTTCGTGTCACATCATACGCTTGGGCAAAGCGGTCGCCAATGCATCCACTGCGAGACGTACCTTGAGTGGTAGGTGTGGCGTTTGTAGCCACAGAGCATGGCAGTCGTAAGGAAATGAAGGCTGATCCACCAATAGGGGAACTAGCGTGCCTGCCCGAATGCGTTCGCGAATCAGCCAGTAGGGAAGCCAGGCCAAGCCCATACCGCTGACCGCTGCATCGGCTATCGCGTCGAGGTCATCCAGTCTCAACCGATTAACGGGAGTAATCTCCACCGGGGCTCCGTGCTTCCTCGGCAAGATCCACGGGCGAATGCGGCCTGACCGACGATAGATGATGGCATTGTGCTTGCCGAGATCCTCGATCTGCTGCGGCGGGCCGTTCATCTCAACATAGGACGGCGATGCGCAGACGATCATGCGCTGGCGCGCGATGCGCCGCGCAATCATTCCGGCTTTGTTGTCCAAGTCGCCGGTCCGGATGGCAAGATCATAACCATCTTCGGCGAGGTCGACGAGGCGATCACTGAAGGATATGTCAAGCTCCAGAGCGGGATATTTCTGCGCAAGCGTCAGTAGGATTGGAGTCACGCACCGTCGGCCGAATAGCACGGGCATAGTGACACGTAGCTTTCCACAGGGTTGGGATAGCTGATCCGCTGCCAATGCGTCCGCAGCCTCTGCTTCGGCCAGAACCGTCCGGCAGCGTTCATAGTAGGCGCGCCCGAATTCGGTCAGGCTCTGGCGGCGCGTAGTCCGGTTGATGAGGCGTACACCCAGACGTTCTTCGAGAAATCGGACGTGTTTGCCGACCATCGGCCCAGATAGATCAAGCGCAGCTGCTGCAGCCGCGAACGTTCCTAACTCAACGGCTTTTACGAACGCGGCCATGCTAGCAAGACGGTCCATTTCGAAACTCTCAGTTTCTACTGTTTTGCCCAGCATCCTATTTATTTGCGCTGGGTCTGCTGGCAAGTCTCAGTTGACTCAACAATTTTGGGGTACGCTAGAATGGCACGGGTTATTCGATTCCACGAGCATGGGGGTCCTGAGGTTCTCCGCATCGAGAACGTCGATGTTCAGCCGCCAGGTCGGGGTGAGGTCCAAATTCGCGTTAAAGCACTGGGCCTTAACCGGGCTGAAGCGAACCTGCGCAAGGGAGCATACATTGAAGCCGCAACATTGCCGTCCAGCCTTGGGCTAGAAGCAGCTGGCGTCATCGAACGGCTCGGAGAAGGCGTAGACGGCTTCGTGGTCGGTGACGCGGTTAGTATCATCCCGCCAATTTCAATGGTTCGCTGGCCCACTTACAGCGAGGTCGCGACGTTTCCCGCGGATATCGTTGTCAAGCACCCGGCGTCGCTCAGCTTCGCCTCGGCGGCCGCCGTGTGGATGCAGTACCTAACCGCCTATGGCGCCCTTATCGAAGTGGCCAAGTTGACCAAGAGCGATCATCTCGTCATTACGGCCGCTTCGAGTAGCGTTGGAATTGCTGCGATCCAGGTCGCGAAGACCGTTGGGGCGAATACAATAGCTATCACGAGGACTTCTCGAAAGAAGCCAGCTCTGCTCGAGTTGGGCGCATCGGAGGTGATTGCTTCAGAAGAAGAGGATCTGGAGCAGAGGCTCAAGGATATTGCTGGCCCGGAAGGGGTACGCGTTGTTCTCGATGCTGTCGGAGGGCCGATATTTAATCCTCTAACCGCGGCAATGTCGCGGGGAGGTATCCTCCTCGAGTACGGCGGACTCAGTGCCGAGCCGACCCCGTTTCCATTGCCTGCCGTGCTGGGCAAGATTCTCACGCTCCGCGGCTACCTCGTCCATGAGATCACCGGCAATAAGTCTCGATTGGAGGCGGCGAAGAAGTTCGTCCTAGATGGTCTCGTCTCAGACTCGCTAAAGCCAGTGATCGCCAAGACCTTTCCGTTTGATCAGATCGTCGAAGCGCATCGCTTTCTGGAGTCAAATGATCAATTGGGCAAGGTCGTCGTGACGGTTTGAGCAAGCACTGATTGGACTGCGGGGCGCCAACCGGCATTTCGTGCCACCTCGACTGGCAATCGCAAATTTGCGAGCCGTGGTGGATCGAAGCAGGCGAGCGAGCTTACTTTGAAGGCTTTGTGCGTCGATCATGCCTGCGGGTGAGATTTGAAGCGATAGCATGCTCGGCAAGCCGCGCGTTGGCCAACGAGACGATCGCCTCGCGGATCCAGCGGTGACCGCTATGCCCATGGGTGCGTTCATGCCAGACCATGCCGACCGAGAATCCCTCGACAGGAAACGGACTTTCAACCAATCGCAATCTCTCGGTCCGTTCGTACATCAAGCGTTCCGGCACCAAAGCAACGAAATCGGAACGTGCCACAATGTCCGGGACAAACAGAAAGGATGCCGCGGACATTACGACGTTACGTCGAAATCCCAAGGCTGCTAACGAGATATCCACGGGAGTAACAAAGCCTCCCCCGCGAAGGGATACAATTACGTGCTCGAGTTCCGTGAACTGCTTGATCGATAGTCGGTTCGAAAGGCGAGGGTGATCTTTCCGTCCAATAAGTACGTATCGGTCATGGAATAGGTGTCTGGTGCGGAGGTTGGCGGGCGCGTCTGTCGGAGTCATCAGAGCGAGATCGACATCGCCCCGCGCCATCTGCGCTTCCAGTTGCGGAAGATCGAGGTTGCGGATAGCGATCCGCACCCGGGGCGCCGTTTTCCTTAATTCGAGGACGAGCGGCTCGACCAAAGCATATTGCAAGTAGTCTGTACAAGTGACCGTGATGGTCATCTCAGCTCTGGCGGGATCGAAGTTTCTGTGGCGTGAAACGGTGGATCGAACCTGGTCGAGCGCTTGGCGTACCGGTTCAAGCAATTCGAGCGCCTTGACGGTCGGTGTCATCCCGCGCTGTGCCGGGATCAGCAAGGGGTCGTCAAATACCTTCCTGAGGCGGTTAAGTTGAGCGCTGACCGCAGGCTGACTCAGGTGCAGCCTGGCGGCAGCCCTCGTCACGTTCTGTTCGATTAGAAGCGCTTCGAGGGTAACCAGAAGGTTGAGATCAAGCCGCTTGCTATCCATAGTATGAATAGTAGTCGAGCAATTCCTCGATTTCAAATATAGCTCAAACCGGTGTTCTCTGTCGGACGAAGATTCGCCGTTAATGCCTCGGAGTTCGATCTATGAAAGTGGTGCTGGTTTTTGCTCATCCTGAACCGAAGTCGCTCAGCGCGTCCCTCCGGGACGTTGCAGTACAGGAGCTGGTTGGGCAAGGTCACGAAGTTCGGGTGTCCGATCTTTACGCCCAGGAGTGGAAGTCTGAAGTCGATCGTGCAGACTTTCCGAACTGGCCGGTCGAAAAGCGTCTCGTCGCGGGCGCGGCATCAAACGATGCCTTCCACGGCGACGCGCTCACATCGGATGTAAAGCGCGAGATCGATAACCTTGTCTGGGCAGACATGCTGATCCTGCAATTTCCACTC
The DNA here is from genome assembly GCF_059512425.1 of Bradyrhizobium sp. Leo78. NCBI lineage: Bacteria > Pseudomonadati > Pseudomonadota > Alphaproteobacteria > Hyphomicrobiales > Nitrobacteraceae > Bradyrhizobium > Bradyrhizobium sp. Leo78. Next base: position 72,655 of record NZ_JCAMOT010000036.1, read on the forward strand.
TGGTGGTACGGCATGCCCGCGATCCTTAAGGGTTGGGTCGATCGCGTCTACGCGAATGGCTTTGCCTACGGCGTCGGGGAACATAGCGACAAGCGATGGGGCGACCGCTTCGGAGAGGGAAATCTCGCGGGTAAGCGAGCGATGTTGATCGTAACAGCCGGCGGTTGGGAGGAGCACTATTCGGATCGAGGAGTGAACGGTCCAATTGATGATTTGCTGTTCCCGATCAATCACGGGGTTCTGTTTTATCCAGGGTACGAAGTCCTGCCGCCCTTCGTTGCCTACCGGGTTGATCGCTTCAGCGAGGTCGATTTCGAAGCAGTCGCGACGCAGCTCCGGGACAGGATGCGTGCTATCGAGACAACTGCGCCGATAGCCTATAGAAAGCAGAATGGTGGCGACTATTTCATCCCCAGCATGAAGCTGAAGCCTGGGCTTGAAGGTGCTGGCGCGTCCGGCTTCTCGCTGCACGTGAGCAAATCTAAAGCAGCCCCGTTTTGACGACCGGGGTCTGCGGCGCGCAAGAAGATCAAGCCAGCCGACAATTCCATCACTTGTGATCCAGCAGTGTTTCTTGGATCATTATTTCGAGGCTGCTTGCTGTGACGCCGAGAAGTTGCTCGCTGTCGCTTGCGTCGACGACAAGTGGGTTATCGAACAAGTAGCGCATCTCCACGGCTTCGTGGAAACCGATGGCCTGCAATTCCTCCGTTGTGAGCTCGCGCAATTTAGGCGTCTCAAACTCGAGAGCTGCTGCGAATTTTTCGGTGAGTTCGCGGACTGACACATGCTGGCTTGGAACGTGAAACGCACGATTCCACTCTCCTGTATAGTGCGCCGCGGACACAAGTGTCTTCGCGGTGTCTTTGGTGAATGACCAAGCGTGGATAGCATCCAGACTACCTGGAAATGAAACCGTCTCCTTCTTCAGAAGGGAGGGAAGGGCAAGTAGCGAAAAATAGGTAATAGCTCCGTTGCCCAGGTAGTCGCTTGCACGGACTTCGATCGCGGGAACCTTCGATCTGGCCGCGCGCTCCCACATAATGCCCCTCACTGTGCCTTTTCTGCTGGTCGGATTGAGCGGCGCCAATGGCGAAAGTGGGCTTGTGGCACTTTCGCCGTATCCATATAGGTTGCCGAGCACGACGATCTTGGCGCCAGTCTCCTCAGCGGCCTTGACCGTGCCGTCCATGATTGGAAAGAAGTCAGTCGGCCATCTGTCATAGGCCGCCATGGCGCACATGAAGATCGCTTCAGCGCCCTTGCTGATCTCAGCCAACTGAGCGGCGTTGGTCGCATCTGCCGAAATGGTGCGCACCGCTCGCGCCTCGATCATGCCAGCATTTCTGCTCGTCAGGACTACGCTATGCCCCTCTTCTGCCAGAAGGCGAGCCGTTTCGCGTCCGACTGGGCCTGCTCCCACCACGACATAGTAACTCATGTGTGCCGATCTTCATTTGCTGTTCGGAGTATTAGCTTTTTGGATTTCGAGCAGTTGAAAGTCGAGCACAATTGGCCAAATCTTGAGTACGTTCCGCCAAAGTTCGAGATTGCCAAATGCATTTTCAGATCGGTTCGGCGCTGCCCCTCGAGGCCACGTTAAGGCTTGTTGAACCAGGCGCCTGCGTACTCCCCCCTATTGATGCCCACAGAATTGTCGTACACCTAGGCCGTGCCACCCGCACTTTTTGTCGAGAGACTGGATTTGCCGCTTTGCGGGAAATCGGCGACATCGATCTCATTCCCTCTGGAGACACCGGAGGCTTCGACGCAGAAGCGGCTTATCAGTCCCTTGAAATCCGTCTCGCTCCGGTGGTGCTGGACCGTGTAAGGGCCGAGATCGGGCGAACCACAACCGCAAATGGATTTGAAAAACGCCATATGCTTCGTCACGATCGGATCTTTAATCTGGCTCGATCTATCGAGCACGATCTTTCAGTGAAATCAGCAAGCGATCTCCTGTATGCCGAGAGCATCGGGATCGCGCTAGCAATTCAATTGCTTGGGCTGCGTGACGAGCCGCTCGACCCGCAGGCTCGTCTCTCGCCAATTCAGCTCAAGCGAGTGTTGACCTATATCGATGAGAAACTGGATCAGCCCCTTACGCTCGAAATATTGAGCCGGGAGGCGGGCGTCAGCAATTCGCATCTGCGAACATGGTTCAAGGTCGCCATGGGATTGACGGTTCATCGCTACGTATTGCGGAGGAGGGTGGAACGAGCGCGTTTCCTTCTGCTGCAGGGAGAGTTGGGCCCAAGCGAGGTCGCGTTGGAGGTCGGCTTTGCCCACCAGTCACATATGGCGCGATGGATGCGTCGAGAGCTTGGTTGTAGTCCAGGGGACTTACGTCGAACGGCTATCAATCGATAGTTCCGACTTTGCTCCGCGCCCGATTGTCGAGCCCGCGAGCCTCCAATTCAATTTGACCGGCCGTGATCGATGGGGAAGCCTTTCCCAGGCTTTGTAGACAGATCGATATGTTTGCGGGATCGGAGCCTATATGCAGCAATTCAATTTTCTGAATTGATTTTGCCGATTTGAGTTTAGGCGACTCAACTGTCACTAACTCCTCGACACCAGCTCCCAAGCTCTCGTGAGGAAGTTCCTTGACAAAAGTCGCGCAAGTCCAGGCGCCCGGCCTGAACAGAAGGCAAATTGGCGATTACACCGTAACCGCGGTTGTGGATGGTATCATTGATGTGCCGTTCGAACTGCTGACCGGGATCACGCCGACCGAAGCTGAAGAAATGATACTGGCGGCAGGGCGTCCGCGCTCATCGGCAATGACGGTTTCGGCTTACATCATCGAAGGCGGCGGCAGGACGATTCTCATAGACGGAGGGGCCGGCGGTATCAACGGTTGGGGTGGGCGGCTCCAGGTTGCGCTAGCTGCCGCCAACATTGATCCGCGTCAGATTGACCATGTGTTTCTTACGCACGCGCATCCGGATCACGTCGGAGGCCTGGTTGGGGCATCGCCGTCGGCCGTCCAATTTCCCAATGCAGAGCTCCTCCTCCACGAGGAAGAATACAAATTCTGGAGTGATGACGGCAGTTTGAGCCGTGCGCCGGAGACTGCGCAGCCATTTTTCCATCTCGCCAGAAATGTCTTTGCCGCTTACGGAAATCGGCGGCGGACCGTCACTACGGGTGATGTGATACCCGGTATCGATCTCGTGCATCTACCTGGCCACACGCCGGGACATAGCGGTTACAGAATAAGTTCAGGGGCGGAGACCCTTCTCATTTGGGGTGACATTGTTCATTACCCCAACATACAGGTTCAAAAGCCGGCAATAACGATAGCCTTCGATGTGGACTCCGCTGCCGCCTCGACGACGCGCCGTGCGGTATTGGCTATGGCGGCCGCCGAGAATCCTCTTATTGCTGGCATGCACCTGAATTTCCCCGGCTTTGCCCGTGTGCGAGCATCGGGCGAGTCCTACGCCATCTTCGATGAACCGTGGAGCCCGAGCTTGATCTAACTGAGCCGCGCTTCGGTGCCGGTATATCCTCTGCCTTCTTCGCGCGACCTGTAGTCGGTGCTTAGCGTTGGAGTCCAAAGTTAGCGGTGCCGGGGACGTCTCGACGGACTGGCCGTTGTCGGCATCGAGCAGGTCGTTGGGGGGCCGGTTTGTACGTCGGCTTGACGACGCTGCTGCGGGGTCTTCAAAGTTGAACGATAGAATGTGATTCCACCCGCATTTTGAGAATGGAGTGTGCGGCAAAGCGGCTACTTTGTCTGGTTACCGGGATGAGAAATCAGTCGGCGCAGATCAGACGACGTTTGCTCGGGACGGGATTCACGGCAGAGATCGCGCAACGTCAGCAATTGCTCCTCGAAACCAAATCATGCCTGGGTCCATATGACTGGAGGCATGCCACACCACAGAAATCTGAAAAGGCGCTACCTGAAACGGCAGCGGGCTCACTGCGAGACCGTGCGCTTTGGCTGCACTCCTCCCGAATAGCCGTGGAACCGTCGCTATTGCCGCAAGAGATTCGAGTAGCTCTGGAAGAGCGTGAGCGTGCGGAGTGGACACTACTATCTTCCGGCTCAGTTTCTTCTGTTCGAGCGTATCGTCGACCAGTCTGCAAGCTCTTTCCTTCAAATCGACCGCTACGTGTGGAAGCTCGAAGTAGGTTTCAAAGGTAATTGACCGGACTTTTTCGAGGAGGGCCAAGCTGTGCAGGCAAACATAATTGTCGTCGAACAAGACCTTGCGTTTGTGCACAACACCCCCTTCCGAAACATTTCCGACAGCGACATCAATTTCACCTCTATCCAACATGTCCGTTGCCTTTTGACGTTCGAGCGAATGAAGTTCCAGTCGTGCATGAGGCGCCGCCTCTAGGCAAGATTTTGCCAAGGGCGGGACAAGCACACTTTCCAGATAGTCCGGAATGCCAAGCTTGAATACCCGGGTAGTTTCGGAAGGAGAGAAGGCGATCACATTGAGCAGGTCTCGATCGATATGGCGCAGTATCTCCGATGCAGTCTTGGCGATTACGGCCCCGCGGGGCGTCGAAGACATGCCTGCGCCGTTTCGGACAAAAAGCTCGTCACCGAAAAGTTCGCGCAACCGGCCGAGTTGATGGCTGAGGGATGACTGGTTTATGCGGAGCTTGCCTGCTGCTTTCGTAACGCTACCGCAAGAACTGATAGCATCCAGCGCCACCAAAAGATTCAAGTCGATCTCAGCAAGCCGGGCATGATTGATTGTGGTTTCCTGCATAGATATTTCCGCGGTCAAGACTTGCTTGGTAGGGGCAATCTACGGGCCGTATTGCCGAGCGCACTGAGATCCAAGAAACTCAACGCAGGCGCCCTTGTTCGAAACGAACGGCGAGTGCGCGATCGATACGATCATTCCAAGGTTTACACGTTGGGCGCGAACAATCTTCACCTTATCTTTGAATTCTGCGGTGATTTTGCCTCGCGGCAGAATGCCTATACCTGCTCCCTTGTGGATCAGCGATACCTGAAGTTCGACGTAGTAGACCTCGGCCGCCAGGCGAAACTGACCTCCATCGCGCTCGATCAAAGTCTGGAGAGCGCGTCGCGCGCCGCATGATTTGTCGGGGAGCAGAACCCACGGATATTGAGAAAGTTGCTTTAGATTCGAATGTCTCGGCAAAGGGAGATCTTTTGGAGCGACGATCACGATCTCCTCCTTACCGACGACTTGTCCAACGGGAGTCGGAAGATCCGGGTCGTTGCCGGCGAACACCAAAATAGCCGCGTCGAGACGGCCGCCTTCGACCTGATCAACAAGCTCGGGGGTCCACCCGCTGGCCAATGACAGCTCGAGCCTCGGATAACGAAGGCGCAGTTGGTGCATCATTTCGGCCAGACCAGCATCGGCAAGTGAATGTGACACCCCGATTCGAAAAGGACCGGAAGGATCGGCGTCCGCGGCCACGGTTTGCTTGAGGTCGTCAATCGAAGCGAGCACGGCGCGAGCGCGATTTAGAACCACTAGCCCTGAGGCAGTTAGCGCTGGAGGCTTTACGCGTCGATCCAGAAGATCCGTCCGGAGCAAATGCTCGAGCCGCTGTATCTGCCGCGTTACGGCCGGTTGGGTGAGCCGAAGGCGTTCGGCGGATCGCTTAACCGATCCCGTGTCCGCCAGAAGAACAAAAGCTCTCATTTCGTCGAGCATATAAATTCTCGGCATTATCATCGTACAGATTATGCATTTGCATACAGAAGGGGCGCGGTCAATGTAGTCGCCGGCTGCGCTTTGTGCGCAGGCAGAACCGGGAGCGATCAATGAAGGCGATTACCATCCAACGTCACGGCTTCCAGGGGTTGGCTCCAGTCGAGCGCGAATATCGCGCGCCTCTCCGACGCGAGGTCCGGTTGCGGATGCGCGCCGTCAGTTTGAACTATCGTGATCTGGAAATCGTCTCCGGGACGTTTGCAACAGCTTACAATTTGCCATTGATACCGATCTCGGACGGCGTCGGAGAGGTCGTCGAGGTCGGTCAGGACGTCGCGCGCTTCAAGCCCGGAGATCGTGTCTGCTCGGCTTTCTGGGGTGAATGGAACGACGGCGGGTTCAATATCGCGAAGGCGGGGAAGTCTTTGGGCGGTCCCGGAGATGGCTTGCTGCAAGAACAAGTCACACTGGACGAGCAGCGATTGGTGAAGGTTCCCGACGCGTTATCGGACGGCGAGGCTGCCGCCTTTCCATGTGCCGGCTCCACCGCTTGGCAGGCGCTCGTTTCGTTCGGCCAGATCCGGCCGGGAGATGTAGTTGTCGTTCAAGGGACGGGAGGGGTCGCACTATTCGGCCTTCAAGTGGGGTTGATGGTCGGTGCGAAGGTGATCGTTTTGTCGAGCAGCGACAAAAAGTTGGAGCGAGCAAAGGCTCTAGGTGCTTTTGCGGGAGTTAACTACCGCGGAACGCCAGCCTGGTCGGACGAGGTCCTTGAGTTGACGGCGGGGCAGGGGGCCGACCATATTCTCGAAACTGGCGGACCTAGCAGCTTTGCCCAATCGCTCAAGGCAGTCCGTTCCGGGGGACGAATTAGCGTGATTGGATATCTGGGAGGGGCGGAGGGCAGTATCAATCCGCTGGATATCTTTCGTAAGCAAGCTTCGGTCCAGGGCATTCCGGTCGGTTCTCGTTCGTCGCTTGAAAGCCTGCTGAACGCCATGGCCGCGAGTTCGAGGCGGCCCGTCCTCGACAGCACGTTCGACTGGAACGATGTTGTCCCCGCGCTCGAACGCCTGCATTCAGGTGATCATTTCGGAAAAATCGTCCTTACCTTTTGAGCACCGCCCACCAAATCTGGCAGGGCGCAGCCATATGTACCGCTGTCAATGGTCATATGGCGTCAAAAATACTTTCGATCACCGATGAATTTTGCTCGCCACCCCGCTCCTCCGAGCGGAGCAAGTTTCACCAGAACCGAGAACATCAAGGTTTTCGAATGTTCCTTAGCGGCGGCAAGCAGACCGGCGATGCTGCCGCTTGAGAGACCGCGCTCGCGATTGTTAGGTCGCCATCGCCCCTTCGCCAAAGAAGCGGATCAAAAAATAATCGTGCGGCACCGATGAGTTTTGCCTGCCACTCCGGTCTTACGCACGAGGTCGCTCGGGATCACGGGCGAACAAGAGAACAAGCAGGAACACAGAGATGATGCTGAAGGACAAGGTTGCAGTGATCTACGGGGCTGGAGGCGCGGTTGGGGGCGCTGTCGCGCGCGCTTTTGCACGCGAAGGAGCCAAGCTATTTCTCACCGGCCGCAATCGAGCTTCGGTTGAAGCCGTCGCAAAAGAAATCGCTTTTGATGGCGCCGCGGTCCAAACTGCAGAAGTTGATGCTCTCGAGGAGGGGGCGATCAGTCGTCATCTCCAGTCGGTCATTGACGAGGCCGGTCGTATTGACATCTCTTTCAATGCCGTCGGGATCCCGAATACGAATTTGCAGGGGGTGCCTCTGGTCGATCTCGCGCTGGACCAGTTCTCGCGGCCAATCGTGACTTACACGGAAACGTACCTTTTGACCGCGCGGCAGGCTGCCCGCTGGATGGTTAAAAGAAAATCAGGTGTGATCATGACGGTCACCTCAACCCCCTCGCGAACCGGCATTCCGATGATGGGCGGGGTCGGTCCGGCCATGGCCGCCGTAGAAGCGCTCACCCGGAACTTTTCTGCCGAACTTGCGCGCGATGGCGTTCGAGTGGTTGGTTTTCGACCGCTCGGCATGCCGGACTCTGGTACGATTAGAGAAGTCTACGGCCTTCATGCCAAAGCATGGGGAATTTCCTGGGACCAGTTCCACGATTTGATCGCGAGCAGAACCCACACGCGTCGGCTGACGACCCTTGCTGAGATGGCAAACGCGGCTGCTTTCATCGCCTCCGATCAGGCGAGCGCGATGACCGGTACTATCGTTAACATGAGTCTGGGAGCCCTCGACGACTAGCGTCCTGCTTCGAATCTGCCAGCGTGGTCGTGCCGTTCGACCGCTCGATCCGGGCGGTCGGCGGACGATGGTTGATCTGTTCTCGACTGCGATTTGTCGTATCGCGCCCCTCCGAGCGGGGCACAGTTTACTCAGGGGTATCCATGAAACTCACTGGTCGCACAATCCTCATCACCGGAGGTTCTGCCGGCATTGGTCTTGCGTTCGCGCTTAAGTTCGTCGAGCTCGGTAACCAGGTTATCGTGACGGGTCGGCGCAAGGCCGCGCTCGACCAAGTGAAGCTACAGTATCCGAAAATACAAACGATCCAGAGCGATGTCGCCGATCCAGCTCAGATTGCTGCACTTGCTGCACGCGTGAAGGAGGATTTCCCGCAGCTTGACGTGCTAATGAACAACGCCGGTATTAGCCTTTATAAGAACCTCAAGGGCACAGCAGCCGACATTGCTGGTTTGACGGTGGAGCTAAACGTCAACGCGGGTGGCGTGATCAGGATGACTTCCGCCTTCATCGACATGCTAAAGGCTAACAAAGGTACGCTCATCAACGTGTCGTCTGCCTTGGCATTCGTGCCCCTGCCATGCTTGCCGATATATTGCGCGACCAAGGCGGCGATCCACTCGTACACCCAATCGCTTCGCTTCCAGTTGGAGGCGACTGGTGTGGAGGTCATCGAACTCATGCCTCCGGCGGTCAAGACCGAGATGACGGCTGACCTTCGGGAAGACGATGGCATCACCATGATCACAACCGAACAGCTAGTGAAACAATCATTTGACGGGTTCAAAGCAGGCGTTCCCGAGATCCGGCCGGGGCAGTCGAAGCAACTCGCATTCATGCGCCGGCTCGCGCCGAATTTTATTAACGGACAGCTCTGGAAGGCTTCTAGAAAACTGGTGCCTGCGGGAGTTAATGACTCCAAGCCAACGCGTCTATCTTACACTTGACGCATGCGTGGCCGCCTGCGGGTAATCTAAAGCGCGCCTGAGCCGAAGTTCTTCTGCGACCTGTTTGGAAGGCTCCCCAAAGGGGTGGTGGCTTGGAGATGCGTATCACTCAGTAGGCCCACCTGCGAAAAAAGATGACCTCACCGATGAATTTCGGTCGTCGAGCCGGTCTTATTTATCGTCAGGCAGACATAAGCGCCCAACGCTAGGAGAGTAGCATGCTTGCATTGACGGGCAAGGACGTCGTGGTGATCGGAGGTAGCCGAGGCGTGGGGCGCCGTATCGTGGAGGCAGCTCACAGCAACGGCGCGCGTGTATTTGCTGTCGCTCGGCAGGAGGGGCCCCTCAAGCAGTTGCAACAAGAACTGTCTGACGTCCAGATCATGTCGCTCGACGCAACGGACGACGATGCGCCCCGCAAAATATTCGACGTCCGCCAGCCGAGGGTCCTTGCCATTTGCGCCGGGGCTTTCCCGCCCGCCGCCCCACTCCATGAGCAGAGCTGGCAGGAGTTCGGGAGAAATTGGGAGGCTGACGTCCGGATAGCTTTTAACTTCTGTAAAGCAGCAATATTGCGCCCATTGCCCTTAGGGACAAAGATCATTCTGGTGTCGAGCGGCGCTGCTCTCGCAGGATCCCCGAACTCGGGTGGATACGCTGGCGCCAAGCGAACGCAGCTGTTTATCGCAAACTATGCACAGAAGGAATCGGACCGTCTCGGGCTTGAGTTGCGGTTCATATCGTTAGCGCCGCGCATCATGCCGGATACGGACTTAGGAAGGCATGCGATCGCTGGTTATTCTCGCTATCTCGGCATATCGCCCGCGGACTTCGTGCGGAGTATGGCCTCTCCGCCGACATCATCGCACGTGGCGACCGCATTTATCGAGTTAGCCGCAAATACTGGGCCTATCGAGGGAAATACGTTCATCGTGTCAGGCCGGGGGCTCGAAGCAGTGCCTCAATGACCCCGGCTGGCGCTCGATATCAGCGTTCATTGCGCTGGCACAGTCTTCGAAAAGTGTATTCTGGCTGTCAGGACTTGAAGGATGTTGTCCGAATGCAAATATCCAGCTGCAATGACAGCAGCTGAAGGACCAAACTCAAGAGGAGATTCGAATCGCCCCGACGATGCGTTTGGACGGCGCGTTGGGCCCTTTCGCCGAGAGCTTAAATTGCATTGCTATCGGATGCTTGGGTCCGTCCACGAAGCCGAGGACGCAGTCCAGGATACACTTTTGCGGGCTTGGCGCGGCTTTGATCGATTTGAGGGGCGAGGATCTTTCCGAGCGTGGCTGTATCAAATTGCAACGAACGTATGCCTGAATACTCTCGCAGCTCGAAAGAATGCTCCGCGCCTCCTCCCTAACGAATTGCTGCCTGCGGCGGGCATGCGCATGCCGGACAGTACGTCGGTTACGGACGTGCCGTGGCTAGAACCGTATCCGGACTCGTTCCTTGAAGGCATTGATGAGACGGCAAATCCCGAGGCGCGATATCTATCGCGGGAAGCTGTCCAACTCGCGTTCGTTGCCGTAATACAGGGCTTGCCTCCCCGTCAGCGAGCTGCGCTTCTGTTGTGTGACGTGCTGGGTTGGTCTGCGAATGAGGCTGCTACTCTCCTTGGCGGCTCAACAGCTTCGATCAACAGTATCCTGCAGCGGGCGCGCGAGACGCTTTCCAAGCGCTACCCCGATGGTCGCCCAGCAGCGTCGCGCTCGCCCAATCCGTTTGAGCAGGAACTTCTAAGTCGTTACTTGAACGCCTGGGAGCGGCTCGACGTCGACGGTCTTGTGGCTCTGCTTAAAGAGGACGCGACTTACACGATGCCGCCGAAAGCACAATGGTACGCCGGTCGCGCGGCTATCGGTAATTTCTTCGAATGGGCATGGAGAGCCTACGAGAGCTTTCGCCTAGTTCCAACGGCCGCTAACAATCAGCCCGCGTTCGCAGCATACTCTCGTGCCAGCAGTGAAACGCCTTGGACCGCACATTCCATCCATGTTCTTACGGTCGAGAACGGCGCCATTTCCACATTGACGCTCTTCGCAAAGCCCCTAGCGCAAAGTTTGTTTCCGGTTTTCGATCTTCCTCACATCATCCCCATCGTAACCGATGATTTTCCGAATCGAGACCAGAACCCGTATTAGGCGGCCGACGAGATCAGCCGGGCGGTCAGAGCAAGAAGGTGGCGCTTGGACGAGCGCTGATCCTCGGCACGCTACGTGTTATATTGGATGAACCGTTCCAACGGCTCGCGCCCGCACTGGCGCAGCGATGCGCTGAGGCATTTCGCCGGCGTCACTCGCGAGACAAACCTGTTCGCTGCCGACGAAGGAGGCCGGTATACCCGACGGCATCTTCAACGTGGTTACAGGTTTTGGGCCTAAGATCGGCAGCGAATTGATCGCGCATCCAGGCGTCGCCAAGATCACGTTTACCGGCTCGGATGCGACAGGTGCGAAAGTCTACGAGACGGCGGCGCGCAGTCTGAAGCGCGTGTCGCTCGAACTGGGCGGGAAGTCCCCGAATATCGTCTTCGAAGAACGCGTGCAAGCGATCGCTGCTCGGAGGCATCGGTGCCATTAATTAGCGTTGACTAATGAATTAGTCTTCGCTAATGATTTCTTTATGCATATCGCCACCCCCATCGATACGGTGATGCGCGCCCTTGCTGATCCAACTCGGCGCGCCGTGTTCGAGCGGGTGATCAGCGCCGGTGAGATTAGCGTAGTCGAACTAACGCGGGAGAGCGGGGTAACGCAGGGCGCCGTCTCCCAGCATCTGAAAGCTTTGAAGCAGGCTGGTCTGGTCGCCGAACGACCCGAGGGTCGAAAGGTCTACTATCGCGCCCAACCGGAGGGCCTCGCCCCACTTTTCGATTGGATGAGCCATTACGGCGTCTTCTGGCGCAATCGGTTCGCCAATCTTCGTACCCTCCTGAAGGAGATTGATCCATGACTGGCGCCGAATTGAAACCCGACACGCAGGAGATTGTGGTTGACCAGGTTTTCCCGCATGCGCCTGAGACAATCTGGAAGACGCTGACAAATGGCGAGCTGATGAGCCGCTGGATAATGGCGCCGACGGGATTCGAGCCGGTAGAGGGCAAGCATTTTACATTCCAGACAAAACCGGCCGGTGCCTGGGATGGTACCATTCATTGTCAGGTGCTGGAGGTGAAGCGCAACGAACGCCTCACCTATGCTTGGAAGGGCGGGCACGAGGGGAATGTCGGATACGGCTCACTGTTGAATACAGTGGTCACATGGACGCTTTCGAGGGTCGAGAACGGAACGCGCCTTCGACTTGTCCATTCCGGCTTCGTCCTGCCAAGGAATGATACGGCTTACAAGAACATGGGCGAAGGCTGGAAAAAGGTTCTCAAGAACATCGGCAGCACTGCCGACGAGCAGGCTTGAGTGCGCAGAAGGCAATCGTCCTCGCGCCCCAGAACGGATGAGGAGGTTTGATGCTGCTTAAATTTTGTTTGCGCCAACGGCCATCCTATGAAGGTGAGAAGACATGAACGAGCCCTATACCGGTGGGTGCGCCTGCGGCGCGATCCGCTACAAAATGTTCGCCGAACCCGTAATGATGACCGATTGCCAGTGTCGTCAATGCCAGCGTGAAAGCGGCACGGGGCACTTATCGCACCTGATCTTTCCGCGCTCGGCTACGAGCATCCAAGGAGAAGCGACGCATTGGGAGTTGGTCGGTGATAGTGGCACCGTCAAAATACGCGCCTTCTGCCCCACCTGCGGATCACCGGTCTACGCGACGTTTCGCGACATACCGGATTACGTAGTTGTGCGCGCCGGGAGTCTTGATGATCCTAGTCGGTATAGGCCGCAACAGGTCACATGGACGGCAGCTGGCTATGCTTGGGACCATCTCGATTCAGCTCTTCCGAAATTCGAAAAAATGCCCCCAGCGTGACACATGGGGTGCCTGCCTATGATCCCAGGGGAGCGGTCCGAATACTGGGTGTCGGTCCACTGACTGATGAGGAGAAACGCTCCCTGAATGACGAAGCAAGGCAGAAACTGTGAAGTTGGACGATCGACTACCAGACCGGCCTGTACTGGTCCTTCGATGCTTCTCATTGCTGACGAAGAAAATTTCTGACCTCTGCCTAGCCCTGTGGGTCATCGGGCGCAAAGTCGGTCGAGAACAACCTTTCCCAGCATGCGGCCGCTCTCAACCAGCGCGTGTGCCTCCCGAAGTGAGGTGGGCGTGAGCGGGCCGAGCTCCGTCGTTGCCGTCGAGCGCAGGACGCCGGCTTCGGCGAGCGAGGAGATTTCATCAAGGATCTTATGGTGGGCAATCATGTCGGCGCCACCGAAATGCTGCCGCGTCACCACATCCTCCCAATGCAACGATGCGCTTTTGGGCCGCAGAGGCGCGGCGTCGAGGGATGCGTGATTGGTGATCACGCCGATCTTGCCCCCTGGTGCAATGATCTTGGTGATCGCGGTCCAGTGCAGGTCCGTCTGATTGAGGGCGGCGATGTAGGTGATGTCCGGCGCGTCAATTCTAGCGAGCTCGTCTGTCATCGACTGCGAATGATCGATCACGTGGTGGGCGCCAAGCGAGAGGCACCAGTCACGGCTCTCGGGACGTGAAGCGCTGGCGATCACGGTTAGTCCGGAGAGGCGCCGTGCGAGCTGGATCAGCATCGAGCCGACGCCACCGGCGCCACCAATGATCAGCAATCCGCCCGCATCGTGTTGCTTTCCCAAGCCAACGCCAAGGCGGTGAAACAGCAATTCCCACGCCGTGAGCGACGTGAGGGGCAGAGCCGCCGCCTGCGCAAAGCTGAGCCGCGCCGGCTTGCGGCCGACGAGGCGTTCGTCGACGGCGTGGAGCTCGGCATTACCGCCGGGCCGGCTCAGACTGCCGGAATAGAAGACCTCGTCGCCAGGGCGAAAAATTGTGACCTCGCTTCCGACATCGACGACGATACCAGCAACGTCCCAACCAAGGATATCGACGGCGTCGCCCATCAAGACCTGACCGAGACGGATCTTGGTGTCGACAGGGTTGACGGAGACGCCGCATACTGAGACCAGGAGGTCACGAGGACCCGGGACAGGATCCTTCTTGTCGGCGATCGTGAAGCACTGAGGATCGGACAGGGCGGCGCCTGGACGGTAAGTGATAGCTTGCATGTAATTTTCCCTCGACGCTGATCTGTCGGAGAAATCGTTACGTAGCTCGTCTTTGCTAGTACGGTCATTTGGCGTACTAGGTTTCCGAAAGGGAACTATGGGTATGAAGATCAAGCACTATTCAGACGTGCCGGGGTGCCCGGTGGAGGTGACCCTCGATCTCATCGACGGGCGCTGGAAAGGCGTCATGCTCTTCCATCTGCTTGATGCGGGATGCCTGCGGTTCAACGCGCTTCATCGTCGCCTGCCCGGCATTACGCAGCGGCTCCTGACCAAGCAGCTTCGTGAGCTCGAGGAGGTCGGGTTGGTTCTACGGACCGTCTATGCCGAGGTCCCTCCACGAGTGGAGTATCGCTTGACTGAGGAAGGCGAAAGCCTGAGGCCCCTCGTCGAAATGCTCTCGAAATGGGGAGAAGATAGACTGAACCGGCAACGCGCGAAACAAGCCCGCGCGCCGCTACTTTGCTCGAACAAAGCTCGCTCGTAAATGCAGGGCATAAGTCCCGAGCGAGGGTCATCTTTGAGCATGGATTGCGTCAATCAGTCACTTACCACACGAAGCAGCGCTAGCGGGATTTGCTTCGGGCTCATCGCAGAACTGGCGCGCGCGAGATCAGCAGGTCATCCGCCCGGCCTCTTCCAGCCGCGACGATACGCTCCGGGCGAAATACCGTGCAGACGCTTAAAGGCGTGAGCGAAGGCGTATTCGGAAGAATATCCGATCTGAGCAGCGATAGCGGCAAGTTGTAGATCGGAATCTCGCATGAGACGAGTAGCGATCATCATCCGCCACAAGGTCAGATAAGCTGCGGGGGATTGGCCAAGCAGACTGGAAGACCGGCGCGCAAATGCGGCGCGCGAAAGCCCTGCTGCACTTGCAAGCGTCGCAACTGTCCATGGCTTTGCCGGTTCACTATGGATGCCAGCCAAGGCGGCAGCGATTCGTGAGTCCTTTAGTGCTGCTGACCAACCGGCAGTATGTCTGCGATGGCTGCTCTCAGCCAGCCAAGTCCTAAGAATGTACAAGAACATCAGATCAAGGAGAGCGCAGATGGCCGTATCGGCTCCCGATAGCCCCCGATCAACCTCCGCTCCCAATAGTTCGATCGTTGTACGCAACTGCCATTGGGCACCAGCTTCCGCCGGGGAAATGCAACATCTCCGGCATCTCTTCGAGCAACGGGTGAAACCAAGAACGTCGAGCAGATAGGCACGTGTGTGTACCGAAAACTTAAGCTCGGGCGTAGTGGTGATGAAGTCCGCCCAGGATGGGGCGTGAACTGATCGCAC
>NZ_JCAMOT010000037.1:0-77974 GCF_059512425.1 Bradyrhizobium sp. Leo78
AAATCACGGAGGCATTTCCTTGGGATGAGGCTCCGCACTACCTCATCCGCGATCGCGACCGGATCTATGGCAGCGTCATCACGCGCCGATTGCGCGCCATGGGCATCCGGGACAAGCCTACCGCACCAGCCTCGCCTTGGCAGAATGGGTTTGCCGAACGGCTGATCGGATCGATCCGGCGTGAGTGTTTGGACCACGTCATTGTTTTGCGCGAGGCGCATCTGCGTCGGGTTCTGCAATCCTACGCCGACTATTACAATAACGTCAGAACGCATCGATCCTTGGACAAGGACGCGCCGATTTCTCGCCCGGTTCAGCGAACCGGTGCGATCAGTTCACGCCCCATCCTGGGCGGACTTCATCACCACTACGCCCGAGCTCAAGTTTTCGGTACACACAGCGCCTGGCGACATTTGGTATTCCCATCCAACAGCGCCGTCTCTCCGAGATCCCGCGACATGTTCTGCGCGTTAATTGCCAGCGCTGCGAACGAGTGGTCGAGATTCAGAAAGCAGACGCGGTCCGGCTCTTCGGTCAACATTCCGTTTGGAAAGACGTCGGACAGAAGCTCCTCGATCAAACGTGCCAGAATCGCAGCGGTCGCCACGAAGAGGACGGCTGCTGGCCTTCATTCGCAACGAATTGATGCTTCGCCTGCAGTGGCATTTGAGAACCTGTGATGGCTCCCAAGCATCATCCCACGCCCTTGTCAGGAGGCGACCGCAAGGCGCTCGCCAAGGAATTGGGGAAAGCTCGCGCGATGACCACAATTCTCGCCGCGCAGTCGGAGGCGACCCGCCACAAAGGCAACGCACTTATCCGTCAAGCGGACAAACTACTCTGCGAGAGCTGGAACGAACGGATGTGGGCCGACGGTGAGCCCATCGACCCGTCGCCGACCATCGATCAAGCGGTCAACGGCGGCTTCACTTGGCTTGAAATTGAATGCTCTCGCTGCAAGACCCGACGCGACGTCGATCTCGCCGCCCTTCCCCACCCGCCGACCACCTTCGTGCACGACCTGGCTAGACGAGCTTGCCGTCTTCATGGCGGCCCACATACATCGAGGCGATCTTCCGCGGGCTGGCCCCGAGCTTCTCGACGAACGCGATGATGGGGAACGTCTCTGTTTTCTTACACTTCAGCTTAATCCAGCTTTCTTGCCGCCCGGAACGGTAAGGAGCATCGACACGCCTCGCAACGAGACCTTCGAGCCCCATTTTACAGCCGTTGCGGAATATCTCGTCGCCGTCGGCCTCAATATGCTCGACAAAAATGAACGTCTCGGGCGCTTCGCTCAGCAACTCCTGCAAAAGCCGTTTGCGATGGGAATAGGCTGCGTTCCGCAGGTCGTACCCGTCCAGATACAACAGATCAAACGCATGATAACGAATCCGTGCTCTTCTGCGGCCCAAGCTCTCGGCGCAGTTGTTGGAAATCGGGAAGCCTTGGTTTCCGCAGGCCCCGTCTGCTGCCCGGTTCGCTCCCTCATAAAAAAGCGGCCCGCCGGGATGACCGGGCGGGGCCGCTTCGCGATCGAGTCGTTGCTCGATCAGTGCATGTGAACCAACAAATATTCGGCGCCGCCGATCACGATGACGGCGGGAACGGCCCATAGCAGCAATACAGGCATCGTTCGTCCTCCTTTTTCCGACCGGCCCGAACGAGGGCCGCCGGATTCAATCACTGTTCGGTGCAGACCTTGGTGGTCTTCACGGCGGATTCGGCTTCCGTCTTGGTCTTGTAGACGCCGTCGCCCACGACCGTCGTGGTGGTCGTCGTCGGCTTGGTGTCGACCACGGTGCACTTCTTGGTCGTGGCATCGCGCACGATGTAGAACTCGGCGGCGCTCGCAGCCTGCGCACCGAGGACGAAAGCGGCGAGAGCGCCGCAGACGATCAGCCTATTCATCTCAGTCTCCTCCATTCTGGCCCCAATTACGAACGGAGGCGCCAAGACAAAGTTCCGGTTATTCCCGGCCTCCTGTCGTTGCAGAGCTACGGCTCGGTTCTCGCGCTGCCGCAAAATCACGGGGGTGGAAAAGCACCTTCCGCAGCTTTTCCCGGATCGAAGCGGAACAAGCTATGGCGCCCCCTCTTGAGTTTGCCGGTCGACCATGTCCCAATGCGACCGCCTTGCGGAGACCTCGGTATGCGGTTCGATTGAACATGGCCATTAAATGCCGGGCGCTGGCCATCCTCGTTGCAGGGCTCCTCGCAAGCGCTCACGCTTTCGCGCAGGAGGACAAGAAGACCGACGAAGACAAGCCCGCCGATCCGGACACCGGCGAGAGCACCGTCGAGGAAAAGACCCTTCAACTTCTGCCGAACCCGTTCCAAAAATATGGGATCAAGTTCGCCGCGACCTACATCGGCGAGACGCTCGGAAATGTCTCCGGCGGGCTGAAGCAGAGAGCGATCTACGAAGGCCGGCTGAACCTCGCGGTCGATGTCGACCTGCAGAAGCTCGCCGGCATCGACAAGCTGACCTTCCACGCCAACATGTTTCAGATTCACGGCGAGGGACTGTCGCGCAACTATCTCGACAATCTCTTCGTCATCAGCGGCATCGAAGCGTTGCCGTCGACGCGGCTTTACGAAGCCTATTTCGAGAAGCAGTGGGGCGACAAAAAGGTCTCTCTGAAGTTCGGGCAGCTCGCCGCCGACAGCGAGTTCTTCAACACGAAATACACCGATGTCTTCACCAACGCCTCCATGGGTTGGCCGGCGATCACATCGCTCGACCTGCCCAGCGGCGGTCCGTCGCCGCCGTTGGCAGCAATGGGCACCCGGCTGCTGGTCAACATCACGGATCGGCTATCCGTCCTTGGAGGCATCTTCGACGGCAACCAGGCAGGTCCGGGGCCGGGCGACCCACAAGAACGCAACCGATATGGCGTCAACTTCCGGATCAACGATCCGCCTCTGCTGCTCGGGCAAATCCAATACGCCTGGAACAACAAGAAGGGCGATCCCAATCTGACGGGCCAGATCAAGTTCGGCGGTTGGCGTCACTTCGGGCCATTCTCCGATCTTCAACTCGCCAGCAACGGCGTTTCGCTTGCGTCGTCGACCAGCAGCGGTACTCCCCTCGTGTTGGCAGGAGATATCGGAGGATGGGCAGTCTTCGAGCAGCAGATCTATCGCGTGCCCAAGAGCGATGACCGGGGAATTGGCGTGTTCGTTCGCGTCTCGGGTGCTCCCGCCGACCGCAATCTGATCGATCTCTATGCCGACGCCGGAATCGAATTCATCGGCCTTAGCGACAAACGGCCGGACGACAAGTTCGGCATCGCGGCTGGTTACGCGCACGTCTCGAAGCGGGCTCAGGCCCTCGACGCCGACTACCGCGCACTTTTCGGTCCGGCGTGGCCCGTGCGCAGCTTCGAAGGATTGTTGACGGCGGTGTATCAGTATCAGCTAAGGGACGGCTGGACTCTCCAGCCCAATTTCCAATACATCATTCATCCGGGCGGCGGAGCGACGGACCCAGCGGGCCCGATGCCGGGCCGAGCGCTCAAGAACGCGGCAGTCTTCGGCCTGCGCACGACGCTCAAATTCTAGGCGGATCCCGACCGTTTGAGCCGGAACACGGACGACATCGCCAGGCTGCTCGCGGCCTTAGCGCACGTTTCTGCCGACGACAGCCTCGCTCCGGAGCCGCTCGGAGCGTCCCAGATCAAGCCGTCCTGCCGGGACTACCGGGCAGCCGCGTCGCGGGACTCGCGTCCGCCGCCTCTGGGCTCGCTGGTTATCTCCGCCGCAACCATCTTCGCGCGCTCCTCGCAACGGGTACGCAACTCCTCAAGCTCGTCGGCCGAGAGATGAGGCGCTAAAGGCTTATTCATCCGTAGGCAACCAGTTCCAGTGAGGAACGTTCCTCAGGCTCTCTAGCAGGAGGTCGTCCCCGTCGGAGTTCAGCTTGCCAAGTCGGAACCTGCTGCGCCGTCATGAGCTACTTAGCTGGGCTGGGGAAAAAATCTTCTTCGCCCATTCCATATCTGGGGCCCAGCCGCGCGGGTTCGACCGCATGAGCGCCAGCGAGCTTGTCCGGCGCGATCAGTTAGATCGCCAAATCGCTTTGCTCAACGGGATCCCGGACCGGGTGAGCGCCGGCAGGTGCAGCCAGTCGATGTGCGCATGAACGCATCGAAGTCGCGGGCGCGACGCGAGACCACTTCGATCAAGTTCGATCAAGAGTATGCAGGCCGCGTTCGGGTCGACGCGCGGGCGCCCGAGGCGCGGGGCGCGCGGCCACAGCGCATGCAATTATCCGCGCGTCCTGGAATCGCCGCTCGCGAACAGGGTCACCTCATGCCTGAGATTGACCAGCTCGTCGACCAGCCAGGCCACGAGCCTTCCGTGCCGCCGTAAAGTTGGGCGATCCGCATCGGTCTCCGGCCTCAGCTCTCCGCGACGCTGCGCGAGGTGGTGCATACCAGCAGAAGGCCGGCGACAATCGCGATCAGGACCGTTCCGACCGATACTCGGCATGTCCCTACGCTCGCCCGCAACGCGCGAAAAACCGTTCTCATGTGGCCTCGCAACCGATCGCGACAACGGTGACGCGGCGGCTTCGTTCCTGTGCGCGACGTGCGTGTCGGACCGCCTCGCTAGGCGACCGGCACCCCATAGTAGTCGTCGACCGAGCGCCTCGTTTGCGCGTCCCAACCCCAACTGCTCTCGTCAGCGTATTTTGGGGCGCCGCGGAGCTGATCCTGGGTGACGCCGGTGACATATCCGCCGAGGTTCGTGTCGTACTTCAGCGTTTGCCACGGCAGCGGGTAGTGATCGTCCCCGATGCCGAACAGGCCGCCGAAGCTGAGCACCGCGTAGGACACCTTGCCACCGACCTTGTCGATCATGACGCGCTCGATGTGCCCGACTTTCTGCCCGTCGGACCCGTACACGTTCGTGCCTTCGACCTTATCGCTTCCGATGAGACTGACGGTCTCCCGATCTTCCATGGCCATGTCGACCTCCTGGAGGTTGCTGTCTTCGGAGTCAACGGAAGCGACAGCGCTCCGTTCCTGAAGCGCGACAAGGTGATCCCACGCCGCCATTGCACGGTTCGCACCGCGGGAGGACGGTGTTGTGCTGCGCTACTGTGATCTTTGTCTAAGCCCTTGAACGCTGGTTGTCCTCTGTGGCGCCAGAAACTCCCCTGGCGATGGCCTAACCCTGCCCCGGTCTGCGCAGCGGCAGTTCCTCTGCAACCTCCTCTGATGCATCGCGCGACCGACCGCGAGCGCTGACCGCATCTTAGAAGCAGCGTTTGCCTCCCGAGAGACTTCCGATGCTTAGACACCCCTTGCGAAAATCCGATTTCCTTTCGGAGAAGTCAGGGATTTGAATTGAGGTACAGGTGGCGCCCACGTGCCTACGCCCGCTCGCCCGCGACGGCCCCGTTGGCTGCCCGTTCGTTCGAATTCACCAAAAACTTGGCTCAAAGAGCTCGGCTGCGGAGCAACTCTCGGTTTGGCGAAAACCTGTTGGCGACTTTTAATGCGCTGGGCTCGTCCGTCTCCAAGGCAACCTTTTGGGCAAGAATGACATCCCCCGCCGGCAGGCGGCCAAGCGGCATGAAACACAAACCGGTCTTTAGACGGCCCGCATCGTCGATCTCATAAACGTTCGGCGGAATTGTACCATAATAGATGCGGTATCGTTTTCCGCTGTCGCAACCGACAACCTCGAAACAGCCTGAGTCATCGAATTGCTCTCGTTGGTCTGGCGATAGCCGGTCCCGCATAAGCCGCAAGCCCCGCGCTTCGCTCGTATCTTCGGCTAGAACTTTCCGGTACAGTTTGCGCAGAGACTTGATGCGCGACCAAGCCTCCACTGGAGGGGACACGTGAAACAGCCCGATCCTCTTTGCGTGCGACTGGTTGAACATCCGGATCGCCTCGGCTGTGGGCTTCAACAAGACCTCGCAGCTCTTCCGTTCGAAATAGGCTTCGGCCTCCGGTGATAGGTGGACGACGTTGCCCATCTGACCCGAGCCAATGACGACCTGGTCGCATCCTTTCTCAAAGAGAAATTTCGCCTCGACCTTTGAAAGTACGTGCGAGGTACCATAAAACTTCTTTGATAACTTCTTTTTCCGCTTCACAACCTTGCCGGAAAGGCGAATGACCACGTCGTGCTCATACGTCTTTCCATTAATCGTAATCGCGCCAAATCTGGTGCTCTCAATCCTCATCGCGACCTCCTTCTAATCGGCTCCTCCCCCAACGCGCAGCGGTGAGGCGCCATAAAGTCTTTCCTCGAACCAAGTTTATGAAGCTTCTGACTACGTCCGCAACGGCCCTTGGATCGCGGTAGGGATGCCCGTTGCTGGGCACACCCCGCACAGATCCGGACAAGCCCGATTCGCGCATCCGGCTCTTACCTCGAGTGTTTCATGGCGAAGCCGCTGGTCGGGCCAGGGATGAAGGATGCGCGGCGCGGGAAGCCAGCTGGCGACCAGCTTCGTCATCCGGTCCCAGGTAAAGCCGTCTTTCTGGCCGCGCCGCCGAAGCGTGCGGTGCCAGACGTCGGCCACGTAATGCCCGAACGCTGAGGGCGCCCGACTATTTGTGGGCACGGCATAATAGGCGAAGTGGCCTGTAACGACTTGCCTCAACCAGTGTCCCTGAGACGGGATAGACTGGTGCATTCTTTGCCGCAGCTCCGCCTTGATTTCCCGCAGCTTCGCCCGCATGCGGTCGCGCCGGGTCTTCCGCTGTAATTGGAAGGCGCCCCGTCGAGATTTGCCGCAGATGAAGGTGAAGCCCAAGAACGCGAAGGTCTCCGGTCTGCCGACGCCGCGCTTCTTGCGCTCGGCTGCCGCGTGGTGGCCGAACTCAATCAAGCGGGTCTTGCCCGATGGAGCGACAGCAAGAATGCCCCGATCCTCAAAATTGCGCTCCAGTCCTGCCAGGTCCCCCGTCGACTCCCGCGGCTGTGTCGGCTGGCCCAGCTCGACGTCGCGATATGCGCCCACGATCTGCATGCGGCGCATTGTCGACCGCGGCATGCGAATGCGGTGGGTGTTCTGGCGGACGAAGTTCGCGAGCCGCTGAACGTTTTCCACAAACAACGCCCGCCATTCGGCCGGGTCAATCGACAGGGTCGCTGGTTTGTCAGTCATGCTGCCTCCTCCTCACTGGAATTGATGCGTGGGCCGCCCTGCTTTAACGGCTATGCGAGTGTCCAGACGACGATCCGAAGGACGGAAGGAAGCCCCGTCCCACGTGGGCCAACCGAAGTACTCGTCCCCGAGTGGTGCGGTGTCGGAGTTAAGTCGACGGCCTTAGCATTTGGGGGCGATGAGCTCACGGCGCTGCACGGCACCCCTGCGGTAATTTGAGTGGCCCCGCTGAGCATCGCGCAAGGAGCGGGCTTCACCGTCCGGCTCAAGTAGGAACGAAAATGGTCGGCGATTGTCGACTATGGCTTCCGGTCGCAACCCCTCAGAGCCCGGCCGGAGGAAAACCTGCCCCAACCAGGTTGACGGCCCCAGTGGCGAACTGGGGCCGTTTGAGCCAGCACATTTGCCCGCTCGACCTGAATGCGACTCGTGGACGGCTCGGAATTTGGAATGGAAAAGCAGCTGCCTTTGTTAGCTGGACGAAGCAGTAATCTCGCAAGCGTAGGAACATCGTTGAAAAGAGGAGGTTACGGACCCAAGTTCTTTTTTAGAAGGCACTCCAAATGGCCTATTCCCCGGAAGTGGGTCGTCCAAGCGACCACCGAAATCCTCCCCAGGCGAGTGCAGTCGCTCCCGCCGACGAGGTCCGCACCATCATGCTGAATGAGATCTCTTGGGGCGCCGTCTTCGCCGGTGCCACGATTGCTCTTGTAGTGCAGATAATCCTGAACATGGTTGGCGTCGGCGTAGGCCTATCGACCATCGACGTCGCGGCCGGAGATACGCCGAGCGCCGGGTCACTTTCCATCGCGGCCGGTATCTGGTGGGTTCTATCCGGAATAATTGCGGCTGCAGTTGGAGGCTACATCGCTGGGCGGCTTTCAGGAAAGGCATCGCGATCGACAACTGCCTATCACGGGCTTATTGCATGGGCGGTTTCGACCCTCGTTGTCGTGTACCTGCTCTCATCGGCCGCCTCGGGTCTGATCGGCGGCGCCCTGAGCACGGCATCGTCGGCACTCGGAGGAGCTGGCAAAGCGGTCGGCGGGTCCGTTCAAACTGCGGTCCAGACCGCGGCGCCTTCCTTGAACAACGTGAGCGATCCCATGGCGACCATCGAGAACAAGGTTCGCAGCGCCTCGGGCGGCCAGGATCCCGCAGCGCTCCGAGAAGCCGCAGCAACAGCCGTTCGTGCGGCGCTGTCGGGAGACCCCGCACAACAGGCCGCTGCGACGGATAAGGCTGCTGATGCTCTGGCCAAGGCGCAGAATATTTCTCGCGATGAGGCGAAGGCTCAGGTTGCACAGTACCAACAGCAATACCGAGAAGCGATTGCCAAAGCCAAACTACAAGCAAAGCAGGCGGCGGATACAACAGCGAAGACGGTGTCGCGCGGTGCTCTGTTCGGTGCTTTGGCTCTTCTGCTTGGTGCTCTGGCCGCGTTTTTTGCAGGCCAAGTTAGTGCAGTAACGCCGACAGTGACGCGTGGATCAGCTCGGTCATTGACTTGAACTGGAATGTTTGCCGCTCCGCGCGTTAAAAGTCGGGAGCGGAGTATTTAGAAGGGATCGCTGCCTATGCGAGCAACTGTTTTGATCATAGTCGCCCTGGCAAGCGGCGCGGCGCTGCCTGCCTCGGCGCAACAGCAAACCGTGCCGAACCCCCAGATGCAGGAGGAGGCGGACAAGGGCGCTAAGACACGGCAATCGGGTGAGTCAGGTTACGTCGGCGAGCAGGAAAAGCCGGGAGGCTCTGCCCATGCTCCTGGACGATCTGGCGAAAGCAAAGCGCCTCCCACCACGAGCGGGGGAACGGGCGGCACTGCGAGCGAAAGACCCCCTAAGTAAAGGTGGGCAAAGACACCTGCGTTTGGTCAGACGTCGTAGAGCGCATTTGGCTCCGGCGGAGCTCCATCGCGTGGCCTTACTGCTCGGGACGACGACGAAGCTTCCTGATAATTTCCCGTAGATCGTCCGCGTACTCTTTGATGGCGCGCCTCATCCAAGCGCGACCGCTTGGGCTCCGGCGCTTCCTGATCCGGTCGAAGCTCTTCTGGAGGCTGCTTCATGGCCTGACGGTCGGAGAAATCAAGTTGCGCCTTTTGATCCAGATCAAGGTAGCCGGTGTCTGCCAGGCCAGGCATCGTACAGCGGCTTTTACTTCGAGCGATCCGCAGCGGCGGGCACTCTTCCGCGACGATATGTGACAGCTTCGTCCATCGTCTCTCATCTCCATCACTCGCGCGGCAAAGTCGTTGGAGCGAGGAACGTTTGCTTGCATTTGTGGTTGCGGGGCAAATGGGGCCTCCGCTTCGGAGTCTTGCGATGACCAATTTCGATGACGTCCTCGTCCAATGTCCGCGCTGTGGCGCCTGGCCAATGGTCGTGACCGGCTCGCAGGGGCCATGGACCAGTTCTGGCCTGACCTATAGATGCCCGCGTTGCCATGCTGAACGGAACTCGTCTCCAGACGACAGCCGGGTCCGGACCATAACTCCGCCGGAGTCGAAGCCCGTTCACCCGTGAGCCCGGTTGGACGTTCGCCGTCAATACGCATGTAATCTCGTGGCCGGTATAACGATGGCGCCACTTCCGAATACGTATCGGCCGAACTTCCGGCATCACCTGAAGGTTCACTCCTTTCGCATCTTCACGGTCATCGTCGCATGGCTGCTCATTGTCGCAGCCTTCTATGAGAAGCCAGAGTTGCTCACCAGCGCCCAGCGCTTCCTGCAACGTGGCATAGAAGCCATCGGCGACGCGATCCCGCCGCCGTGGGGACCACGGATTGAGTTCGT
Source organism: Bradyrhizobium sp. Leo78 (assembly GCF_059512425.1). NCBI lineage: Bacteria > Pseudomonadati > Pseudomonadota > Alphaproteobacteria > Hyphomicrobiales > Nitrobacteraceae > Bradyrhizobium > Bradyrhizobium sp. Leo78. Next base: position 9,929 of record NZ_JCAMOT010000037.1, read on the forward strand.
CTTCCGAGAGATCGGCGGTTTGATCTGGCTTCAGATCACGATGTTTGTGCTTGTACTTCGAGTGGTGCTGTCGATTATCGCTGCGATGTGGCGATTTGGATTACGCCGAGAGCGCGGCCTCTAATCTCGGGAAATGCAGTAGCTGTCGCAAGTGGAGCTCACGCGTTGGTCGCGACCATAGTCCTTCCCGCCGGGCGAGCGGGTCGCCTGTCCAGGAGATGGGGGACTGTTTCTTGCGGCGGCCGCGGCCCGCCCAACGTACCGCGCTTCGAGGAGGCGAAGTCCGCCCCTCCAACTCATATTCTGAAGTCGTCCATCCGCCGCGTGATTCCAACTGTTTGCCAGCCAACGCGGGCACTTGCCCCGACCGGCAGGGGTCCCAGCCGGATCATCGGGATTTCGATATTTGGGAGCGACTTGGGGATACGGTCGCCGCGGAAATAGGCCGTTTTGTTCCATTCAATCTGACGCACGATCCGTCGTCCAACATGCCTGTCGTGAGGCATCAGCCGAACCCACAATCTGGGGGACAGGCCTCCTACGCAGCCATTGGCCATTTTCTTCGAGATGGGCAGCCGGGCCCGAGCACCGCCCTCTCCTCGAGTTGATCGGCGCGTTGATCCAAATTAATCGCACGCCGCTGCCGGTCGACTGATGCACGACAATCAGACCGACCACTTCTCTTGTACGCGGCGGGCTTCGTCCTCATTGAGGCGCTCGGCCACGTCATCAGCGATAGGTGAATCTTCTCTACAAACGACCTAGCGAGGGCAGCCACGGGAATGCACCCTGCTGCTTCCCGGAACGAGTTTAGACCAGGCGTCATCAGTTCCCGCCCATATCAGCTTGGAGTATTTGCGCCGATGGCACGAAACGAGGAATCTCCACTAAATCGCCGATGATCGGCGGATTTATCTGGCGATCGCTCTCGCCCCAGACCGAAGCCAACCTCATCGCAAGTCGGGAGGCCACACAGCATATGGCCTCAGCTCCGAGCAGGAGCCGAGGCTAGACGCTAGGCCGGAACTACTTCTTCATGACTCCTCCTGGCGATGCGGCATCGCCCTTACGATCGGGAGCCCCGGCCGGGCCGGCCCCTTGGGTGCTTGGCTCTTTGGCGGATGGAGCCGAGCTTTGCGCGGCGGGTCCGGTCCCGCTGTTCTTCATGTTCGCGCCGCCACCGGTCGTCGAGCCACTCATGGATTCTCCCGTGGTGGTTTTGCTCGCAGCCGGCCCGCCAGCTTGCGAGCTACCACCGGCGCTGCTGCCGGATTGAGCCATCGCCACGGTGGACGACAATGCAAATATTGCGGCTAAGCTGATCGTCTTGATCTTCATCGTTTCCTCACAGAGCTGCTGCACCCGCTGCGCCAACCGACACCACGATGATCCGTTCCTCTCGCCAATTGCAGTTGGCACGAAAGATCGCACCTCCAATTGAACAGCCTTTCCTTGTGGAGCTATTGAGCAACGTTCCAGCGTAGAAAGCCGGCGGCGATCGGCGCCAAAGCGCCATGTTCGGGATTTATCGACCCGCAACTTGCAGTCCCGGTCGATCGAGTCCCTGCCGAAACACGCTGGATCCATTAGCTCAAATTCGACGGTTATCGCGTACAATTGCACCTCAGCCTTGACGACGCGTCCTTCCCACGTAGATCTTTCCATATCACTCATTGTCCGGCGCGATTGCGCCGCTCGTTGTCGGTGTCACTTGAAGGCGACGAGCGCTGCGCGCGACTGGAGCGACGGTTGGGCGTTTCACCCTCCAGCGTTCCGCCGCCGCTCAGGAATTCGACCATGATGATCGAAGGACGATCGTTAGTGCTGGCGCGGCCGGCTGAGCCTTTGCGTCGCTGCGGTCATGTTATTGCCGGTGACCAATGCCGTGACCGGCGGCGGCTGCACGGTCGGAAGGCCGGTCGCGGAGCCCTGCACGTGGCGATATTCGCGGCATTGATGAGATTGACGTTGCCAGACACGCGAATGCCGGCTTCGCCCGCATCAATGATCCCGGGCGGCGCGATCAGGTCGATATCGCCCGGCGGTGCCTCGGGAATCGCCTTCAGGGCGGTGATACCCGCGCCCGAGCTCGGCACGTTCGGCGACAGCGTCACGGCCGGAGATGGACCCAGCCGTGACAACACAAAAGCCCCAGCAGCAAAAGCTGGCGACGCGCTGCTTTAGTATACCAAACAGACCTTCAGAAGCTGACCCTGATCTGCGCTGATCCGCCGATGCGGTTGGCGCTGGCGGAAAGTTCTCCGTCGAGGTTGAGGCCGAGCGTGATGCATTCGCTGAGGCGGGCACTGGTGCCGGCGGCGATAAGCGCGCTGTTGCGATCGGCTGCCGCGCCCGTGGCCCTGAAGGCGGCGGAGGACAGCCCCACCAGGCTCGCCGTTAGGTCGCTCTCGCGCTGGAAGTGATGTGCCCAGGCCGCGCGGACATAGCCGGTGGCGGGAACGCCGCCGAAGAGGCCGTCGGCGTCGAGCTGTAGGCCGAACTCGCTGCGCGAGGTGGTCTCGCTACGCCTGCTCAAGGCGAGCGCCCCCGCGCTGGCACCCGCCCAGTTCGCCTCGACGACCGCCGGATTGCGGACGTGCGTCGCCTGCAGTGCGGCCAGGGGCGAGAGGCTGAGTCCGTTCCAGGTGACGGCGGCCGCGCTCGCCTGCAGGCGACCGCTCCAGGCCGTGGTCTCGTAGGATGAGGACAGGCTCGAGCCCAGCGCCGGGATGCTGCGGCTGACGTCGTTTTCGAGCCTTGCGTACCCCGCTGCGGCGCCGAGCTTGACCGGGCCGAGTTGGGTCGTGCCGTAGAGTCCGGCCTGGAAGACATCGGCATCGACCTTGCCGACGAGCCCGGACAGCGAGGCGCGGGCCTTGCCGCCGGCGACGGCGAGGCCGGCGATCGTGCCCGGCGTCAGTCGCATATCGATGCCGGTGGCGAGATGGGTATCGTCGATGGTGCGTCGGGCCGAACCGATCGCGGCGTCGCCGTCGGTGCGGCCATGCGAACCGAAGGCCGAGCCCCAGACCGAATAACCGGACGCATCGAGCTGCGACGCGACGCCCGTTTTCTCGTTGCCTTTGTGGACCAGCCCGGACAGGGTCGCAGATCCCGTGCCTGCTGCACTGGCACCAAGTCGCCCTGCCGCCATCGGATCGAGCATCGCGCGTAGGAATTGGTCGGCTGCTACCTTGGCCATAGCCGGGGCGGCGGTGTGTATCTCTCCGGAAAGCTGGTTGATCGCAGCTGGGATCACCGCAGCCGGCAGGTTGTAGATCGCGAACAGCAGGGAGGGATCGCCCCCAGCCGCGACGGCCGTGTCGATCGCCGTTGCCACCGAATAGGCATTGGCTGGCGCGACGGCCGCGGGATTGAGAGCACCAACGGTCGGCGCCAGCTGCTGGGGCGTGAGCGTCAGTTGGACGTCGGTCGGAGTATAGCCCATCGCCATCGCGACTCCGACGCCGAACGTGCCGGTCACATCGACGGGGCTGAACGTGCCGGTGCGGCCGCCAGCCGCCGAAAGCAGCGTATAGGGCGTGTTGAAAACATAGGGGCCGCCGAGCGGAATGATCTTGAGCGTGCCGGCGAGCGCGGCCGTGCCGGTGACGTTGATCCGATCCGAGACCGCGCCCTGTATCTCCGCCTCGTAAACTGAGCCTGCACCGAGCGTCAGATTGCCGTTCACGGTCAACGTTCCCGGCGAATTGCCTGGAGCCAGGATGCCGCCATTGACGACTGTCGTAGGGAGCGCGCCGGAGCCGCCAAGCCGTGCCCCCGCTGCCACCGTCACGCCTGACGACGACGCGATCGACCCGTTCACGACCAGCTTCCCCTCATTGACGAGGGTCGAGCCGGTATAGGCGCTATTGCCTTCCAATGTCAGGGTGCCCGAAGTCTCCTTGACCAGAGACAGACGGCCAACCCCATCCTCTAGATATCCCTTGAAAGAGCCGGACCCCACACTGAGCGTTGCGGAACCGGCTACATTGTTGCTGATACGGCCTGCGCTCCCCTGCAGATAAGGCAACCGCAAGTCGAACCCGCCGACATTCAGTGTTCCGCCGGCCATGGTCAGGCCGCCCGTGCCGAGCGCATCTGCGGCCGCTAGCGTGACCGAACCGTCTGCGATAGTCGTGCCGCCCGAATAGGAGTTCGCCGCGCTCAACAGCAGCGATCCCGGGCCCGCCTTGGTGAGCGCGCCGGTCCCGCTGATCACGCCGGATTGCAGCAATGTGTGGGTCGAATCCGCGACATCGATCGTGCCGCCTCCCGGACCCAGAGTGATCGTGCGGGCAAGAACCGGAAATCCCGTTCCGGTCACGCGGAGGGCTCCACCGTCGAAGCTCAGGCCCGCGGCACCGGCGCCCAGACTGCCATTCGATGCAACCGACAATGTACCGCCGTTAATGGACCATGGCGTGGCATTCGAGGTGGTGCCAATCAGGGTCCAGGTTGCGGCCCCCAGCTTTTCGAACGACGCGAAGCCGCGATATTGCCCGGATGCGCCGACCTCCGAGATGTCGAATGAAGCGTCATTCGTCCCGCCAAGGGCGAGCGTTCCGCTGGCGCCCGCACCGGTATCGACCACAACATTGCCGGTGATCGCGGAATAGGTCCCGCGAGCATTCGCGGCTTGCAGTTCAAGCCGGTTCACACCGCCGCTGAACAATATCGCATTGGCTCGCGGGCCGGCGCCCCCATCCGCCAAACCGCCACTGATCGACCCGGCATTGGTGATCGACAGATCCGAACCTGAAATGCCGATCCCGCCCAAGCCAGCGGCGCCCGTCGTCGTAGTGTTATAGATGGATCCGCCTGCACCGCCGTTGCCGCCCAAAATAGTCCCGCTGTTGAAGATGGTGTTGCCCGATCCGTGGATGGCATCTCCACCCGCCCCTCCGGAACTGGCGGGCGCGTCGTATGAGCTGCCGCCTCTTCCGCCCGCACCGCCAATGATCGTGCCGGCCGAATTGATGACCTGGCCGGAGCCCAGCACCCCGGCTCCCCCTGCTCCTCCATCCCCTCCGGCGATCGTGGACCCCTGTAGAGCCCCTCCCCAACCACCGCCGATCCCTCCCGCTCCACCCGCGAGGGTGCCAGACAACAGATCGAGACGAGAGCCCGCGGCGGTGAAGCCGACGCCTGCGCCTCCGCCGCCTCCAAACCCGCCGCCGATATTCGTAACTGCGTTGAGAGAGGCCGGACCATACCCATTACCGCCGGCCCCGCCGCTGATTGCACCCGATGTTCTGACATCGACCACGATCGCGCCTGCTCCGGTGGCGAGAATGCCGTAACCGCCGGCGCCGCCACCGCCACCGCCACCCTCTAATGCCAATCCGCCGCGGCCACCGGCACCTCCGGCGAAGGAGCTGTTGACATTCACAGGCCCGCCGGCAGCGACCAGGCCGCTTCCGCCGCCGCCACCGCCGCTGCCGCTCTGGCCCGGGCCCGCGGAACCGTTGCCGTCTCCCCCTTTGCCACCGTTGCTGAAGTGCCCGTCCACGCCAGCTGCACCGCCGGCTGAGCCGGAGGATGAGATGCCGCCAGCTTGACCGGCCCCGCCTCCTCCTCCGCCGCCGCCTCCGGTGCCGCCGCTGCCTGGACTTCCAGCCATAAAGGGCCCGCCGCCTGCACCGCCCGGCTGGGCGCCGCTGCCAAATCCGCCATTGCCTCCGGACTGGGCAGCAGCAAGGTGAGGCGCAAATAGGACAAGGATAACAACGGCGTGAGCAATTCCGCGCAGCTGCGAACGTCGCACGTTCCTTGTAATGAAACGGGAGCTCTGCACGAACCGAGATTTGTCAACGATCTTCATCGGGCACCATTTTTACCCGGCGCCAGACGAGGAGGCGGTCATGTTGATTAAGTCAACGTTCATGGGGCCTGGTGAAAGTCGGGAGCATAGAAAAGCGTGAGGAGTACGACCCGCGTAAACCGAGGGAAGCCGCGTTGGATTAACCGCTTCTCGTACAGATGCCGGAAACGGCGAAGTCCAAACTTTGCAGGTATCTCACGATGAACAACGGTTTCGAGCCAGCTTGTAACTCCGGGCGCCTTCATCCCGTGGTGGCTGCTTATGCGGAATGGCCGGTTTGGCGCCGAGCGGGAGACCTGCTCCGCTTGGCATCATTCCGCCCCGCTTTGCATGCCCACTGCAAGGCGATGATGCAGCCGCCGGAGAGGGCTTGGCCGGCGGATAAGTTCTTCGGGCAGAAGCTGCGCTATCTCGTTTCCTATGCCTTGATCGGTCAAGATGCCCGTTGGCGGAGGAGCGGAGGAGAGCTGCCGACGCTCTCCTCACTTCAACGGGCGGCGCATGCGAGCGCCCGGCAGGTATCTAATCTCGTCGCATCGTTGAAGCTGGGCGGGTATGTCGTCGCAATCCGCTCTTCTGACGATCGGCGCGTTGTGCGGCTGCAGCCTACGATGACGCTAAGCCTGGAAATTGCTCGCTCCCCACTGGCGTTTCTGGAAGCCTCCGAGCTCATTGATCCCCCGCCAAGACCACTCGCCACACAACTGCGCGCCGAAGGCGACACGCTGGGCGACTGGCTCGGCTATTCCTACGATCTGTTCGTCCAGCAAGACCTCTACTTTACGCCTTTCGTGAACATTGTTCGGCTGACTGAACAGGATTGCGGCTACCCGGTTCTCTCGGCCGTGCTGAGTGCGCATTATGGCGGCGGCATCAGTAAGGCTGAACCTGTGCTACTCTCCTACGGCGCACTGGCAGAGCGCTTCCGTCTCTCACGCCAGCATATCGGCAATATCTTCAATGAGGCTGAGAGACGCGGCTGCTTTGCAGTTGATCCCGGCGGCCGCACAGTAACGGTCATGCCCGACTTTCTGTGGGAGTTCGAAACCTGGGCCGCAGGTCAGATCGCCTTGTATCGCTTAATCGCAGAGCAAGTCAGCCAAGATCGATACGGTCAGGCGATTGATGCTTTGTCAGCGGATGAAGAGCTCGAGCGGCGGAGTCTTATTTACCACCTGTGACATCAAGGAACGTGCCCGTTACAAACGATGCTTCCGGCCCCGCCAGCCACAAAATGGCACGCGCCACTCCTACCGTGCGATCGGCCGTGGAATCCGACGTCAAGGAACGCGACGCTCGAGAAAGACGCCGAACAGGTCGCGACTCCGATCCGATCCCGGTACCAAGCTGCGGCGCTACGTTCTTGGTCAAGAAAAGCGTGGCAATCCGGAAGCTGCGGAAGTTGCTCCTCTCGCATCGGTGCATCTGCATGCCTTGAAAGAAGACGACTTGATAAGCTGGCGTGAGGGTCTGCCGGAGGACTTAAACGTCACGACCAAGCAGCGATTCGTTAATGACCTCAAGGCCGCACTAAATGCGGCGTGGCCGCGGCTTTCCGCAGATCGGAAGAAACTAAACCCGACGTTCCTCGCCATTGTGAAGGCCGGCTTCAAAGCCGAGCGGATCGATGATGATGATGTGTCGGTTGCTCGGAATAACCAGATTCTCAGGGATGAGAAGGTTGGCGCTATCCTTCAAGCTGCGTGTGAAGTCGATCAGGAGCAAGGATTTGATGGCGATCTATATCGGATCGTCGTATGTCTGGCCCCGACCGGCGCGCGGTATGCCCAGGTCAGGCGAATGCGCGTGGCCGACGTACAGGTTTCTGCACGGCGTCCGATGGTTCCGGGCTCCTACAAGGGGCGCGGCGGCAATAGCGGCTCAGACCCGGTCCCAGTGGGCGACGATGTGATCGAGGTGCTTTTGCCCGCAATCGCCGGGCGAGCAAGCGATGCACCTCTTTTCGAGCGATGGATCCATGAACAGGAGCCGAGGGGTATCGCATGGAAGAAGTCTGAACGCGGTCCGTGGAAAAGAAGCGAACTTGCACGCCCCTGGAAAGCCATTCGCGAGCGCGCCGGATGCCGGAGTTGATTCCCTATGCTTTGCGGCACTCGAGCATCGTACGCGGTCTTCGAAAGGGCTTGCCCATCCAACAGGTCGCCAAACTGCACAACACCTCGGTCAAAATGATCGAGCGGCACTACGCGAAATACAATGCGAGCGCCTTGGAAGACCTCGCAACGGCGGCAGTCGTGTCCCTGCTGCCGCGGAGTGGTGGAAACGTGGTGTCGATCGGAAAACGCGCGTAAGGGATCATCCTGCGGTCTTAATCGAATTCATTAATCGGCACCCGGTACCCCACGCGTTGGATGCGCTTGCGCCTTCTCGAATACGGCAATGGCTCGAGCTCTGCGTGCCGCGTGTTCTTCATCGCGAAATCCTTCCTCCGACCCCACGCTCCGAAGCCACGGTTTGCGCGGAGACTTGGGGGTAGCATCGCGGAACTACCCCGCATCAGCCTTTGTCGCGCAACGCGCTGTTTTGCTGTCGGTTCGAACGATCGGATACAAAGGAGAACAGTGCAGCGGCGGAGAGGAAGTGAGTCAATCCCCATTGAAATATACGGCATTTTCGAACTTCTTGGGCTAAACCACTATTTGAACCACGGTCGTATAATGGGGTTAGCCGATCGACAGAAGCCGCTTCCCCCCATGGCCCTTGATCGATAAAAATGCCATTAGGCGACTGGCGAGAGGTAAATTGCCCGGCACCACTCAGATTGAGCGCCACCAAGTCTTTTGCGGAGTCCGCCAATGCACATTCCGCAACGTGATGAGTTCGGCTGGCGAAGAGATCAGCCGCACAATGCCGTCGATTGATAGGTTCAAATCGGGGAGGCGCAACCACCGATACCGACATTCGGTTCAGGTTGCGATCTGACCGAGTGCGCCCCCTGCCTCTCGAACGCAGTGACCACCTTCTAAATTATTGATTTTACTGATAGCGACAGGCGTTTCCGTCACGCTTGGTTCACGATCGTTTCACCCAATTCGTTGCGACGTTCTTAACGAGATCGTGCCCGGTGGGGAGCGCCTGCCTCATTCGAAAAAGATATCGGTGCGCTGTGAGGTTAGCGCCCGTTGTCCGGAGCCCAGCTCGAGATCGCACGATGCGTCCACCTGCACGAAACGTGGCCGCTGCTTCACGAGGGTCAATCGCCCGTAACAGGAACGCAGCGCCGGGCCATACCGGATGGCGAAACCGAACCACGCGTAGAGCCGCGGCACGACTTTGCACGGCACCGGTGACCACATACGCCTCCTGCAAGAGAGCTGGAACGAGCGTTAGGAGCAATTGGCGTCGTACCTCCGTCCAGTTCGCGCTTGGCGCGCTCCGCATCAGTGTGAACCAGTTTCGATCACCCGTCAGCGCGACGAAACGATCGACCTCCCCCCGCGTCACCGATTGCCAGCCTCCGGGAGCAACCAAGGGCTTCCACCGCGTCCGCCACTATCGGCTCTTTGCCAACGCTAACCGCGCCGTGAACATCGCGACAACCCGCGCACTCCTCAACCTCGCAACGCCGGCCGCTACCGATCCGCAATAGCAACCCGATATCGCCATCGACACACCGCGGATACTGCCTTGCCCATGCCCGCGTTGCGGCGCCCGCATCATCGTGATCGAGGTGTTCGCGCGCGGCTGCGAGCCGAGATGGCGCCCGATGCCGAGCAGGATCGACACATCATGAGCCAGACCTCCCGTCGGCCTCGCAGCTTCCCGCTCCGATGGCGATGGCTCCATGCCGGCAGCGATCCCTCTCGATCCAATCACGGTCATCAATACGGTGAGAACCTGTTGATACACTCCGAGCATGCGCCGAGATGCCTATTGCATGCCCCCGATCTCGTCTGCGACTCTATCCGCAGATCACATCCTGCCTGCGTCGCGTCCACCATCGAGGTTGACGCCGGCATCGAATCCCCATAGCGCCCGCTGCTCAGCCGGTGCCAGACTTCCCGCGACTTCGTGTCTTGGCGCTTTTTGGACGCCGGTCAGTTAAGCGTGCGGAACCACCTTGTTGCCGGCGTCCAAAAAACCTGCACAGCAGCGGAATCAGTGAGCCGGCTTCAGCCTGGAAAGCGATCAAAAACGGGAGTCTCGTGCAAAGATGCCATCCACCCGACACGTTCGGCAACCTGCACCTGGACTTTAGGTTGAATGGCATTCGGATCGTCGAGCGACGCAATCCTGACCTGCATCATACCCATTTGATCGCGAGGCGCGTTGGTGAAGAACAAGCCCGTGCCGCACTTTGCACAAAATGAACGCTTGCCGCTCGCGGAGGACGAATAGACACTTGGTTCACCTTGGATCGATATCGCGGTCTTCTGGACCATCGCCCACGCCAAGATCGGCGCCCCTGACTGCATCCGGCAGTCGTGACAATGACAGACTGTACTGAAGACTACTTGATCAGAAAGCTCGAACTGAATCTCACCGCAATGGCATCTGCCATGAAGCATGCCCAAAACCTGCACTCCTAAAGCTGCATAGACCGTTGCACACCTGTCGAGCTTTAGGCCGGGTTTGTCAAAGATTATCTCGCGCCATTCGGAAGCCGAGAGGTGCCGCTACTTGGATGGTCCGGCCGTGCTCCAGCCGCTGCCAGCGCGAGAAGCTGGCAAGGGGCGCCCAAGACAAGGCACGCCATGTCTCAGAAACCCAACGCAGCGATGGCCGTGATCGGCATCGATACCGGCAAGAACTCGCGGCCCTGCTGACGGGCACGAACGGAGGTGCTGTCGATCATCTGGATGTTGCCATCATGCGTGGCGGTGATAGCGTCCGCCCTCCGCCATCGCACAAAGTGGTTGCAACGGGTGGTGCACGGTCCATAGCGTTCTGGCAGGTCGCGCCATGGTGCTTCGATCCCGGGCAGGTCTCTGCCCGGGAGCGGTTCCGCTTTTTTGATGGTGCTATTTCATAAATGAGGGTCGGTTAACTGGTGCAGGCTCTTGCTCCGGCGCCCATACACGGAAACTCAGGGTGCCAGCCACCGTAAAGCCGTTCGGGATCGAAGAGAGATCGACTCGTCCTCCAGAGGTGTTGCCAGAAGCTGATGTATAAACATTCTGCGCCCCCCACAGCGTGACTGATGCGGGCCCGAAATCGTAGCCGAGCAGCGCTCCGACCGCGATACGGCTGTAGCGGTTGGCGTTCAATATTTTGTCTCCGTAGAATGCGCTCGACTTGTCGTCCGACACCTGCGCCGCATAGTATCCGACCGGTCCGAAAGTCCACTTGCCGATGCGCTTCGTCGCAGTGAAGTCCGCATGCAAGACATTGCCTGACGTGTAACCAGTGAGAGCCGCAGCAGGGACAGCTTTCCGGTGCTGCGACCACGACCCGCTCGCGCGGCAGATGATCGGGGAACGGTTTGCGCGACGGGCGCTTACGCTGGAAGGACTTGACGGCCTGTGTCTGAGCCGCCGCCCTCTCAGCCGCCAGTTCGTCTTCGGTTGCGGTTGCTTCCAACTCTTCAAGCTGAAGCTCCATCTGCTCCAGCAACCTTGCCTTGCGCTCCGAGCCGCTGCCGTAAATCTGTCGACGCAACTTCTCGATCTCGAGCTTGAGGTAACTGATCAGTGCCTCGGCCGCCTTTGCGTTGGCAGCTTCCGCTTTGGCGCTCGCCGCGACTGCTTCCGCGTGAAGGCGCGCGGCGCGCTCCGCGAGGATCATCGCATGCGCGGCGGCAAGATCGGTGGGAAGCGATTCAGATGTGGTCACGTCGATGATGGAATCACATCCATCACGATCCGCAAGCTCAAAGCCTCATCCGACCGATGTCGGCCGCCACGTCTCTTGTGGGTGCCTCCAATCAATCCCGGACAGCAGATAACCGAGCTGCGCCGACGAGATCGTCACCACGCCCTCGGGCGGGCTCGGCCAGATGAAGCGACCCCGCTCCAGGCGTTTTGTGAACAGGCAGGCGCCCTGGCCATCATGCCAGATCACCTTCAGCAGGTTGCCGCGGCGACCGCGAAAGCAAAACAGGTGGCCGCCCAGCGGATCGCGATGCAAGATCTCCTGAACCTGCAACGCCAGCGACGGAAAGCCCCTCCGCATGTCGGTATAGCCGGTCGCGAGCCATACCCGCACACCGGCCGGCAACGGGATCATCGTGGCCGTCCATCAGTCAGCGCCGCCACGACTGCGGTCAGCGTCGCCGCGTCAACCGCGCCCGTGATCCGCATCCGAGCCCCGGCCGCGAACTCGATCTCGATTGCGCCGCACGTCCCGGAGGGCGCCGTCAAGGGTTGCCGGTCTGGCGCAACACAGACCGCCGCAAAACAGACCCCGTCATTCTGCTGCTGCATCGGCTCAGGCCCGCAAGCGAGGACGCCTGCGCGCGCCTGCCGCCGCCAAACCGTGAGCAGATTAGGGTGAATGTTATGTCGGCGCGCAACCTCGACGACACTGGCTGCGGGCGCCAAGCTCTCCTCGACGATCCGGAGCTTCTCGGTAGTGGTCCACCGCCGTCGCCGCTCCGGACCGGACAGAACCGTAACAGTCGTCACGTTTGCTCATTTGCTTGCAAATTAATGAGCAAACCATCTCACGCTCCAGCATAGTGCGGGAAGGCGGCCCTCGCCGGAGCCTTACCGCTGGAGCGCCGAGTTCGGTCGAGTAAGTCACTCTGTACAAGGCTCGCAAGTCCGCTTTGCACCAGAAATGCCCTCCCCGCTTTGTTGTCGTTTGCCCCTGAGCGGACGTGCCGAAATCGCGCCGATCGCGATCACAAGCCCTAAGGTCGCGTCGATATTGCGCTATCGGAAGGGCGGTGCAGCCCATGTATCTCAGGCCCGGCAATCTCGACCGAGCCCAGATACGCGGAACCGCCACCATTTCAGTAGGCGCGCGCGAAGTCACCCTCCTGCTTAATATCGGTGAACACAGGAAAGCGCGCCTTCCACGGCGTTCCTTTGGCCGTAGTCAACTTGTTGAGCCGCTCCAGCACCCCGAGACCCTCCTTGCGCAGGCTCGCCGAAACCGCCGCAGGGTCCGGGAAATTCTTCAGGACGGCATCGAGCCAGATCGTGCGGCCCGCCAAGAAGCCGCCCGCGCCCGCGGCATAGGCGAAGTCGAGGACGCGCTCGAACTTTTCGGACGCAGCGCCGCCCGACAGCAGCACCCAGGGAATGCTTCGCTCGCGGCAGATATTGCCGATCGCATCGAATTCCTTCTGCGCCGCCTTGGCTTCCGCGCTGCCGTCGCGGGCCGGCAGGCTGTCGGCCGCAAGAGGGCTCTCAAGCTTCAAGAGATCGACGCCGTATTCGGGCCTGGCAAACTCGCGCACGCTGTCGATGACGAGGCTTGGGAGCTTGCCCGGCGATTCCACGTAGTCAGCAGTGTGATTGGCGCTGCCGAGGAAAGGATAGACCAGCAACTCGAGGACATAGGGAATGTCGTGGCGGGCGCAGTCCTCGCCGATCTCGCGCACGAAGCGCTTCTGGTGCTCGTTCACCGCGGCATCGGCGTCCGGCCGGTACCAGGCAAGCACCTTGACGGCATCGCCGCCCATGGCGCGGATCTTCTCCACGCTCCAGTTCGTGATCACGCGCGACTTGCGGCCACCCGCGGTCTCCTCGACGCGGTGCTCTTCCAGCGTCATGATCAAGCCGCAGCGCGGCGGCAGCAGATCGATCGCAGCTGGCACGGCAAAGTTCGGGTCGAACAGCATCGAGCTGCAATGCGGCGCGAGGTTCTCGACGAGGAGACGCTTCGCCGCCGTGACGTCGGAATATTCGACCTGGTCGTGTGTGATGCCCTTCGCCTTCGCGATGGCGTCGAACAGTGGCGGCCGCTGATCCAGTGCGACCATGCGAAAGTGGCCATCCGCGTCAGCAAGCCGTGCCAGGCCGCGGTTCTTTCCAATGGTTCTCATAAATTCGTCCTCATGAATGCAAGACACTCGTTGATGGTAGGGATTCCGTTGCGGCCACCGGCGTGGCCGCATTTCATGGCAGCTGTGGCTGCCGAAAACCCCATGGCGGCGCGCACATCCAGGCCGACGCCGACCGCCAGCGCATAGGCGCCGTGGAAGACGTCGCCGGCGCCGGTGGTGTCGACGACATCGACGGCGTAGGCCGCCTGCCGGTGCTGCTGGCCGCTCTCGTACCAGCTCACGCCTCCCTCGCCGCGCGTGACGGCAATGACGCGGCAGCCGAACCGCGCGAGCGCGGTCAGAGATTCGTCTTCGGCCGAACCGGCAAAGGATGTGAGCGCGGGTTCGGAGAAGATCGCATGATCGGTCAGCGGCAGCACTCGCTCGAACACCTCCGCATCGGCCATGTCACCGTCGAGCACCGTCGGAATGCCGCGCGCCCGCGCTTCCCGGAACAACGTCGCGGCGCCCTCGACCCAGCGCGGATCAGCCAGCACGGAGGACGCGCGCGCAACTGCTTCGAGCGGAAGCCAGTCCGCAGCTTCCTCATAAAGGCCGCGGAAATTGACGATCTGCCGCTCGCCGGAACTATCGACAATGATTCCGGAGACGGACGAGCGCCCATCGGGAAACAGCCGGAAATTCGCAACATCGACACCCTCAGCGGCGAAGGCCGATCGCATCTCGTGGCCGGCGGCATCATTCCCTGCCCGCCCCCAGAACGCGACCGACGCACCGAGCCGCGCGACTGCGACCGAGGCATTAGCGGCCATGCCGCCGCCAAGCGTGCCATATCCGACGGCCTTGATCTTCTCACTTTGGCCGACGAAGAGCCGATCGACGCGCCAGACCTGGTCGAGCGCAGACAGGCCGAGGCAGATCACGTGCGCGGGCCTCGCCTTAGACGCCACGTCCGCCAGCGCCGACAGATCACCAATGTTCGCCAACGCACTCACCGCAGGACCTGTCCGTTGGCCGCATCGAACAAATGCATCTTGCCCGGTTGCGGACGCAGGCCGAGACGATCGCCGACCTTCGGGCGCAGCGACGGATCGACCCGCGCGATGGCGGAGACGCCGGCGAGGTCGAAATGGATCAGCGTATCCGAGCCCAGTGGTTCGACCAGTTTGACGTTGATGACGACGCCATCGGCCGTGTCGGTCGCCGCGACGAAATGCTCGGGACGGACGCCGAGGATCGCACTGCCGGCCCGCTGCAGGCGGCTTGCGGTCTCGCCGTCCAGCGGCACCGCCGTTGCGCCTTGCAAAAGGATTGCCCGCTCCTCACGCCATTCGACAGGGAAGAAGTTCATGGCGGGCGAGCCGATGAAGCCGGCGACGAACTGGTTGGCCGGCCGCTCGTATACCGTCTCCGGCGTGTCGTATTGCTGGATCGTACCGCTCTGGAGCACCACGATCCGGTCGGCCATCGTCATGGCCTCGATCTGGTCATGGGTCACGAAGACCATGGTGGTCTTGAGCTCCTGCGACAGCGCCTTGATCTCGGCGCGCACCTGCCCGCGCAGTTTTGCGTCGAGGTTGGACAGCGGCTCGTCGAACAGGAACGCCTTGGGATTGCGCACGATCGCACGGCCCATGGCGACGCGCTGGCGCTGCCCGCCGGAGAGCTCCTTCGGCTTGCGGTCGAGATAGGGTTCGATGTGCAGGAGCGCGGCGGCGCGCTTCACGCGCGCGTCGATCTCCGCCTTCGGCGTTCCCCGCAGCTCCAATGCAAACGACATATTGTCGTAGACCCGCATGTGCGGATAGAGCGCGTAGTCCTGGAACACCATCGCGATGTCGCGCTGTGCGGCTTGCACGCCGTTGACGCGCTTGTCGCCGATATAAAGGTCACCGGACGTGATCGGCTCGAGACCCGCGATGATTCGCAGCAGTGTCGACTTGCCGCATCCGGACGGCCCCACGAAGACGACGAATTCGTGGTCTGCGATCTCCAGATCGAGATCGGGGATCACGGTGAAATTGCCGTAGCGCTTGACGAGGTTGCGGATCGAGATCGAGGCCATGATCGCTTAATCCAGCGCCAGTACCGGCTTGATCAGCTCGCCCCTCGCAAAGCGCGCGAAATTCTCGGGCAGGGCCGACAGGCCGAACTCGCCGTCGACGAGGACGCGGTATTCGTCCTTGTACTTGCGCAGCAGCTCGATGTTCGGCTCGAAATCCGAGACCGGGAAGTAGAAGGTCCGGATCATGTAGAAGTCCTTGCGGCGGAACACCTTGCCCTCTTCGATGGTCCAGGGCGCGGCGTTCTCGCCGACCAGCACCAGAGCGCCACGCGGCAGGACAAGCTCGATGCCGAGGTTGCGCGCCGCATGCGCGCCGGAGCATTCCATGATGAGAGCGAAGCGCTTCGAGGTGTCCCCGACCGGATGCGCCTTCGCGCCAAACGATTGTGCGATCTTCAGACGCGCCGCGTTCGGATCGGCCACGTGGATGTCGTTATAGCCGAGCGCGCGCAGCGCCAGCACGACACCGAGGCCGACCGGCCCTGCGCCCATCACGAGGACCGGGCCGGCCTCACTCGCCGGCACCACGTGGCTGACGAAGCGCACGGCATGGCCGGACGTGCCGATGGTGTCGAGCAGCAATGGCCCGAGGCTGTCCTCGACGTCATCGGGCACCGGCAGCAGGCAGTTTTCCGGCACCGGCACGTATTCGGCATAGCCGCCCGGTCGGTTCCAGCCAATCAGGCTCGAAACCTCCAGGCACATCTGGGTATCGCCGCGCTGGCAGGCCGCGCAGTGGTCGCAATGGAGGGGAATATAGACGGCGCAGCGACGACCATGCAGGCGGTGGCCGGGCTGCTCGACGACGCCGAAGATCTCATGACCGGCGGTGAACTCGGCGCCGTTGTGCCAGAGCTTAAAGTCTGAGCCGCACAGCGCGGTGCGCGAGACGCGCACCAGCACCTCACCAGTGCCGACATCGGGCATTGCCACGCGCTCGATGGTGATGCGGTCGCCACCATGGAAGACCGCAGCGTGCATGATTGAATTCGGTCGGGGTGATACGTTCATCAGATACCTAGCCTTTCACCGCCCCGAGCGTCAGCCCGGACACCAGCCAACGCTGAACCAGGGCCGCCAGCACCAGCGGCGGCAATGCGATCAGCGTCGCCGCGGCCATGAGAGCGCCCCATTGCGTTGAGCCTTCGCCGATGAAGTTGAAGGCCGCCGCGATCAGCGTCTTGGTGTCGCCGTTGGAGAGCACAAGCGCAAACAGGAAGTAGTTCCACGAAAAGACGAAGGCGAGGATCGCTGACACCGCGACGCCGGACGCCACCAGCGGCAAGGCGATGCGCCAGAGAATGCGCGTGACGCTGCATCCGTCCACCTGCGCGGCCTCGAAGACGCTGCGTGGGATGCCGTCGAAGGACGGCAGCAGCACCCAGATCACGATCGGCAGCGTGATGACCGCGTGGCTCAGTATCAGCGCCGTGTAGGAACCGATCATGCCGACCTGCCGGAACATGACGTACCAGGGCAGCAGGAACAGCGTGCCGGGCGCCATCCGCGCCGCGAGCGTCAGGATCGCCGGCCACGAAATCCGCGTCCAGGAGACGGCGAAAGCGGCAGGAATTCCGAACAGCAGCCCGAGCGCGGTCGAGCCGACGGTGACAATGAGGCTGTTCAGCGCATAGCTGAGGAACGGCGTGGTCTTCGTCAGCTCGACGTAGTTGTCGAGCGTCGGCGTGAATATCAGCGTCGGCGGATAGGCCGTGACCTCAAAGGACGGCTTGAACGAGGACAGCACCATCCAGACCGTCGGCGCCATGATGAGCACGCCGGCCAGCACGAGCTGCAGGGTGTTGAGCCAACGGATCCAGCGGTCGGTAGTGGCTGCGTCGGTCATGAGGTCACCAGGCAACTGCGCCGCGCAGGCGGTTGAAGGCGAGCACGGCACCGAACACGATCGCCGTCAGCGTCAGCATCAGGGCACTGGCATACCCGATGTTGAAGAACTCAAAGCCGACCCGGAACCCGTAGATGTTGAGTGTGTTCGAGGCGTTGCCCGGGCCACCCTGGGTGGTGATGTAGATGATGTCGAAGAAGCGCAGGAGGTCGACACTGCGCAGGATGGCTGCGGTGACGATCGTCGGCAGGAGCAGCGGCAGGGTGATGCGCTGGAAGGTCTTGAACGGGGAAGCACCGTCGATCTGCGCCGCTTCGTAGACGCTCGGTGGCAGGGATTGCAGACCGCCCAGCACGATCAAGGCGACATAGGGTGTCCACTGCCAGCTGTCGATCAGCGCCACCGTCGGGATGACCCATGTCGGTGAGGCCAGCCAGTCCGACGGCGGCAGGCCGAACAATTGCAGGATATAATTGGCCGCGCCCAGCGATGGATCGAGGATCACGAGCCACATCATGCCCGCCACCACCGGCGGCATCATGAAGGGGGAGATAAATAACGAGCGCACGATTCCCGGCAGGCGCCTGGCGTGAAACAGCGCCAGCGCGAGCCAGACGCCAAAGACGAGCTGGAGCACAAGCGACAGCACATAAAGCGCAATCGTGACCCAAAGCCCGTGCCAGAACTCGTGATCGGAGATCAGCTTCGAATAGTTGGCGAGGCCGGCAAAGGACTGCTTGCCGGTCGAGGAGAAATTCAGGAAACTGAGCCAGATCGTGTAGACGACCGGAAACGCGATCATCGCGACGGTGAAGATCACGGCTGGCGCCGAGAGCGCCGACACCTCCAGCCTCTGCCGATCCTGCGTCAATGTCGCAGCCGTATCCGACATGCGTCCGTATCCTTGATCGAGCGAGATGCCGACCGACGCGAAGCCGGCCGGCATTGGACCGTTACTTCTGCGCGATCAGCGCATCGAGCGCCTTGTCTGCGTCGGCACAGGCCTGATCGACGCTCTTCTGCTTCAGGATCAGATCCTGAACCGCCTGACCGATGAACTCGCGCGATTGTGGATTGGCAATGATAGGGTAGCCGACTTCCGATGAACCTTTGGTGGCGAGCACGTCGAGTGCGTCCTGCCATTCCTTGCGCACCGGCTCCTCGTCGATCCACTTCCGATACTCGGGATCCTTGGCAACCGACGGCCGCGGCGGGGCAATGCCCTGGAGCGCCATCTTCTTCTGCACCTCGGGGCTGGTCGCCCACTGCACGAAGTACCAGGCCGCTTCCGGCTGCTTGCTGCGCGAGGACACCGCCATGCCCCAGCCGATCGTGGTCGGCACCTGGCCGGCATCGCCTGCCGGGAACGGCAACAGGCCGGTATCCTTCAGGCGTGCGCCGCCCTCCATCACAGTGCGCAATTCGTTCGAGGATTCGAACGCCATTGCGGCGCGGCCGCTGCGATAGAGCGCCGAAATCTGCTGGAAGCTGTAGTTGACCACGCCGGGCGGACCGAAATCGCGCAGCAGCCGGCTATAGGTGTCGAGCGCTTCCTTGCCCTTGGCCGAGCAGAGGTTCGACTTGCCACCTGCGATGTAGCTGCCGCCGACGTTGTGCAGCATGTTGCTGAAGGTGTAGGCGACCGCGGGCTTGAGGCCACGCGAGACAAAGGGCGTGACAGCGCTGTCGCAGGTCTTGATCTTCTCGGCGGCGGCTTCGACGTCCTTGATGGTCTTCGGCGCCTCGATGCCGCACTTCTTGAAGATGTCGGTGCGGTAATAGAAGATCGGACCTTCGATGTTCATCGGCATGCTGGTCAGCTTGCCGCCGAAGGTCGCGGCCTTGAGCAGGGCCTGGCTTAGCCCGGCCAGGTCGTATTCCTTGGCCACTTCGTTCTTGGCCATCGCAGTGAGATCGCCGTACCAGCCGGCCGCGGCGAACTGCTCGCCTTCGCGCGAAGGCAGCGTCATGAACACGTCGACCTCGTCGCTGTTCGCATTCATGACGGTGACCAGACGCTGGCGCATCTGCTGTTCCTGATAGCCGTCGACCTTCAGGGTCATGCCGGTCAGCTTCTCGAAATCGGCCTTGTAGGTCAGCAGTGCCTGCGCGACCGGATTGTTATTGGCGAGAAAGGTGACGGTCTTGCCCTTGAACTTCATCCAGTCGAAATCGGCCGCACAAGCCTGCGCGCTGACGGCGACAATCGCGAGAACGGGCAACGCGACGTGCGTCGCGAGCATCCTGGCCTTCATCGAATTCTCCTCCCGGCTGGCCGCCTTAAGCTGGCAGACCATTTGAGCACGACTTGAAAACGGTTACAATCTAGAGCTCACATCCGTTGTGTCAAGCGATGGACAAGCTGCACAATCTACGGCAGATTTACGGCGGTACCGCTACCGCGCGGTTTGCTCTGTGGGATGTAACGTTACATTCATGAGACTGACCCACGCCAAGTCTGTGAAACAGGGCATCCGCGCCGTGGCGGCCCGCGCCGGTGTTTCGACGGCCTCGGTCTCTCGCGCGCTCAACAATCCCGATAGGGTGAGCCCTTCCTTGCGTGCGCGCATCGAACAGGCGATCGACGCGCTCGGCTACATCCCGCACGCGCCGGCGCGCATCCTGTCGTCACGCCGCTCGCGCACCCTTGGCGCGATCGTGCCGACAATCGACAACACGATGTTTGCGCGCGGCATCGCCTCGCTCCAGCAGTATCTCTCCACGGTCGGATACATGCTGTTTCTCACCACGAGCGGCTACGATCTCGACGTCGAATTGCAGCAGGCGCGCAATTTGATCAGCCGCGGCGTCGATGGTCTTGTGCTGCGCGGCGATTGCCATCACGAGGGATTGCGCAAGCTGCTCGCGGACAATGCGGTGCCTTTCATCAATGTCGGCATCTACCAGCCTGATAGACCCTACCCTTGCGTCGGAACCAACAACGAAGCGGCCGCCCATCGCGCCGCCGCGCACGTCATCGAACTCGGCCACCGCCGCATCGGGATCGTCTCAGCGCTCCAGCGCAACAACGACCGCGCCAGCGCTCGCGTCGCCGGCTTTCGCCGCGCGCTCACCGAGAACGGCCTGGAGCTTCGCCCGCAATGGCATGTCGAGGTGCCCTATACGCTGGACGACGCGCGCGAAGCAGCCCGCTATCTCCTCAACCTGAAGGATCGTCCCACCGCCGTAGTCTGCGGCAACGATGTCATCGCGTACGGCGTGTTGCTCGAGGCGGAGCGCGACGGATTTTCCGTGCCGCGCGACCTGTCGGTGGTCGGCTTCGACGATCTCGACTGGAGCCGCCATTTGCGGCCGAGCCTGACCACGATCCACGTTCCAACCGGAGAAACCTGGCAGCGCGCCGGGGAATATCTGGTGCGCAGCCTCGCCGGTGAGCAGACCATCATGCATCGCGAGATCGACTTCTCGCTGGTGGTCCGCGAATCGACCGCTCCCCCTCTCAAATCCTGAAGTGAGACCGTACCGATGCGCTCAAATTTTTCTCTTGCGCCCGACTTCCATGCCGTGGTGATCGGCGGCGCCGGCGACATTGGCGCCGCAATCAGCAACCAGTTTTGCGACCTCGGCGCGACGGTGACCGCAACAGCGGCCAACGCGGTCGATCTGGCGCGCACCCTGCTGAAATCGCGCGCCGGACTCACACTCGCGACGCTCGACGTCACGAACGACGACGCTGTCGCCTCCTTTGCCCGACAGCAAAAGCGCGTGGATGCGCTGATCAACTGCGCCGGAATTCTCGCCCGCGACAAGGAGTACGAGATCAAGACCTTCATGAAGGTGCTTGACGTCAATCTCACGGGCACTTTTCGAACCTGCATGGCGTTCCACCCACTTCTCGCCGAGAGAAAGGGCTCGATCGTCAATATTGCCTCAATGAACGCGACATTGGCGCTGCCGCGAATCCCGGCCTATTGCGCCAGCAAGGGCGGCGTCGTGATGCTGACCAAGGCGCTCGCCTTGGCATGGGCCGAGCAAGGCATCCGGGTCAATGCGGTTGCCCCCGGCTATATCGAAACGGCGATCAACGCAGCTGGCCGCACCGATCGCGCGCATTATCAGCGCATCGCCGATCGCACCGCGTTCAAGCGCTGGGGTCAGCCGGAGGACATTGCGGGGGCGGTCGCGTTCCTCTGCATGCCGGCATCACAATACGCTACCGGCGCCGTGGTCGCGGTGGATGGCGGGTTTCTTGCCGGATGAGCCAGGAGAGCAAAGCAATCCGTGGCTTAACGGCACTTCGATTTGACGGGGACCGGCAGCGTCCCGTCAGCTTGGACGCGCTGAAATCCCATAGTAACACGATGGACGATGGCCATTTCGCCACCGCGCCCGTTCATGCTTTCGCGCCGAACGGATACGGCCTGCATAATGTCGCCGGAAATGTTTGGAAATGGTGCGAGGCCCCCCTCACACCGTCACGGGACCCCTTGAATCGCGAGCCTGCCCCGAACCGCTCGACGCGCGGCGGATCCTTCCTCTGCCACGAGTCCTACTGCAATCGCTACCGCGTAGCGGCACGAGGCTCCAACACGCCCGATAGCTCGTCGAGCAACATGGGCTTCCGTGTCGTGCGCACCGAGCCGCTGCGGGATCCGGCATAGGATGGCGTTGGCGCAAAATGCCGCGAAGCCGGCGCCTGCTCCCGGCATCAGTCTGCTGCCGCAGTTCTTGCGCAATTTCGTGCGCAGTCGCGAGACTGGTCTCGTCCTGGTCGCCATTGTCGTCGGGTTGCTGAGCGGTGTCCTCGTCGCCGCGATCTCGGGCCTCAGCCAGATTTCGCACTCGCTGCTGTTCGACATTCCCATCGACGCGCATCTCAGCGCCACGGGCGTGATTTCCTGGCAGCGCACGCTGCTGATCCCGACACTCGGCGGTCTAATCCTGGCGCTGATCGGGCTATACTTTTCGCGGCGCGTGAAGGGACAGCAACTCGCTGACGCCATCGAAGCCAACGCGCTCTATGGCGGCCGGGTTTCCTTTCGCGGCAGCCTGCTGATCTCGATCCAGACTCTGCTGTCCAACGGGTTCGGTGGATCGGTCGGACTGGAAGCGGGATACACCCAGATCTGCTCGATGTTTGGCTCGCATGTCGGCCAGCGCCTCGCCGCCCGCCGCAACGACATGCGGCTATTGGTAGCCTGCGGCGCGGCGGGGGCAATCAGCGCAGCGTTTTCGGCCCCGCTAGCTGGCGCCTTCTATGCCTTCGAGGTCGTGCTGGGGGCCTACACTTCCGCCGGTCTCGTGCCCGTCATCGCTAGCGCCGTCACGGCGTGGCTGGTGGCGCGGCAGTTGACGCATCAGTCCTTTCTGATGGTGCCCGGATTCCCAACGCCCGCGTCCGTCGAGATGATCGGGCAGACCGTGCTGATCGGCATCATCTGCGCGTTCGTCGGTATCCTCGTCATGCTCGCGGTCGCATTTTCCGAGCGTTGCTTCCAGCGGGTCACTCTTTTCAGCGGCTTCATGCGGCCGATCCTCGGAGGCCTGCTCCTCGGCGGCCTCGCGCTGTTGACGCCGACCGTGCTCGGCGCCGGCCATGGCGCGATGCAGATCCTGCTGGTCAGCAATCCGAGCTGGCTCCTGCTCACGACCACCATCGTGCTCAAGATACTGGCATCGGCCATCTCGCTGGGCTCCGGCTTTCGCGGCGGCCTGTTCTTCGCCTCGCTGCTGCTCGGCGCGCTGATCGGTCAGCTCTACAGCATCGTGCTGACCGGCCCCCTCCCCACGTTCGCGCTTCAGCCTGGCACCGCCGCCATCGCGGCTCTCGCGGCGCTCGGGACCGGCGTGCTCGGCGCACCGTTCAGCATGATCTGTCTCGCACTCGAGATTACCGGCGATTTCTCCGTGACAGTCGGGGCTGTGGTTGCATCATCGGTCTGCGCGCTGATCGTCCGCGAGTTGTTCGGCTACAGCTTTGCGACATGGCGCTTCCATCTGCGCGGCGAGGTGATCCGCGGTCCGCAGGACGTCGGCTGGGTCCGTCAGATGAGCGCGGCCTCCCTGATGCGCACCGACTTCGAGAATGCACTGACCACGATGCCGATCGGCGAGGCGCAAAGGCTGTTTTCGCCGGCGCAGGTCCGACAGGTCGTGCTGCGCGATCCGAATGGCCGCTATGCCGGCATCGTCGCGGCGGCGACGCTGCATTCCGTCTCCAATCGGGATGACGAGCCGCTCGGGTCGCTCGCTCAGCAGCAGGATGAGTGCCTGCTGCCTACCACGTCGGTTCGCGATATCCTGAAGGCGTTTGAACGGAGCGAAGCCGACGTGCTCGCGGTCGTTGACCGCGCCGACCATCGCGCCGCAATCGGCACCCTGAGCGAATCCCATGTGCTGCGCACCTACGGGGAAGAGCTCGAACGGCGGAACCAGGAGCTGTTTTCGCGATGAACCTTGCGCGCTATGGTCTTAGATCTATGTCGATCCGAACAAAATCGCCGCGATAGGTCACTTCGCCGAGATAGATCACGGTGCGGTCCTCGGTCGTGAAGACACGGCGGACTTCGGCAACCGGAGAGTTGAGAGGAACGCGCAGCAGCCGCGCCGCCTCGATGTCTGCGGTTCCAATCGTCAACGTCTGACGGGCGCTGGCGATCGCGGGATCTCTGAGATCGTTGAGGATCGGGATCACGGTCTCTTTGCGAAAGCGCTTTGGAGACCTGCGGAAGATTTTCTCATCGAGATAGATGGAGATGACGCAGTAAGGCTGTTTCTGGCGCGAGTGCAGACGGCGCATGAAGACATATTTCTCGGCCGGCTTGCCGTCTCCGGGAAGCAGCGGCGCATCGCTCCGGCTTTCCGAGATGTTGATGATCTCCGGCGAAGTGTCGCGGTACATGTCCGCGAGATCGGACAGGGTGGTCTCGACCTTGAGCCAGCGGTCCTGTCGCACAGTCCCGGTGACGAAGGTACCGCGGCCCTGCTGCGCCTCGATGACACCATCGCGGGCGAGCAGCTCGACTGCTTGCCTGATGGTGACGCGCGAGACGCCGAACTCGGCCGCCAGTTCCTCGTTGGCCGGCAGGCGAAAACCTTGGGTCCAGACTCCGCGCGCGATCCGCTGGCGAAAAATATCGGCAATCTGCGCGTATTTGGGGACGTGACTGTCGGAACTCAATTCCACCTCGCCCTCCAAGAATCAAGCGTCCCAATCAGAACATGACAAGGGCCGCACCCCGTTCGCCAATCATCAGGCTGGTCGCATTGGTGTTGGCCGAGGTGATCTGCGGCATCACCGAGGCGTCGATCACGCGCAGCCGCTCGACGCCGCGCACACGCAGCTGCGGATCGAGCACTGCGCGCTCGTCCCTGCCCATACGGCAGGTCCCGACGCAGTGAAACACCGTGCCTCCGGTGTTGCGCGCGAAATCCCACAGCCCGGCATCATCGCTTGCGGCTTTACCCGGAACCATTTCGACGTCCCAGAGTGGGCGAAACGCCTTTTGCTGATAGATCTCGCGCAAGATCTTCAGGCCCGCAACGATGGTCTTGCGGTCGATCTCTTCGGCAAAATAGTTGGGCGCGATCCGCGGCTGCTCGAATGGATCGGCCGAGCGGATCGCAAGCTGTCCGCGCGATCGGCCGTGGCATTGCCAGACCGAGGCCGTGAAGCCGGAATATCGGTGGAGGGGTTCGCCGGGCTTATCGACAGAAAGCGGCATCACGTTGAACTGCACGTCCGGACGGCCGCCAACCGCATATTCGGTGCAGGCCGCTCCGCCCACCTGCCCCGCCCCCACCGTCAAAGGCCCCCGCCCCGCCAGCATCCATTGCAACCCCATCTTCGCGAGCTCGACGGGATGTCGGACCTGGTCATTGAGCGAGATCCGCTCCTTCAGGCGCACGATCAGCCGGGCTTGGTAATGGTCCTGCAGATTGGAGCCGACTTCGGGCGAGTCGGCAACGACAGGAATGCCGTGCTTGCGGAGCAGGTCGGCCGGACCGACACCGGAGAGCTGGAGGATTTGCGGCGATTGCAGCGCGCCGCTGGACAGGATGACCTCGCGATCAGCTGTCGCGTTGTGGACCTGCCCTTTGCTGATCCACTCGACGCCGGTCGCGACGCGGCCGCTGAAAGTAATCTTGCTCACCTGTGCATGCGTGATGATGGTGAGGTTGCGACGGTCGGCAATGGGTCGAAGAAAGGCGGATGCCGAGCTGGTCCGCCAATGCCGCCCGATGCCAAGCTGATAGGTGCCGACGCCAAGCGTCGTCGCGCCGTTGAAGTCGGGATTGAGCGGCAGGCCGAACTGCACGCCCGCCTCTACCCAGGCCCTCGATGCCGCGTTGTCGTTCCGGAGATCGGAAACCTCGAACTCACCGAGGCCGCCGTGAAACTGGCTCTCGCCGCCGCGGTACCGCTCATAGCGCCGGAAATAGGGCAGCACGTCGCGATAGCTCCAGCCGTCAGCGCCGAGACGTTCCCAGTCGTCAAAATCCTCGTGCTGGCCGCGGATGAAGATCAGGCCGTTGATCGACGATGACCCGCCCAGCACCTGGCCGCGCGGCCAGACGATGGCGCGGCCGCCGCTCCCTTCCGACGGCTCAGTCTTGAACAGGCGCGAGAAGCGCTCGTTGTAGATAGTCCGGTAGTACCCGACCGGTAGCTTGAGCCAGAAATTCCGATCCGAACCACCGGCTTCGAGCAGCAGCACGCGGCAGGCAGGATCGGCCGACAACCTGTTTGCGATCACGCAACCGGCCGAACCCGCGCCGACGATGATGTAGTCGTAGCCGAGCCCCGACATCAGGCGCTCCGGTATTGTTCGATTGAGGCAAGATCGGGCTCGATGCCGAGACCCGCCTCGTCGCCGAGCTCGATCATTCCATCGCTGACGTCAAGCACGCAGCCGCAGAATTGGTCGCGCAGCGGGTTCTCGTTGCTGTCGACCTCCAGCAGTCCCTCGCCGCCGACGCCGGCCAGAAGATGCGCCGACGCCAAGAGGCCGATGCCAGCGCCGAGATAATGCGGACAGAACATCTTACCTGAGGTCAGGATGTCGCGGGCGATGCCTGCGCAAGCCGAAAGCCCGCCCCACTTGGCGATGTCGGGCTGTACGACACCGAGAACCGGCTCGCTCAGCACCTCGGCAAAGCCAGCGTGGCTCGCGATGTTCTCACCGGCCGCGAGCGGAAAGCGGATCGTCTTGTGAAGCTGCTTCCATTCCTGGCGCGGGCGGTCCGCGCGGATGGGCTCCTCGAGCCAGGCAAGGCCGAACGGCGCGAGCTGCGGCGCAAGCTCGAGCGCCTGCGCGATGGTCCAACCCTGGTTGACGTCGGCTGCGAGCATGCCGTCGCCGACGAGGCGCCGCAGCGCGGCGAGATTGGCTCGGTCACCTGCCGGATCGAAGCCGATCTTCAGCTTCAAGGCGTGGTAGCCGCGGCCGAGGGCTGCTTCCGCCGTTCGTTCCGATCCGACTGGATTGATGCCGCTGGCATAGACCTTGATTCGGTTCCGCGATCCGCCGAGCAGTTTCCACAACGCAACGTTCTGGCGGCGCGCATGGAGATCCCAGACGGCGAGATCGATGCCGGCGATCGATTGCGCGAATGGGCCCGCTTCGCCGGATTGCAACGCGAGCACCGAAGTTCCTCGCGTCAATCGCTCGAATGCGGCAGCAGGTTCGCTTGTCCTGAATCCGATAAGCGCCGGTGCCAATACCTCGTTGACCAGCCGAACGCGATGCTCGGCGCCCGGCGCGGGAAAATTGCACCAGACCTCGCCCCAGCCCACGTGACCATCCGCGTCCTCGACCCGAACGAACACGGCCGGCCGGTCCACCATCCGCCCGAACGAGGTGATGACTGGTGTCGTCAGCGGATAGCGGAAGCCAAAGGCCTGGACGCTCCGGATAGTGAAAGGCGGCGATGTCATGCGCGGAAAAGCCTTCGGCGCCTACGACGAAAGCGCCCCTTGTATGGTCCTCCTATTTATAATATGACTTGCCAAACATCAAATGCAATCCGGGTGGACGCGTCGAATGGACGGAGCTGGCGTGAGACGCTTTGGTCTCGGGTTGATACCGTGGATCGGTGCGATCCTGCTCTGGTATGCCGTTCGCTGGAGCGGCTTCGTCAACGCATCGCTGATCCCCGCCCCGCACCAGGTCGCCGCGAAGTTCGTCGAGCTTCTCACCAAGGAAGGCCTTCTGATCGACATCTTCGCCTCGACTAGGCGCGTCTTTTTCGGCGTCTCGCTCGGGATCCTCGTCGCGGTGCCCGTCGGCTTCCTGCTCGGATGGTATCGCCCGGCCCGCACCTTCGCCGACCCCATGATCAACTTCTTCCGTGCGCTGCCGCCGATCGCGTTGATCCCGCTCGTGATCGTCTATTTCGGCGTGGACGAGCTCGCAAAGCTCGTCATCCTGTTCTACGCTTCATTCTTCTCCGGCGTGATCGTGATGTACGAGGGTGTCTCGCAGATCACGCCGCTCTACATCCGCGTCGCGCAGACGCTCGGCGCCAATCAGGCCGAGATTTTTCGCAAGGTCATCATTCCCCTCACCGTTCCGCACATCCTCACCGCGCTGCGCGTCGCGTTGGGAGTCGCTTGGGCAACGCTGGTGGCATCCGAGCTGATCGCGGCCCAACGCGGGCTCGGCGCCATGATACAGAATGGCTCGACCTACTTCCTGCTCGACGTCATCTATGTCGGCATTATCTGCATCGGCCTGATCGCGCTGATCATGGACATGATCCTGCGCAAGATCACGGCCCGATTGCTGGTCTGGCAGGATCGGGCCATCGCATGACCACGCGTGCACAGTTCAACAAGGTTTCGCTTGCCTTCGAGACCCCGAAGGGACGCCTCAACGTCGTCGAGGATGTCAGCTACGACGTCAACGATGGCGATTTCATCGCGGTTATCGGCCCCTCAGGCTGCGGCAAGACCACGATGATGAGCATGCTCGCCGGCTTCCAGAAGCCGACGACGGGAAGCGTGCTGTTCGATGGACGTCCGGTGGCAAGACCCGGTCCCGAGCGCGGCGTCATCTTCCAGGAATATGGCGTGTTCCCGTGGCTGACGGTGAAGCAGAACATCGGCTTCGGCCTGACGCTCCGGGCCAATCACGTTCCGGCCGGCGAACGTGAGGCGATCTGCGATCATTATCTCGGCCTGATGGGGCTGTCGGACTTCGCCAACTCCTATCCAAAGCATTTGTCCGGCGGCATGCGTCAGCGGCTCGCGATCGCGCGCGCTTACGCCGTCAAGCCGCAGTTCCTGCTGATGGACGAGCCGTTCGGTGCGCTCGACGCCCAGACCCGCTCCAACATGCAGAATCTGCTGCTCAAGGTGCTCCAGACCGAAGGCAAGACGGTCATGCTGATCACCCACTCCGTGGAGGAGGCGATCTACCTCGCCTCCCGCATCGTGGTGGTGACCGCGCGGCCAGCGCGGATCAGGCAGATCATCGACGTGCCGTTCGCCTATCCGCGCGATGAATCGATCCAGGAGCGGCCCGAATTCGGCGAGCTGCGCAGCTACATCAGGCAGCTCGTGATGGACGAGTATCGCGCCCAGCAGGCGCAGATGCGCCCGGTCTCATTCTCGGAATAAGAACGCAGCGGAGGACGACCTATGGATCGGCGACAATTTCTGACCACGACGGCCGGGCTTGTCGTGGGAAGCTTCACGGCCGCAGCGCCGGCGATCGCGCAGGCCAAGACCAAGGTCCGTGTCGGCTATCTCCACACCGTTGCTGTCGACGGGCAGATCTGGACCGGCATGGACCGCGGCTCCTTTGAAAAGCAGGGGCTGGATCTCGAGCTGCGGCAGTTCAACACCGGCCTCGAAATCTTCCAGGCGCTGATCGGCGGCAGCCTCGATGTCCTGGCGACAGGCGCCGTCGTCTCGAACTTCCCGGCCCGCGGCCAGGGCAAGGTCTTCCTGATCAACGACATCGAGGTCGCGACCGCGCAGCTCTGGGTGCGCGGCGACCAGGGCATCAAGTCGTTCGAGGACCTGAAGGGCAAGCGCATCGCGACCGCGACCGGCACCACTGCCCATGTGTTCCTGGATCGCGCCTTGCGCGCCAACAAGATCGACCCCAAGGAGGTCGAGCTCGTCAACCAGACCATGCCGGCGGCCGTGACCGCATTCGTCTCCGGCGCGGTGCCTGCCGTCGCGCTCTGGGTGCCATTCAACGTGACGGTTCGCGACAAGATGCCGGGCGCGGTCAAGCTCGCCGATGCTTCCGCCTATTATCCGCAAGCCGCGATCATCGGCGGCTGGGCCGCGGCCAATGACTATTACGAACCCAACAAGGAAACGCTGGCGAAGCTGATCCGTGGCTGGTCCGATGCCAATGACTACATCATCGCGAACAGCACCGAAGCGATGGAAAAGCTGCAGAAGGGCCATTACAGCCAGACGCCGATGGCCGATATTAACGAGTCGTTCAAGGCGCAGAAGATGTTCTCATCGCGGGACTGGAAGCGGATGTATTCCGACGGCACGGTCACCAACTGGCTGCAGCAATCGACCGACTTCTTCATGGCCAATGCCGGCATCAAGGACTTTACGCCGGCAAGCAAATATTTCGATCCAAGCCTCTATTTGAAAACGATTGCGTGAACGGACTGGGAGACTGAGTACGTGTGTCAGCGCCGGAAGCCAGTGGTCCGGCCGCGCTCCGCATTTCCCGGCTCGGTTCAAGATCCATTGCCATACCCGGCGCGCGTCGAGCCCGCCCCGTTGAACGGAAGCTGGCCAAGAGACCCAAACAGCTTAGTCAAGGAGCATGGCCTGGAGGCGCTCAGCGACCGCTCCAGGCGGGCGGTTCGCTACGCCAACCAGCTGCCGGCCCCGATCGAGATCCTGATTGTCCAGCTCAAGGCCGAGAAGCCGCACTGGGGCGCGCGCAAGCTCCGCGAGCTGCTGATGCGGCGGCTCGACGGCGACGTCCGGGTGCCGGCCAAAAGCACCATCCATGCGGTCCTCGACCGCCACAGCCTCGTCAAGCGCGGTGGTGGGCTGCAGCACCGCGCGCGCGGCACGCCGTTGTCCCAGGGACTGGCTCCCAACGATCTCTGGTGCGTCGACGTCAAAGACGAGTTCAAGCTCTGCAATGGCCGCTACTGCTTCCCGTTGACCGTCAGCGATCATGCCGCGCGCTTGCTGCTGATGTGCGAGGCGCTCGACTCGACGCGCGAAGACCCCGCAATTACGGCTTTCGAACGACTGTTCCACGAGCGCGGCTTGCCGCTCGCCATCCGCTCCGACAATGGTGTGCCCTTTGCCAGTCCCAATGCCCTGTTCAACCTCTCCAGGCTCTCGGTGTGGTGGCTCCGGCTCGGTATCGCGATCGAGCGCATCAAACCAGGCCATCCGCAGCAGAACGGCCGGCATGAGCGCATGCACCTCACCCTCAAGAAGGAAGCGACCCGGCCGCCAGGCTTCAATAGCCTGCAGCAGCAGGAACGCTTCGATGCCTTCGTGCACGAGTTCAACACCGAGCGTCCCCACGAGGCTCGGCATGAAGTGCCCTGCCGAGCTCTATACCGCCTCGGCACGCACCTATGCCGGCCCGCCGGACTTGAGCTATCCCTTTCACGACCGCGACGTCGTTGTCACCGCCTGCGGCCGCCGGTGCCTGCATCGCAAGAAGATCAACGTCTCAACCGTCCTGGCCGGCCAAAAGCTCGGCATCAAGGAAGTCGATGAGGGAATCTGGCTCGTCAGCTTCATGCACTATGATCTCGGCTATTTCGATCTCGAGCAGAAGACCCTGCAACCTCTCGACAACCCATTCGGCCCGAAGCCCGCAACCGATATCTCAGCCGCGACCGCCATGCCTGATCGAGACGCGCTCTTGTGCATTCTTGGCATGACAGGCCGCTTGCTTGGCTCCTCCGTCGCGGAAAATCGGAGGCGAGCATTTTCGGTCCCGCCATGCCGTTAGGGCGTCGTGCCCTTCGTCGGAATTCCACCCGGCTATTGCAGTGCGGCGGAGAGAGTGACAGTCAACCTCCAATGAAAGATAAAGCATTTTCGATCTTCCTCGACCAAAACCGACCAATTGAGCTACGGGGCGAAACCACCCGACGAAAGAGTGCCCATTCATCGACAACGCCAACAAAGGCAGGGCGGAACCTGCCAGGACGATACTCGGACGGCCGGGCGCCGGCCAAAGCCGCACTGACCAGCGTGTCCAGGTCGTTCACAACCATGTATGATAATATCATGGGCGACACCCGTGGTTCGGCTCCTTGTGGAGATAAGCTCGATGGATAATGGAGTGGCTAGCGGCCTTCCGTCCCCTATCAAAGGTCTTCGTGTAACGCCTGCTGTTGCTTTGCCTTTTCAGTCCGGCGTTGTTGTCCGATCGTTCGTTCTTGAACGCGAGCAGGGAAATGTCATCATCTACAATTCTACAGGCCTATCAGTTGCTGCCAAAAAGCTTCTGGGGGCGCCGTCTCACCTCCCCATCAATCATTGGCACGAAGGAATTATGGAGCTATCTCAAACAAGCAAATCCTTAACATACTATTCGAGCCATTAATGCGGATAGCGCCAACTATTGTTGTGCTAATGCCGCAGGATCTCAACGGCCCCATTTGCCGGATCGGATTGCCAGAGAGTTAAGGAGGCCCCTCATAAGCCCGCCCCTCGCCCCCCACACGACGCTCCAACGCACGGTTAGTATCTGGCAAGTCCGACGAATGTTGCAAGGCGCTATCCGGCGGCAAGCCGACATTAGCGCGCTTTTACGTCGCGCCGGTATTCCCAAGGAGCTGGTGGGAGCCCCGATGGCCCGTGTGTCGCAAGCGCAGTTTGCGGCGCTCATTCGAATAGTTACGTGGAATTTGCGCGACGAGTTCTGGGGTCTGTGTAGCCATCCTGTTCGTATTGGAACCTTCGCCAGCGCCTGCCGGCTGATGGTCGAGCAGCCGACTTTGGGCGAGGCATTGAACGTTGCGCTGCGCTTCTACCGTCAAATGATCGACGATTTCGCGCCACGGCTACAGATCGCCGACGGCGTGGCGAAAGTGGATCTAGTGGAGCGTGTGGCGTGGAGCGAACCGTTGGGATTTGCCGAAAGTAGCTTCCTGTATTGTGGCTCGGGCGTATTTTCTTGGCTGGTGGCGCGTAACCTGCCGCTGGCGCAGGTCCGGCTGCGAAATGCTCGCTCGGCCTACAACGCCGAAACAGACTGGCTTTTTGGAGCCGAGGTCCGTTTTAGCCAGCCTCGCGCGGGACTGTGTTTCGATGCCAGGTGGCTTAAACTGCCCGTGATGCAAACCAGCCAGACGTTATCGACCTTTCTTGCCAAGGCGCCTGCGAACGTCGCGGTAAAATATCGCGATCAGACCAATCCCGTTGAACGCACACGCCGCTTGTTACGTCGGCATATGGGAAAGCGCACGCTCACGCTTGAGGAGGTGTCCAGAATGTTGGCTATGACGCCGCAGACGCTTCGGCGGCGGCTCCAGGAGGAGGGGCAGGGTTTCCAGCAAATCAAAGACGATCTTCGCCGCGATTTGTCCATTGAATACCTCGAGCGTCCCGAGTTGACATTACAGGAGATCGCGCGGTTGGTCGGCTTCTCCGAAACCAGTACGTTCCATCGCGCTTTCAAGTGTTGGACTGGCTTAGCACCGGGCGTGTATCGGCTACGTACCCTCGACGAGCTGAATACTTCGGCGCGGCGATCAGAAGATATCTAGCCAGCGCAGCCGAACGCCACCATCCTCTCGAAGCCATTAGCTTCGCGGATTCCTTGCGGGATCGTGCGGACGGGGCGCTGGTGGTTTCTGCCAAGACATTTGTAAGACTCGGCAATTGCTCATTTTTGGTAACGCTTCTAGCATTTTGTACAGAAGTGGAACCGGATTCCGCCGGATTTTCTAACGTACATATGAGATCATGGGAGGAGCGGTGACCATGCTGATCAAGGCAGCGTCGGAGCCATTCTGCCTTCATGCGCCGCAGGCTGGCGTCCGCGTGCTTTCCGCTTATGCGGAAGATTTTTTGCGTCCGATGTTCTGATGAATTTGCCTTGGGCCAAAGGCGGGCCCTCCTCCTTTCAATGCCCCGATAAAGAGTCAGCGGTGCTGGAGACGCAGCGCCTGACTGTACGGTTTGGCGGTCACGTAGCGGTCAACAATGTATCTTGCCGTTTTGAGCCTGGCACGCTGACCGCCATTGTCGGTCCCAACGGTGCCGGCAAGACGACTTACTTCAACCTTATATCGGGACAGATTCCGGCTTCCGACGGAAGGGTGTTGCTCGGGGGTGTGGATCTCTCGCGCAAGACTCCGTCCTCGCGCGCGCGAGCCGGTCTTGGGCGCGCTTTCCAGCTCACCAACCTTTTTCCCAAACTGACGGTGTTGGAAAACGTGCGCCTCGCCGTGCAGGCGACGCAGGCCGGCCCGCATCGCCACGGTCTCAACTTGTGGAGCATCTGGAGCGACCACCGAGCGTTGATCACGCGGGCCGATGTTTTGCTGTCCGAGACGAACCTCAAGGCGCGTGAGAACGACATCGTCTCGAATTTGCCTCACGGCGATCAACGCAAGCTGGAGGTGGCGCTGCTTATGGCGCTCGAACCGCGGGTGTTTATGTTCGATGAGCCTACGGCGGGCATGAGCACGGCGGAGGCACCAGTTGTTCTCGATCTGATCCGCAGGCTTAAGCGGGATCGGACCAAGACCATCTTGCTGGTGGAGCACAAGATGGATGTCGTGCGTGAACTCGCCGATCGCATTATTGTGCTGCAAAACGGCACCTTGGTGGCCGACGGCGAGCCGGCGAAGGTGATTGCTTCGCCGGTCGTGCAGGAAGCCTACTTGGGCGTCACGGGGGCGACTGAGGCATGAGCTTGTTGGAGTTGCGCGGGGTACACACCCACATCGGAGTCTACCACATTCTCCATGGTGTGGATCTGGTGGTGCCGAAAGGACAGCTCACCATGCTGGTGGGTCGCAACGGTGCGGGCAAGACGACTACGTTGCGGACCATCATGGGCCTCTGGAAGGTGAAGCAGGGACGCATCAGCTTTGGCGGCGAGGATATCAGCAATTTATCTACGCCGCAGATTGCCGGTCTCGGCATCGCTTATGTGCCAGAGACGATGGGCATCTTTGCGGATCTGACAGTCCGGGAAAATATGCTGCTCGCGGCGCGTCGTGCGCGCCGGACGCAGGATATCGATGGATCGCGCCTGGCCTGGATTTTTCGGCTTTTCCCCGCGGTGGAAAAGTTCTGGGATTATCCCGCTGGCAAGCTCTCCGGCGGGCAGAAGCAGATGCTGGCGGTCGCGCGCGCTATCGTCGAACCGCGGGACCTGCTCATCGTCGATGAGCCGAGCAAGGGGCTGGCGCCTGCCATCATCAACAACATGATCGATGCGTTCGCCGAGCTGAAAGCCAGCGGCGCCACGATCCTGCTGGTGGAGCAGAACATCCACTTCGCGCAACGCCTCGGCGATAGCGTAGCTGTGATGGATGATGGTCGGGTCGTGCATTCCGGCTCCATGGCTGAGTTCTCGGCCGACACGCACCTTCAGCAACGTTTACTGGGGCTGGAGTTGTGAAAGGAATGGATCGGAACGCCTACAGCGTCGTCGCCTTCGCACGGATGGCTGGAATATGATACGCCGCGACTTCGATTGGAAACCGCTGCTACTGGTGCCTGCGCTGGCGCTGCTCGCGCTGCCAGCGGTCGGCTCGCTGCCCACCTGGTTCACTCTGACCATCGCCGGTCTGGCGATGGGTATGATTGTGTTCATTATCGCTTCGGGCCTAACGCTGATTTTCGGTCTGATGGATGTGCTGAATTTCGGCCATGGCGTGTTCATCGCGCTGGGCGCCTACGTTGCCACCGTTGTTCTTGGCACCATGGGCGACTGGACGCAGTCGCAATCCGTCATTGCCAATCTTGTCGCCGTGTTGCCGGCGACGATAGTGGCGATGCTGATAGCCGGAGCTGTGGGCCTCGCCTTCGAACGTTTGATCGTGCGACCGGTTTATGGTCAGCATCTCAAGCAGATACTGATCACCATGGGCGGCATGATCATCGGCGAGGAACTAATCAAGGTGATCTGGGGGCCTGACCAGATTGGATTGCCGTTGCCTGCGGGTCTGCGTGGTTCATGGCAATGGGGTGATGCGGCGATTGAGAAATATCGCATCATGGCCCTCGCGGTGGGAGCACTTGTCTTTGGTCTTCTGGCGTGGACGCTGGCTCGCACCAAGATCGGCCTGCTGATCCGCGCCGGTGTGCAGGATCGCGAGATGGTCGAGTCCCTCGGCTACCGCATCCGCGTGCTGTTTATCGGTGTTTTCGTGGCTGGGAGCGCGCTGGCGGGCCTGGGTGGTGTGATGTGGGGTCTGTACCAGGAGAACGTGATCCCGCAGATGGGCAATCAGGTCAATGTGCTCATCTTTATTGTGATTATTATCGGCGGTCTGGGTTCGACTACCGGGGCGCTCATCGGCGCGCTGTTGGTGGGATTGACGGCCAATTACACCGGCTTTCTCGTGCCCAAGGTGGCGCTGGTTTCCAACATCGCGCTGATGGTCGCGGTTCTGCTGTGGCGGCCAGAGGGTATCTGCCCTGTCGCGGGGAGCCGTTGATGCTGCGCCGGATCCTCTCGAACGACCTTCCGCGAAGCGGCATGTTGGCCATGCTGCTACTGGCGATTTTTCTGGGCTTGGCTTTGGCGCCTTTCGTTTTCCCGGGTATCAAGTCCCTCAATGTGGCGGCGAAGATACTGGTCTTCATTGTATTGGTGGCCAGCTTTGATCTGCTGTTGGGTTATACCGGCATCATCAGTTTCGCCCATACGATGTTCTTTGGCATTGGTGCATACGGTATTGCAATTGCGGTAACACGCTTAAGCCCAAGCTGAAGCGCGATCGTCGTCGGACTGGCCTGCGCGCTGGCTTTGTCGCTCGTGCTCGCACTAGCCATCAGTCTCTTTTCATTGCGGGTGCGGGCTCTCTTTTTCGCTATGATTACGCTGGCGGTGGCCTCGGCCTTCCAGACGCTGGCCTCACAACTGTCCGAGATCACGGGCGGCGACGATGGCTTGACCTTCAGGTTGCCGGAGTTGCTCTCTCCCGGCTTCAAGCTCAGCCGAGAGCCGCTTCTTGGCGTTTCATTGAACGGACGGCTGGTGTGCTACTATTTATTGTTCATACTTACCGTGGTGCTCGTCTTGGCGCTGCTGCGTATCGTTAACTCGCCCTTTGGCCGCGTCCTCCAGGCGATCCGCGAGAACGAGTTCCGGGCCGAAGCCATCGGTTATCGCGTAGTGGTGTATCGCACACTGTCGGCGGTTATCTCGGCATTGTTCGCGACGCTGGCCGGTGCTATGCTGGCGCTTTGGCTGCGCTACAACGGCCCGGACACCTCATTGTCTTTCGAGGTGATGCTCGATGTGCTGCTGATCGTCGTCATCGGCGGCATGGGCACGATCTACGGCGCCGTCGTCGGTGCGGTGCTCTTCGTGATCGCGCAAAGCTACCTTCAGGACTTGCTGCGTCTCGGGGGCGAGGTCGCGGCCGGGCTGCCTTGGCTGGCCCCGCTGCTTTCACCAGATCGCTGGCTGCTCTGGCTTGGTCTGTTGTTTGTATTGTCGGTCTATTATTTCCCGAGCGGCGTGGTTGGCCGCTTGCGCGTCCCGCCTTCGAATGAGGGCGCCTGATGAACCGTATCGTGAAGCCCGATTCCGTTCGCGCTATTGCGTCTGCGGGATACGCGAGCGGTCGGGTGTCGCCCGCCACGCGTCTGCGTGGTGGCACGAAACGACAATCTTGTAGTGAGGCTGTGCGGAGGCGATCCACCGTGTGGTCGCGCGCTGTCGGCGGGAAGCCAATAGCGCGCGGGTTACATGGCAGCCCTTTCAGGTTTGCTTTAAAGTTTGTTGCCGATCGGGATCTTTATTTCGGTCGGACCTATTTCCTTCACCAGCGTCGGAATCGCCCAGGCCGCATTAGGGTCGACACGGATTTTATAGTGATACATGGTCTGCAAGGCTTGATGATCTTCCTTACGGAAAGTCATTTCGCCTTTGGGCGTGTCGAAGCTCATGCCCTCCATGGCAGCGATCAATTTTTCGCTGCTAGCATCACCGTTGGTTTTTTCCAGCGCGGTCACCAGCGCCATTGCGGCGGCGAAGCCATACACTTGGAAGATATCGGGCGGTGCGCCGGAGCGTTTGAGGCTTTCACGCACCAGCCAGTCGTTCATTGGATTCTTGGGCAATTCGTAGTAGTACGTGATGCCGCCCTCCATGCCCGGGAAGCGCTTGTATTGCGGCAGAACCGTCAGAACGTTGCCGCCT
Source organism: Bradyrhizobium sp. Leo78 (assembly GCF_059512425.1). Lineage (NCBI taxonomy): Bacteria > Pseudomonadati > Pseudomonadota > Alphaproteobacteria > Hyphomicrobiales > Nitrobacteraceae > Bradyrhizobium > Bradyrhizobium sp. Leo78. Next base: position 47,888 of record NZ_JCAMOT010000037.1, read on the forward strand.
GCGCCAACTTCGATTCCGTAACGCTCCAAGCCGACATCACCGATCTTGAACGGGTCATTTGGGCCGAACCAAGTGTTGACGTAGATCAACTTACGGCCAGGCAAGCCGCGGAGTTTTTCAATCAGGCGTTGACCGACGGCTGTGAAGTCGGTGGTATTCTGCGGTACATATTCCTCAGCGACGATCTTCGCCTTTGTCAGGCCGGCCTTGAACGCGGCAATGCCCTCCTTGCCGTATGCGGTGTCCTGCGACAGCGTGACGATGGAGGTGTCGGCGTTGTCGAAGGTCGCGGCCGAGGCGGCCGAGTCCTGGGTGCTGTTCTGCTTCACCCGGAAGATATACTTGTTCCACTTTTCGCCCGTGATGGAGTCGGAGATCGCCGAGTCCACCACCAATACCTTTTTGAATTCCTCAGCGACGGGCATGATGCTCAGTGTCGCTGGCGTCGAGCTGGCGCCCACGGCGACATCGGCATTTTCGTCGGCGAAAGCCTCGAGCAGCAGGGATTTCGCCATGTCGGGCTTGCTCTGGTCGTCCTTTTGCAGGACGACAATGTCTTGGCCAGCCACCTTCATGGTGCCTTTGGTCGCGTATTCCAGGCCCAACATGAACCCCAAGGCGCTCTGCTTGCCGTAAGCTTCTATCAAACCGGTCTTGCTTACGATGTGCGCGATACGAATTTCCTTGGAGTGAGCAAGGGCGACAGGCATCAGCGAAAATGCCAGGCCCATTGCACCCAAAACCAGGTAGCGACGTGTGACAAGAGGTCTGTTGAGTTGCTTCATATAAAACGCCTCCGGTTTGAAATCCGAGAAACATGCTCCTGTCTAGGGTGTGCCGGGCATCGCCGCGCAGATCAAGCCAGGGCAGTCAATACGTTAGATCGTTTCATCGAAGAAAGGATGGCAAATTTGCTCAATTTGCTTGGCGGCTTCTGCCGGCGTAGCCCGCATATGTCACGCGTAGGCCAATAACAGGGAGTTTCTGATGGGAGAGAATGCATCACAGACCTTACACCCAATCTCGCCGCTGGGCCGCATCAAGTTGGCGATCACCATGGATGATCTGCTTCTGTTTCGTGGCGTACCTTTTTCGCCCGGCTATTCCCCCTTGAGCAACACTCGCACCTTTGTCGATGTATTCCGTCGCCACGGCGTACAGGGGGTCTATCAGTTTTCCAATACAGCGCCGGCAGAGGACCGGCCCGAGTTGCTCAAGGTCTTCGACCATTGGGTGGAAAATGGCCATCACGTAGCCAACCACACGCATCATCATCCGAGCTTGAACTGGCTCAGCGCGAGCGATTATGCCCGCGATATCGAGAAAGCCGAAACTTATCTGGATCCCTGGCTCACGGTTGCGCCGCGACGCTGTTTTCGTTTCTGCATGGATATGTGGGGCGACACGCCGTGCAAGTGCCAGGAGATTCTGCAACACCTCGACAAAATGGATTATCGCCCGATCCCGGTAAGTATCGGTTTTCACGATTTCCGCTGGCACGCCGCGCATTACCGCGTGTCGCGCCGCGGAACGGGGGAGGAAATGGAAGCGTTTCGCACTCGCTACGTGCAGAGCGCTGTGCGCGAATTGCGCGTCCATGCGGCCAATGCGCGGGCCGTGTTTGGGCGCGACCCCGTGCATATCTGGCTGATTCACGGTACGCCGGCCGCCGCCGACTGCTTGGGCAGAATCTTGCAAGCCTTCAGCGAGGCTGGCGTGGAGTTTGTTTCGCTTGATGAGGCGATGGCCGATCCGATGAACGCGAACGTGCCGCCGCGCGTCAGCCCGGAATTCATCTTCCAGGTGGAGAAGTGGGCGCTGGCATTGGGGGTTCCGGTGAATGATTTACACCCGCGCGTCCTTGCGGAGATCGAGACCCTGCGTCCCGCGCCCGGCGAAAGCGCCATGGACATTACCGAGGTTATGCGTCGCACCATTGCGGAAGGTTCCGGCGCCTTGGTTCAGCCAATTCCTCTATCTCCCGATCAGCATTATTAGCAGGTCGATCGGGAGAACTCATCGCGTGTCATCCGAGTATATCTCTCATCGCCGCGTCCGTTCCGGCTCTCGAGCCTCGCGACCCGACGAGCGCGACACGCCCAGCTGTCTCAACCCCATCGCGCGTTGTCTCGCCTTGCGGGGCAACCATGCTCTCCATTGAAAGATTCTGCCATGGCGCTGTATTCCAATCCCACCTTCTTCTCCTTCACTATTCGCGCGCTCCGTAAGTATCCCGATCGCGTGGCCTTTCGCCAGCACGATGCATCGCTGACCTATCGCGAGTTGATCGAATTCATCGCGCGGGTTCAGCAGGTGTTTCGCGCAAAGGGCTTGCAGCGCGGCGACACGGTCGCCTTCCTGTCGGAAAACCGGGCTGACAGTTGGTGTGCCTGGATCGCCGCCCACGGCCTAGGCCTGTCCACGACCTGGCTGCATCCGTTAGGTTCGCTGGAGTCACAGCTTTTTCAGGTGCGCGACGTCGATGCGCGCGCCTTGGTGATCGATGCCGATGCTTTTCCCCAGCGTCTGGCGGATCTCGTCGCCGGCCAGGCGAGCGCTATCGCTTTCGGCGTCGGTCGCGCGCCAGCGACCGGATTGGATTTGCTCGCGCTCACGGCGCGGGCTGATGATGTCGAACCCTTGGATCTGTCACAGCCTGACGATGTCGCGACGTTGAACTATACCGGCGGTACCACGGGTAGACAGAAAGGCGTGGTGCGCCTCAGTGCGCAAGTGACGCAGATGTCGATTTCGATGGCGGGCGCTCTTCAGATCCCGCCGGAACCGCAATACCTAGCCATTGCGGCCATTAGCCACGTATCAGGCCAGTTGATCCTGCCGACGTTCATGCTTGGCGGTACCGTACATCTTCTGAAGAAATTTGACGCCGTGGAGGTGTTGGAAACCTTGGCCCGCGAAAAGATCGACATGACGCTCATGGTGCCGACCATGATCTATAAGGTGCTCGAAGCGAAACCCGAGGCCTATGATCTGTCGAGTCTGAAGCTGGTTGTGTATGCGGGCTCTGTGATCGCACCTGAGCGATTGGCCGAGGCCTTGCGCCGCATTGGGCCAGTCTTCTCGCAGATCTACGCACAGACCGAGTGCACGCCGATTACGGTAATGCGCAAGGAGGAGCATGACATGAATGATCCGCGAACGCTGGAATCATGCGGCTATCCCGTGGCGAATGCCGACGTGCGCGTACTCGACGATGAAGGCCGTGAAGTGCCGACAGGTGAGCGCGGCGAATTGTGCGTGCGCAGCCCTTCGGTGATGCAGGGCTACTTCAAGCAGGATGAGGCGACTCGCGAGACGCTAGCCGGTGGCTGGCTGCGTACCGGCGATATCGCCTGCGCCGATGCCAGCGGACGCCTCTTTATCGTTGATCGCAAGAAGGATATGATAGTCAGCGGCGGCTTTAATATTTATCCGCGTGAAGTGGAGGATACGCTGGCGACGCATCCAGCGATTAATTCGGCGGCCGTTATTGGTGTTCCGCATCCGCAATGGGGCGAGTCTGTCACGGCCATCGTTGTGCTGCGGGCAGGTGCCAGCGCAACAGCCGAGGAACTTATCAATCACGTCAAGCGGCACAAAGGATCGCTGCTCGCGCCGAAGCAGATCCGCTTCGCGGAAAGTCTACCTGTTACGCCTTTTGGGAAGGTGGACAAGAAAGCTCTGCGCGCCCCATTTTGGTTGGAGCACTCCCGCGCTGTCGGTTGATCGACATAGGTCCCTGAGGACGCCCGATCAGGTCTCAGCGAAGGTCTGTCCGATATGATCGATTTTGCCAATTGGATTTCCCCTTTTCGTCATTGGGGCGTCCGAGTGGGTAGCTTACAGTATCTTCCTTGAAATTCGCCCGATGGCTCGCGCGGCCGAGCTTATCCGCAGAGATTGATTTGTAGCGCAATGCGGGCCGCTCCGCTTTAGGAACAATCGACTATGGTCACCGAGAAATTTGATCCCGCCGCCTATGAAGGTATCCGCTACGAACATCTCAGAGACGAAATCGTGAATATTGCGATGTCACGTCCGCAGGTGCGGAACGCTCAGGACATGGCGATGACTTACGCTCTGAACGCGGCCTTGGATCGGGCAGCGCGCGATGACAGCGTTAAGGTCATTATCTTGAGTGGCGACGGCCCCCATTTCTCAGCCGGCCACGATATGGGTGGCGACCGCGGCATGACTTGGCGCAACTTTCAGACTGTCGGTACCTGGGCCGGCTTCGATGGCAAGGGCGTAGAGGGTCTATACGGCCGCGAAAAGGAAATCTATCTAGAGATGTGCGAGCGCTGGCGCAATCTGCCTAAACCCACCATCGCGGCTGTTCAGGGTACTTGCGTCGCCGGCGGCCTGATGCTGGCCTGGACATGCGACATCATCATCGCGACGGAAACTGCGCGATTTAAAGACCCGACGCTGGAATTCGGCGTGGCCGGTGTCGAATACTTCATGCACCCTTGGGAGCTCGGTACACGCAAGGCTAAGGAATGGCTGCTCACCTCGGACTGGCTCAGCGCCGCAGAAGCGCATTTATGCGGCATGGTGAACCAGGTGGTGGCAGAGGCGGAACTGATGAATGCAGCTCTGATCATGGCGCGCAAGATCGCCGCGAAGAGCACATTCGTGGCAAAGGCCGCGAAGGAAGCGATCAACCACGCGCAAGATGTAATGGGGCGGCGTAACGCGATGATGCACGCCTTCAGTCTGCACCAACTCTCGCACAGCCATAATAAGCAGCACTGGGGTATTTTTGTCGATCCGCGCGGCGTAGCGCCGACGGTGCGTGAGAAGATTCGCGCACGCTTCAACCTTCCGCCGTTTGATATTCCCTTGGAGCAAGACGAGACAACCTGAACGTCGGTTTCTGCACGACGCAGCTATCTAGACAGCGAGTCATTGTCAATTTGGGTCTCGCAGGACTTGTCATTGGCGTAGATGTGACCAATCGACGCTCGAACCACCGCGGCTCATTGCGGCCACGCTGTATTGAAGGAAGTATTTGCATCCCCGGTGAGATGCACAGGTGCGAGTTCTGAAATCTACCACTTATTTCTGCATCGAAATGCAGAGATCTGCAGAAGGCAAGACGACTTGCTATCTTTTGCTGGTGGACGAGGGAATTAGGATGGTCGACAAGCGCTTGAATCCGGTCTGAGGGCGATGGCAGTGGACTTCCATCTTCCGGTTGGAGAACGCAAGAAGCTTTCGCAGCTGGTCGCTGGACATCTGGACTGGTCCGACGCCGCCGAGCGCCGCGGTATGGGCTCGCTGGATCAAAATCAGTTTAACTATTTAATGATTTCAACGTGCTTTTGGAAAAAATGCCGAAAGTGGCCTCTTATGATATCAATAGCTTGGCAGCCGTTTCCGAACGAAAAAGCTCGCCACCCGGTGCAAGTGTGGCGCTTGACGAGGGTCGGTCCGTTTGCGGGCACATCCACAAGCGTAAGTTCGCGGCAAGGGAGTGCATTCGGAGCGGCGCATGATTCTGGGGACGGCGCTTGATGCGCGCGACGTGAAAGGAAGCTCCGAGGATTTCATCCTGATGGATACGTCCGGATGGACCGCCGAGGATCTGGCCAGAGCCGAAGCTATACGGCAAGAAGGCCAATTCTTCGTCGGACAGCAGTCACGGATTGATGAGAAGGAATATCCGGACGCGGCGGCCGATCCCGGCGCTTGAGGCACAACCGCCGCCTGTCCTCATTCCTCTGGCGTCTTCTTACGCTCCTCAAGCTGTTCCATCATCCACAAAGCCGCAAGCTCGTTTGCACCCGTGACGATTGTCTGGCCGGAAGGCATGAATGCCGTGAACAGTGCGTCATAACGCGGACGTGGTGTTCATCGAAGCGCGTTGGCGACCGAAGCACTCTCCATTACAGCGAATCCCGGATGGTGACTTATTCGCTCATCCGGAAGCCCACCGTCGCGATCCCTCGACGCCCTTGCAATGGCGATGCCATTGTTGAAGCCAACTAACCTGCCTGCCGCTGAGGTCCGGACACTTTCGGAGAGAACTCTGCACTGAGCCATCCAATCACATTCACAAATCCGCAGGAATCACTTTCGGGGCTCCCGTAGCCCTATGGGAGAGGTAAACCGAGTTCGCGGCCGGACCACTGCCACGCTAGCGGCGTTTTTACCGCACCGCCGTGCCACCTAAATTCCAGCCGCGGCCGCCTTCGCCGAAGATTTCGTGCCCGGTTGCGGTCACGGCCACCGTGTCCTCGAGCTTGATGAAGCCGCGCTTCGGATGCTTCATCGTGGTTTCCACCGAGATCACCATGCCAGCCTCGAGCGGCCGCTCCGCATCATAGGCGTCGTAGCGAACCGGGCCGGTCGCGGTCAGCCGGGGCGCCTCGTGGCTGACGAGGCCCATGCCGTGGGCGAGGAACTCGGTGTGGTCGCGCTGGCTCGTCTCCTTCAGCGCGCGTTCGGCGGCGGTGTAGATCGCCCCACCCATGGCGCCGGGCTTGATCACGGCAAAGGCCGCGCGCTGCACGGCTTCGATCTCGGCAAGCAGATCCTTCAGTTCCTGATCGGGATCGCCAAGCACGGCCATGCGGGCGAGATCACCGATGTAGCCGTGATAATTGCCGCCGGAATCGAGCGAGAGCACGTCGCCCTGCTCCCAGCGCTGCGCCGACGGCGCTCGGTTGTGGCTCGTGCTTGCCGCCAGCAGGCAATATTCGAACGTCAAGCCGCGCTTGACCTCCGCGACCTTCAGCGCATCGAACAGCTGCCGCTTGGTGGTGCCGGGGCCGTGGTGGGCGATGACGTCGAGCATGGACGCGATCACGAGATCGGAAGCCGTGCGCAGCTTGGCCAGCTCCGCCGGCGTCTTCACCGCGCGCAGCCGCTCCAGCACGAACAGCGCATCCTTGATCTCGCTGTCCGGAAACGCGTCGCGCAGCGCGTTGCCGGCATCCATCGGCAGGAAAGCCATCTCGACGCCGATGCGCTTGGCGGGAACGCCGCTCTTGCGGATCATCTCCACCGCGTTTGCGATAGCATCGACGGAGCCGTTGCCGGAGATGCGCACCTCCTTAAGCCATGGCTGCTCCAGCTGGCGCTGATAGGTCTCCATCGGATGGGCGACATAGCCGGCCTTGTCCCGCGCGCCCTTGGCATAGATGACCACGGGTAGATAGCGGCTGACGCCGAGCGCATCCATGTAGTCGAAGAAGATCGCGCGCTCGATATCGAGCATGTATTGCACATTGTGCTTGGAGGTGACGAGCAGCAGGTCGAGGCCTGCCTCCTCCATCAGCCGGTCAAGCTTGCCGGTGTCGAAGGGGATGGCACGGGAGGCCGTTCGGGTATGGACGCTCTCTTGCATCATGCGTTTCCTTGTTTGTTATGATGGAGCCTCAAGCGAAAGCTAAGTCGGCGTCGGCCGCGCCGCAACGCCCTCCGGCTCGCCGCCAAGGCTAACGACCACGGTTCCCGCGGTCTCACCGCCTTGCGGCGCATCCAAAGCCAACGGCCGGCCATGGGTTTCGATGCCGAGCAGCGTGAAGGCAAGCCCGATCGCAAGACCGCAGGCGGCCAGAAACAGGAACGCCGGCGTCACCGCGTCGATGGTGGCCTTCGGCGTGATCAGGTTCGAGGTGCCCGCGATAAGTGCCAGACACAACGGACCTGCGATCTTGCCGACGCCGTTGGCCGCCTGCGCGAGGCCGACGCCGCGCGCGCTCAGGCGAACCGGGAAGATCTCGGCGGAGTAGGGCGCGATGTTGGAGAAGCCGCCGTCGAAGAACAACGCAGCCGGGATCAGCAGCACGACGAAGACGGGATAACCGATCAGGGTGCGATCGAAAAATACGCCCGCAGCGCCGAGCGACACCGCAATGCCGTAGCCCATGATCGCGCCGCAACGCCGCCGCCCGATCCATTGCGGCAGCACCGAGAAGATGGCCCGCCCGACCATGCCGGTGAGCGACACGATCACGAACAAATGAGCGGCCTCGATCGGCGACACGCCCGTCAACAGCGCAACGATGGTCGGCCCCCACAGGAACACGCCGTAATTGGCGGTGCTGGCGCCGAACCAGACGATCACCGTCAGCCAGAATCGCCGGGGCTCCGCGAGCAACTCGGAGAAGCCCGCGCCCTGCGGGCGGCTGACGCTTTCGACCGCCGGCGGCGGCAGCGCCTCGGGCGCTACGCGCAAAGCGCGCGCGACGATGCGGCGTGCGTCCGCATCGCGGCCGCGCGACACCAGCCAGCGCACGGATTCCGGCATGATCAGCGCGATCAGGAGCGCCGGCACGAGCGGCAGGAAACCCAGCGCGGCCAGTCCGCGCCACCCGATCTGGTGCAGCAGTGTCGCGGCCGAGAGCGAGGCTGCGAGGATGCCGAGCGAGACCGGAATCACGGTGGCGCTGGTGATCACCGTGCGATGCCGGGTCGGTGTATATTCGACAATCAGGGGCACCGCGACGGAGGCGGCGGCACCGACGCCGAAACCGACGAAGAAGCGGAGCACGGCGAAGACGACCCAGGCGCCATCGGGGATGAAAGAGACCGAGCCCGCACTCAGCGCGCACAGGGTGACGCCGGCCACCAGCAGCGCCTTGCGCCCGAAGCGGTCGGCGAGCGCGCCCCAGGCCAGCGATCCTAGGATGGCGCCGACGCCTGCGGCGAGCAGGATCAGCGAGGTCTGCCCGAAGCTCAACTGCCATTGCGGCGCCAGCACCGCGACCAGGAAGCCGACGACGAAATAGTCGAAATAGTCGAACACGCTGGTAGAGATGCCGAGTGCGATGCTGATCCAGTAACGCGCATCGAGCCGCGCCCGGTCATAGGCTGTGACCAGATCCTCCCCGAATTCCGCCATGGTCGTTCTCCTCCGCGATATGTTCTGTTTTTTTGCCGTGTAGAAAGGCGATCACCAGCGCCGCGACCGCGGCCGGATCCTGGATCGTGCCGACATGGCCGACGCAGTCGATCACCGCCGTACGTGCTCCCGCAATCTCGCGCGCCAGCGACAGCGTGTGCGCCGGCGGGATCAGGCGATCGTCGCGTCCGGCCAGCACCAGGGCCGGCGCTGTGATGTCGGCGAGCGATATCGCGATCGGTTGCGCCAGCACCGCGCCGCGGCGCTCGCGCTGGCCGGCATCGCGCTTGTTGCCGCTGAAAATGCCGAGTACCTGCGGGTAGGTTGCGATGTAGCTGGGCGGGAAGAAATATTCGGCGAAGGCCGACAGCGACGCCGGCAGCTTCGCCCGCAGCTCGGCAAACCGGGGAAAACCTTCCGGGTTGATCGACGCCACCGATACGCCGACCCGAAACGTCGAGGCGAGCACCAGGCGGTCGATGCGCGCGGGGTGGCGGACCGCCGCAACTTGCGCAATGGCGCCGCCGAACGAGGTGCCGAACACATGGGCGCGCGACAGGCCGAGGCCGGCGATCAATGCGGCGAGATCGTCGGCGAGCTCGCCCAGACCATAGGGCGTGGCCGGATTGCGCGTGCCGCCGGAATCGCGCTGGTCGTAGGCGATGACGGTGAAATGCGGCGCAAGGTGCGCAGCAAACGCATCGAACATGGCATGATCGGCTTCCGCACCGTGCAGCAGCACCAGCGGCGGGCCTTCGCCCGAGCGCTTGAAGCTGATCGAGATGCCGTTGGCTTCTATGCGCTCCATGGCTAGTGCAACACGGTCTGCAGCGCGGCGGCGAGCTCGCGGGCGGGATTTTCGGGGATGTAGGGGATGCGCCAGGCGACATGGCCGTCAGGCCGCACCAGCCCGGCGCCGCGCGGACCCATCTGGATCCCGTCGGAGGAATGCGCATTCGGCAGCTGCTGCAGGTTCAGCCGAATGCCTGTCTTCTCCGACACGGCGCGGCCCGCCTCCAGCCAGGCGCCGCCGAGCGGGCCGGCGACCACCGTGAACTCCTTGTCGAACCAGTCGAGCGCGGAGTGTTTCCGCGCCATGTCGAGCCACAGATGCGGGAAGCGCCCGCCCGGCCGATCGGACGGGAAATAGTAGCGCGTCAGATGCCCGCCGCGCGGCGTGCCGTCGGGGATGACCGCGCCCTCCTCATAGGAAAAGCCGAGCGCCTGTCCGATCGAGTGCAGGTGATTGTCGAGATCATTGACCCAGAAGCGGATGCGGTCCTCATTGCCCGAGCGCACCGCATCGTCGAGCCGGCGGAAGCGGATCAGGTTGCCGTAGGAGAAGTCGGCGTTGGATTGCGCCACCGGGCGGCGCTCGACGTCGTAGGTGTCGAGCAGCTTCTCGGAGGCGATCCCGCGCAGCACGTAAGCGAGCTTCCAGGCGAGGTTGTGCGCATCCTGCACGCCGGAGTTCAAGCCGAAGCCGCCGGTCGGCGGGAAGCGATGTGCGGCATCACCGACCACGAAGACGCGGTTTTTCTTGAACTGCGACGCGACCTGCTTGCTCATGCGCCAGATCGAGCGGTTGAGCAGCGTGACGTCGAGATCGGGCACGCCGACATGGGTGCGGATGATCTCGACCGTCTCGGCATCGGTCCACGGCCGCAGCCGCTCGTCCTTCTCCTCGCCGATCTGGATCACCGACAGCCAGCGGTCGCGGCCGTTGGTGTTGAGAATGCCGGCTCGCCGCGGCATGCCCGGCTTATCGCTATAGACCTGGTAGCCGGCCGCCTCGCGCGTGATCGGAAAGCGCGACAGATCGGCGCGCCAATATTCGTTGAGCATCACCGCAAGCGTCGCCGGTCCCACCATGTCGATGCCGGCGCGGCGGCGGGTCTGGCTGCCGGCGCCGTCGCAGGCCAGGAGATATTCGGCGTTCCAGAACTCGCTGCGACCGGTTTCCACCGAGCGGGTCTCGCAGACGACGCCGTCCTCGGCCTCCTCGAAGCCCATGAACTCGGTCGAGAAATGCACCTCCACCAGCTTGGAGCGGGCCACGACCTTGTAGATCTCCTCCTCCACCGCGTCCTGCGCGACCAGCGATTTCCAGGCCGGCGTCTGGCCGAGATTGGGCTCGGGACGCGAGCGGCTGATCTCGCGGCCGGCGATGCTTTCGACCTGCACGAACATGTCCGTCGAATCCTGCAGGCCGCGGTCGCGGATCGCCTGCTCGACGCCCCATTGGCGGAAAATCTCCATGGTGCGCACCCAGCAGCCGCGCGATTTCGGATGATCGGTGGTGGTGGGGCTCTTCTCGACAATGACGGCGTCGATGCCGAAGCGATCGAGCAGAAGCCCCATCGCGAGCCCGACCGGCCCGCCGCCGACGATCATGACGGACGTGCGGCGCGGCGTCTCAGAAGACGTGCCCATGGGCGTTTCCTTCCCCGTTGGTCTTGTTGGCGGCAGGATGCGCCGTTTTTGACATCTCACAAGAATATGTTTGATATGCTTCCGATCTCGTTTCGAGATGGAGGCCGTCAATGGACCTGCGCCAGCTCCGCTACTTCATCGCCGTGGCCGAGCGCGGCGGCTTTGGCGCAGCGGCAAGCAGTGTTAACGTCGCGCAATCCGCGCTCAGCCGGCACATCAAGGAGCTGGAATACGAGCTCGGCGGCGCGCTCTTGACGCGCACCGCGCGCGGCGTCGCGGTGACGGAGTCCGGCAAGGTGCTGCTCGAGCGCGGACGCTGGCTGCTCGGCCTAGTCGACGACATCAAGGCCGAGGTGCGCACCGAGAACCGCGAGCCGAGCGGCACCGTGCGGCTCGGAGCGCCGCCTTCTCTCGGCGAGGTGTTCTATCCGCCGCTCGCCCAACTGGTCGTCGAACGCCTTCCGCGCGTGAGCCTGGAGCTCAGCGAGGGACTGACGGAATTGGCCAGCGATCGGCTGCTGCGCGGCCAGCTCGATCTCGCCATCCTCACCTCGCCGATGCCGAACGATTACCTCGATTACGACACGCTTGTCATCGAGCAGACCTACCTGATCGGTCCGCCGCGCGATCCCCTGCTCAAGCGCGGCAAACTCACGCGCGCCGAATTCAAGACCCTGCCACGCGCCGTGCTGCCGCTGAGCCGCTCGCCATTCCCGCCGGAGGTCGCGAGCCGATTGCGCGTCGACAGCTCGATCTCCATGAAGCGCATGGTGGCCTCGGGACTCGGCTATGCGCTGATGCCCTATTCCGGAATCTATAGGGAGGTCGAGGCCGGCGCGCTTTCGGCCGTTCCGCTGTCTTGGATGCATGCAAACCGCATCCTGGCCTTGCCGCGTGGACGTCCCGTCAGCCGGGCCACGCGCGAGACCATGGCGCTCTTGAAGGAGATTTGCGGTGATTTGATCCGCGACGGCATCATCCGACCCAGCCGTGGCGCGGGCGCCGAGAAGACCAATATCTGATCAAGCGTCGAGCAAGCTCTTCACACGAGCGGCACCGGCCACGGTCGCATTGTGATCGGCAGACCGCCGGGCGTTCCGCTGCCATCGGCAATCGCCAGCCGATGCTGCGGTGAAGGCGAATGCCTGATGAAATGCCAGCGCTTGGGATCGTCATCGATTTCGCGCGTGAAGCTGACAGGCCTGTTTCTCACCTGAGAGGGATGGCAATCAAGAGGGGCGCGCAGAATTGAGCTTTTATCATCAGGCTGGACAAAGTTCGCTAGTTCAATCCGTGGCAAGCTCATGTGATAATCGTCGACCAATGGCAGGATGCTTGTTAGACTTACGCTCAACGGATCCGCTACTGTCACCAGCGAGCGCCGTTATGCCGGCGCTGGCGATCTATCACGGTTTCCGTCTAGAAATGAGGGCGTCGGGCTCACGGATGGATGGGGTCCCCGCCTCTTCGAACAACGGACCACGCCGCATTAATCACGGGTGATGCCGCCCGTTGCGGCGATGCGGGCCAGATGGAAATCCGTGTCACCGAACTGGTGATCGATCATAGTCAGCCGCTTGAAGTGGCCGATGCGATATTCCATCGTAACCCCAATGCCACCATGCAGATGAACACCGCTCTGGCCTACGAAGCGCGCGGAGCGGCCGATCTGCACCTTCGCCGCCGCGACCGTCTTGGCGCGCTCGTCGAGATCGGTGAAGCTCGACCCCATCGAGGCCAGGTAAGACATGCTGCGCGCGCACTCCAGCGCGGTGAACATGTCGGCGACGCGATGCTGCAGCGCCTGGAACGAACCGATAGCGACCCCGAACTGCTTGCGCTCCTTGATATATTCGACGGAGATCCTGACAGCCTCCTCCATCGCGCCGACTGCTTCGGCGCATAGCCGGATGCGAGCGTCGTCGACCACCTGGTTGACGATGAGCAGACCGTCCTCGGCATTGCCGATCACCGCATCGGCACCGACCTCGACATTGGCGAGCTTGATATCGGCGGCGCGGCTGCCGCCCTGGGTCTCGTAGCCACGGATATCGATGCCCCTTGGCATTGGCGGGCACCAGGAACGCGCCGAACCGGACATCTCTATTCGGGGTTCTGCGAACTCTAGCGAGCCGGGAAGGCCGGCTGTCGGTGACAAACCACTCGCGCTGCGTGGCCAGTGGCAGGTGCATGAGCCGCCGGGCCTGCTGGCGCCACGCCGTCTGCTTGCCCGTCAGGCGTTTCCCTTCCTCTTGTGCCTCACGATGAACCGGCGGTCTCGGGTCCGCCCGAGTAGCGGGCAAAGCCGAGGAAGGCGAACGTCTCGGGCCGCCGCTAGACCCGCCGCTGACGCGAGCCGCGAACTGGCCCAACTCGATCAGCCGCGTCTTGTCCTCATGGAGCATCGTGCCGAAGTCGGTCATGCAAAGCCTTGGGAGCCAAGAGCATTACCGGCGCATCCGCCTTGTTCTCAAAGCCCATGATGAAGTCATCCGCGTAGCGTACGATCACGAGACGCTCGCGTGCGCGGCGACGACACTATCTCTGGGTCCAAAGATCGAGGATGTAGTGCAGGGAGATGTTGGCAAGGAGCAGACTGGTGCCCGCCCCTTGCTGTATGCCCCTGTCCGTCTCTTGCTTTTCGCCGCTCTCAAGAACGCCGGCTCGCAGCACAGCCCGATGATCTGCAAGATGCGAGGATCGGAGACCCTGTGCGCCAGCATCCGCCACAACCACTCGTGGTCGACCGAGTCGAAGAAGCTGTGTCGGAATCGAGCACCCAGTTCGCGTGTTGGCTCATGATCGTCGTATGCAGAGCATCAAGCGACACATGAGGATTCCGCCCCCAACCGAAAGCCGTAGGGAACTCGATAAAGTCAACCTCGTAAACTGCGCTCAGCACCTCGGCTACTGCGTTTTGGACAACTTCGTCCTCTAATGCGCGCCCGTTTTTCGTTCAGTTCAACGGAATGGCACCGTCGATTACGGACCGTCTCACGGGCGGCATTATGCTGCCGGAATCGAGAGTATCTATTTGAACAGTAGCGTTCGCTTAGGCGATTGACTGGCGTCTTGATCTGGCGCCCATATTCGGTAGCTAAGACTTGCGTTGACGAAGAAGCCCTTGGGTACGCCGTTAACCGGGCCAGGGCCGGATGCATTTGCAACGATATCTTTGGCAGCCCACCCGGTCAGGGTTGCAGGTCCGAAGTCGTAAGCCAACAGGCCGCCAACTGCGAACCTGTTGTAGCGATTCGAGTTCTGATTCACGAAGTTGTAGTGCGCACTCGTTTCGTCATCAGAAACTTGCCCGATGTAATAAGCGACGGGCCCCAGCGTCCATCGATCGATCTTCTTCGTGGCAGTGAAATCCGCATGCAAAATTGTGCCGGTGGTATAGCCGGTTATGCTATTGGCGGTATTGAGTTCGGCGACGACGGTGGTGGACAGATTCCAGCCATCTTTGAAGTACGACATCGTTAGCTGCGGAACGAATGTCCAGTATGGAGCGCCGACATTGCCGGTGCCATTCACGCCGGTTATCGTACCGTTGGGTATGAATATGCCTAACCCGGCCTTTGTATAAAAACCGGTGTCCCCCCATTTCCAGCTTAGCTCACCCGGAACAATGTATGTGTTGAACATACCTGACGCCTGCGAGTTTATTGGACTACCAACAGTCAGTGCCTGAAACGCTTGCACGACAAGAGCATCGTATGTTGCCCCAAGGAACGTCCAGCCGGGCACAAAGAGGACCCCCGTTGCGGCAGCCACGGATTGGGCGCCGGTGCGATCGCCAATGATGTTGGTCACCGGCCCGGCTAGATTTCCTTGCAAGGTGTTCACGCGATCGAACATATAAATGCCCGCCGGTGGCATTGCTGCGCTGGTGCCGATGTACGCACCTGCGAAAGTCTGGTTCAATGAGGATTCAAAGGCCTGGACGCGCTCGGTTGCCATCAGCGATGCGATAGTGGCGGCGGCTGCTGTCAGCGCGGTTTGCAGTTTCATTTTTTATTCCCCCCTCATTGGCCGTTTTGTCTGGTTGCTTTTGACTTCGCGGTAACATCGATCGCTCGTCAATATTATTCCTTTATAAGGGAAATATGCTTTGTCAAGAGCGAAAGAAACCTTACGCAAACTCGTGCGATCATCCCGCACTTGCTTCGCTCAGTGCCCCACTCGCCATAAGGGTGAAAGGCTCACCTAACTCGGTGGGGAAACGCGACCGTCGGCTTGCCGGTCCGGAGTAGCGAGTGCGAAGAAAGACGTGAGCGGATTCTCTCCGACTTTGCCGGTGTATTGGTTGCTCCAGGGAAGTGTCATCCTGACATCCACAAGCTATCTGGCTGTCACCTCGACGATTGTTTCCCAGGTTACCATGCCGAAGCACTGGAAAGATCCTTTCGGTCTATCTTCTGCTTCAGGCGTTGATCGGCGCCGGCCTTGCGCCGCTGGTCGTCGGCGCCTTGTCCGTCAGGCTGTTCGCGGGAACCGAACTCGCGCTGGGGCACGCGATGGCGACGGGCGGAGCGATTTTTGGCGGGATTGCGCTGCTCAGCGCCGTGTGTTTGCGGCGCGCAGCTCATCACCTGCCGCTGAAGTCGATCGACGTTCAGGCAGCAACTGAAGGTCACACAGCCAGCATGATCAGGATCATCCCGCCACTTGGGACTTGCCGACCCTGCACGACCACGCGTCGCGCGACACTCCCATTGCCCATCGCGAATGATCGCTCCTCAAACGGATTTTTTGCGGCGGTTCAGGCCCGCAACCCGTTCAGGAGAATGTCGGTGAGAAACGCGATGAACTTCTGCTTGTGCATTGCCGGGGTTGCGTCACGACCGAACATGAGATCCAGCAATCGGTTCGAATTGGCGAAGAGCTGGCTGGCTCCGACGATGACAAGGTGAAGATATCGGTGTTCGACCGAGCGAAAGCGGCTGTCGTCTTTTCCCTCGCTAAGGATTTCGTCCAGTTGCTTGAGCGACTGTCGAAGGATGTCATGCCATCCTTCGCGAGCTCCGGAATTGCCGTCGATATCGACGGTTTCCGCCACCAAAGCCGCGTGGTTCGGATACAGCAAGAACAGCTCCACGGATCGGCTTATCCGGAGCCGCAAACGATCTTCGGCAGACATGCCCTCCATCTCGTCGTCGATCTGCTCGCGGAAGCTTCTCACGATCTGGACAGTCACCTCGGCGAAGAGTTGCGTTACGTCGCCAAAATAGTAACGGATCAGGCGTGGATCCACGCCAGCGAAGCGTGCGATTTCCAGCCGGTTGATCTTTTCATGGGAGGTTGTCTTGAGCAACTCGATGGTGGCGTGGATGAGCGCGTCGCGCCCGACGGCCTGAGCAGCTTTTTGTGGCCGCCCCTTGCCACGCTGCAGCTTTCTCGGATTCTTCGCCGGAACCGCACGAACTGATCCCGGCTTAGCGCCGTTCCTCACCGGTTTCTTGGCTCTAGTCACCTGACGAACTTCCCGATTCGAACGGTCGGAATCATATTCCCGCCGAAGGGAAGAAGGCAACCGCCTAGCCTCCCGGTCGATGAAGCGGCCAGAGAACCTCACAGCCTGGAGCGATTCCGGCTCTGATTTCAAAACCGGAATCTCTAGATCCTTGACTTCACGCGTCTTCGTCAAGAGGAACCGGCGCCCGCTTCGCTCGAAAAGAAGTTTGGCGGCCGTCACAACGATCGGACAGGCGCTCCCGGAATGGTTCTTTCACTCCGGGACCACTCGACTAGTCTCGCTCCTCAGGCGTCCGCGGAGACGCCATCACGCCGGCACCGCCGCCTTGCTGCTCTTCGTGTTTTCGACCTGGCCACAGTTCTCCTGGGCGATGAGGTTCTGAAGCGCGCGGCGCACGCAGACGGCGGCTCCATCACCCGACAGCAGGACAGGCTTCAGCGAGAACAGATCGGTCGTCGCCATCCATTGCTGGCAGGCGATGGTCATGGTCTCGTCCTCGTTCTGGAAGATATGGTTGATGGTCTCGCGCATCGTCGCATCGACCTCCGGCCGGTCGCCGGGGTCGACGTAGAGGAGGTCCAGCGCCGTGCCTATGGCGCGAGCACTTCATCAAGGGCAAGACGATCAAGGAGATCGCCCGCGACCTGAAGGTGTCGCGGAACACGGTCCGGAAGGTGCTGAGGTCCGGAGAGACCTCCTTCGATTACGAGCGGCAAGTGCAGCCACGACCAAAGCTGGGCGGTGGGCATCGGAGCTCGATAGGCTGCTGGCGGTGAACGCGACCAAACCGGCTCGTGAACAGCTGATGTTGATCCGGATCTTCGAAGAGCTGCGCGGCCGCGGCTATGAGGGCGGCTACGATGCGGTGCGGCGTTACGCCAGGCGGTGGAGCAAAGAACGCGGACAATCGACCGCGGCGGCCTACGTCCCGCTGAGCTTTGCACCCGGCGAAGCCTACCAGTTCGACTGGAGTCACGAGGTGGCTCTGCTGAGCGGCACCACGGTGATGGTGAAGGCCGCCCATGTTCGCCTCTGTCACAGCCGAATGCTGTTCGTGCGCACCTATCCGCGCGAGACGCGGGAGATGGTGTTCGACGCCGACGACCGGGCGTTCGCTCTGTTCAAGGGCACCTGCAGCCGCGGCATCTACGACAACATGAAGACGGCGGTCGAGACCATCTTTGTCGGCAAGGATCGTCGCTACAATCGCCGCTTCGTGCAGATGTGCAGCCAGCCACTATCTGGTCGACCCGGTTGCCTGCACGCCGGCGTCGGGCTGGGAGAAGGGCCAGGTCGAGAACCAGGTCGGGCAGAATGGGCGCCGTGACCGAGCGCTTCGGCACAGGCGGCTTCCACCGCAGACAAACCGTCAGTCAGCACCGCGTTGAGAATGTCGACCATCTGCCGATTGCCATCATCGGTGGTGGCAAGCCTGCGCCGGATCCGCTCGAGTGCGGCTGGCAGCACCCAGTCCTTGAAGGGAGCACCATTACGCAAGGCGCCGGGTTTGCGAGCGAGCACTGGCACATAGTGCCAAGGATCGTAAGTCGTCTCACCGCGTCCGAAGGATCGAGGGTGCTCCGCAACGATCCTTCCGTCCTGACGGATCACGATGCGATCGGCATAGGCCTGGACCTCCACCGAACGCCCGACGGCGCTGGCTGCGACCGAGACTTGTTGTTGTCGAAGCGCACCAGACAGGTCTTGGAGACCGACGCCGGCACAGCATGGAAGCCGTCGAACGAGCTTGGGGCGCTCGGCTTCGAAGACTTCCCAGATCGTTTGCTCGGCCAGCTCCGGGTGACGATGTGTCTTGGCATAGGCAATACACTTATCGAGTAGCCAGGCGTTTAGCTCGTCCAGGTTTTTGAACCGCAGCCGCGGCGTGAAGAAGCGTTCTCGGACCAGCCGATGTCGTTCTCAACATCCTGGCCCGTCAACGCGAACCAGCCTCACCGGCCAACATCATGACGCCGGCTGCACTGACGCTCCGCCACGCGCCGATCGCCGATTGTGCCCGTTACGACAACCTCCGGAAGACCATCTGATGGAACGAACCCAGATCTTCGACCCTCATGGGCGAGCTCAAGCTTTACGGCATGAAGGCTGCCTTGGACGAGATCATGGCGACAGCGGTCAAGCGCCAGCACGAACCTCAGCGCATTGTCGGCGACCTGCTCAACGCCGATATCGACGAGAAGCAGGCCCGGTCGATCAAGTATCAGCTCACCATTGCCAAGCTGCCGCTTGCCAAGGACCTCGATGACTTCCAGTTCGACGGCACGCCGATCAACCGGACGCTGGTCAATGATCTCGCCAGCGGCGGCTTCATCGCCCAGCAGCGCAACGCCGTGTTGGGGCACCGGCACCGGCAAGACCCATCTGGCTATCGCAATCGCCAGGAGCTGCATCCAATCCGGTGCCCGTGGTCGCTTCTACAACGTGGTCGATCTCGTCAACCGCCTCGAGACCGAGACCCGCAATGGACGGCAGGGACCGGCTTGCCGAGCATCTGACCCGGATGGACTTCATCGTTCTCGACGAGCTCAGATATTTGCCCTTTGCCCAATCCGGCGGCCAGCTTCTGTTCCATCTCGTCAGCCGACTCTACGAACGGGCCTCCGTCATCGTCACTACCAATCTCGCCTTCGGCGAATGGCCCAGCGTGTTCGGCGACGCCAAGATGACCACGGACACTTCTCGACCGGCTAACCCATCACTGCGACATCGTCGAGACTGGCAACGATAGCTGGCGATTCAAGAGTCGCGACGACGATCACGCAACCTGCGCTCGTCTCGTCTCCGCAATCCCGGCCAGCTCCGACGAGACGAGCACTACCGCCAAACCCCGCCGCACGAAGGGGTCGAAGTTGAACGCCGAGTTGACCCTTTTGTACGATCGTGCAATATTGGTGTTGCACAAAGCCGAGACGGTCTCGTTTTGGAGATTTTCGGGAGTGGGCAAGCAGGCTTGCCTCACGCTCCAATTCTCAGGTCGAAGCGTCTCGCTCTAACTATAGCGCTGGCATTTGGGACTAGCGTGGGAGGAAATGGAACTATGGCGACGAGCACTTCGGACAGAGCCACACCTCCGGGTATGGAGGTAGAACCGATCGATCGGCCTACAGGCTTCGGCTATCATATCATTTATAGCCGGCCCGAAACTTACAGCGAGATGATTAGATTTTATAAGCTGTTTTTGAATGGCAGTGCGATTGAGATTGACGAAGAACTGCCTTCATCTTTAATCGCTGACGACAATCAAGATTTGGTGCTGATCGTCAAACGGCCTGACCTTCCAAAGTTTTCGCAGCGCCGCACGGGTTTTCTGCATGTCGCTTGGAGCTACAACAGTCTTGCAGAACTGATGTATGTGTACCGACATGCTGTCCAGCATGGGTTCGAACCAGTCGAACTCCTTCATTCCCCCGTTTTAATGCAATTCTATTTCCGCGACCCCGAGGGCAACTTCATCGAGCTGTCGATTGATGGGCATGACACCGCCGAGCAAACGCAGACCCATATGCGTGCGGCAGATGGAATTCGCATGCCGGGCAGCATCGATCATTGGAAGTACGATCCTCAGAAGGTCGTAAAGATGCTGGAGGCCGGCGTATCCGACTACGACATTCTTCATCACGACACTTATCACAAGCTTGCGGCTTCTGGTCGATTTTAGGAGGCATTCCATGGAACAGACAGCAATCGTGATTCCGGTTGAGCACACGCCGACCCGTCATCTAAAGATTATGGATATCGCAAGCTTGCCTAAGCCTCGCTACAAGGGGCACTGGGCGCTCATAACATCCGATGTTGGCCGGGCTCACGCCTTCTACCAGGCACTGACCGGCGCTCAGCTTCAATCGCGCCCGCAGCCAACGTGTATCGCCAGCTCTTGGGATCACGAGCATCACAGGTTCTTTTTTGGCCCCCTATCCCTTGGTCTGGCTGGCTCCGCCGCGGAGAATCTGCCCGATGCGCAGGTCCCGCGAGTTGGTGAGCGCATCGATCTTGTCGGTGGTGGGATTAAGTTCCGTTCACCGCAGGCGCTCGTAAAGGCGATGAACCGAATGGCGTCGATTGGCTATGAGCCGGTCGATTTCATCGACCGGGGCTCAAGTGTGGCGGTCGTTTATCGCGATCCCGACGACATAAAAGTTGAGATTCTTGCCCCGGTCGAGGGCGGCATCCAGAAGTCGAGCGAATCCATAGATCGTGTCACTTTTATGCAGCGCTTCGATAAGCCGGTGTAAACGAGGGATATTCGCATGCGGTTAGGCAGACTTAACTCTGCTTCGCGTGCCGGCGCCTTGCGCTAGTTTCTAGATTAGAAACGGAGAGGCGCTGTATGGAGGCGTTATTGGAAAAAATCGAACGAAATGGGCGGCACCGAATGCCGGTTGGGTTCGGCCCGGCAGTCGGTCCGCGGCAGGGTCCGGCGGGTGAGCTCTATGACTATTCCGAATCGCCACGAACGGTGGCCGGGGTAACTTTTTTGAGCGACGGCCACGCGATCCAGAGGCTTCTACCTCCGGGGTGTACTCTAGATGGAGAGCCGCTCGTGACCGTGGAGCGATCCGAGCTTCGCGAACTCGAATGGCTAGCAGGCCGATGCTACTCAATGCTGGGCGTGAAATTCCCGGTTATTTATCGTGGTGAAAAGGAACGCGCACGAGGCCCGTTTCTTTCGGTATTGTGGGAGAACCGCCCAGAACCTATCATCAGTGGTCGCGAGGAACTGGGATTTGCTAAACTCTATTGTCAGCTTCCTGATCCCCGCATTTTCAAGAATCGCTATGAGTGGTCAGCCAGCTGGGACGACCATACTTTTGTACGCCTAGGACTTACTGACCTTGTGGAAAGCGAGGTTCCTAAGCCGGTCGCGGCTATCGATGGCACACTTCATCATCGTTACCTCCCCCGACTTGGCAATCCTGGCCGCGCTGAGGTTGAGCAGATGGTAATTTCGCCGTCCGGGGCTCCCGTTCGCACGGTGTCTTTCCGCACTGGTAGGCCATCGTTGAATTTTGTGCGCTCTACATGGGAGCAGCTTCCGACGATGCATCATATCGTCAATTCACTAGCAGATTTGCCCATCATCGAGATGCGTAGCGGCTGGCTCGCCGAAACGCGCGGGGCGAGCGATCTAGCCAACCAGCGCGAGCTTCGCTGAACGTGAGACCATAGCAGCTGAACGTGAGACCATAGCAAATGTCTTTGTGGTTCAACCGAAGGAAAATGCGACATGAATAAAGGTGACCTCCCTCCCGTGCGTCGTGTGGTAACGGCAATTAACGAGGCGGGGCGCTCGTACTTCTTGCAAGACGGCGCGCCCCCCGCAACTCGTACCCTCGAGGGCAGACCAGGTTTTAGGAGTGCGAACGTTTGGCGCACTGCCGGTGGGCCTACCCCGGTGGCCGCTCCCGATAGCACGCTTGATCATTCGGGAGTTATGCCGCCAAAAGCCGGGACAGTGCTTCGGGTCATCGATTTCCCGCCCCAACCTGCAGATCCCGAAGAAGCGCGGCGACAGGCAACGGCGTCGCTTAATGCCCTCTTCCCGGATGCGGGTCATGATCAAACCCACGAGAAGTCGGGCATGCATCTCACTTGCACCATCGACTACGCCATCGTTCTGGTTGGAGCCATTACCGCCGTACTTGAGGAAGCGGAGACGGTTCTCAACGCTGGGGATATCCTTATACAACGCGCCACGAATCACGCTTGGGAAAATCGTACAAATCGTATGGCAAGAGTTGCCTTTGTGCTTGTCGACGGCACTTGAGGCAAGGGCACCATGTGATTGAAATTCGCGAGCCGAGCCTGTTTCGCGAACGCTGCCTCATAGCCAAGTTAACCCGCGCCGGATTGCATGGTAGCTGATGACTATTGACGTACATGCTCATTACTTTCCTCAATCCTATGCTGACTTTGTCGGAGCGCTTGGATTAGGGGGGCGTATGTATCCGCCGGCTCGCCCCGGCTCTAACGTCGAACCAATCCGATACCGACCGGAAAGCCTCGAAGGCCGGCTTCATGCGATGGATGTGGCGGGAGTGAGCCGTCAAATTTTATCCGCGATTACCGCTCCTTACGTTGGCGACGCTGCCTCCGCTACTGCGGCGGCAAGACTTGCCAATGATCTGTTCTCGAAGTTTTGTTCCCAGCGATCCGACCGATTCTCCTTCTGGGCATCGCTACCATTACCACATGTCGATGAGGCGATTGCCGAGACGGCGCGCGCGCTCGACGGCCTTGGTGCGGTTGGCATCACGCTCCAGACATTCTGCCTTAACGAGACGATTGCCCAACCTCGTTTCGATCCACTCTTCGATGAGCTTAATCGACGGCGAGCAGTGGTATTCATTCATCCGTGCCAAAATGCCCTGCTGTCGCCGCTGTTAGGCGACTTTGGCCTTACCGTGTGCGTGGGCGCCTCAATGGAAGACGCCGTCGTAGCTTTGCATTTGATCGTGAACCGTATACCCGAACGCTTTCCTAATATCCGTTTCATCATCCCGCATCTAGGCGGCCCGCTCCCGATGTTACTCGAGCGGCTCGACGGACAATTGCCATCAAAGGGACTGGTCGAGCTTCCAAGCCTCACGGCGCGACGATTCTTTTATGACACCGTCGGTTGGGGTTCTCGGGCGGCGCTCGTAGCCGCTCACATGGCCTTTGGGCCGGAACAGTTACTTCCGGGCAGCGACTGGCCGTTCCTGCTGGACTGGGAGAGTTATAGCCGCACCTTTGATCACATTCGTTGTAGTGATCTTCCTCCCACCTCAATCGACCTGATTATGAATCAGAACGTCTTGAGGCTGCTTGGGAAACATTGCGGGTGCGGTTGGAGCGACCACTAACGCCCAACTACGTTGCCTGAAGTGAGGGCCTCATAGCAAATTGTGTTACTTGCTGGGCCACAAGCTCGAGCGCAGCGAGGTTTGGGTTTTCATCAGTGTCGGCACCTACAGCTCCATGGGCGATTAACGCAGCGCCGTAGGGCGTCGGCCACCCGCGAAGGGCGTGAATGATCATACGGAGAGTAACGAGTGCAGTACCACAGGCCTGCGCTCCGAATGCCGTTACAATGGTGCCAACAGGCCGCTCGGCGAAATAGGGGTGAGCGTCTTTCGCTGTTAGCTCAAGCGTATCCAACGCGTTCTTGATAATGCCGGATACGCTGCCGTGGTAAGCGGGACTTGCAACGATGATGCCGTCCGCCTCTCTCACCATAGATACAAACTCCTGCTGTATGGCCGTCGGCGACGCACCGGGATGAAAGATCGGAAGGCGATAGAGCTCGGCGCCGCCAAAGAGTCGCGTTCTCGCTCCTCGATTGCCAGCAGCCTGTAAGGCAGTTCGTAAGGCCTTTTCAGTGTTTGATCCTTCCTTGGATGTGCCGCCGATGCCAACAATTAACGGCGAAAAGTTTGCCACTGACCGTTCTGTCATGCGTTCTCCTTACTGCACATTTTTGGCGACAATCTTTCGGCAAGTGTGTCGCCATCTTTCCTATATCGGCCTCTAGAAGCTAAACGAACGCTCGATGGAGCGCATGAAAGCGAAGGCGCGCGCAAGCGTGACCAAGGGAATGAAATGCCTCAGTCTATCTTGTGCGACTAACTCAACCGCTTACTTTGCTAGCTAGGTAAGATCGATCGCTTCGCTAAAGCTCCGCAGCAAGCCTGAGATGTCATTGCGTTGACAGCTGCGATGAACGGGAGCCGTTCACGAACTCAGCTAAAAGGAACTGACCGGCCTCCTTTGCTGCACCCATCGGGTTCAATGCAGTGTGCTGGTAGCCAGCTCGGGCATCGCGATACGCTCGCGAGACCTCGCTATCATAAACACCCTGACCGCCGCTCAGGCTATAGGCCCGTTCCAGCCCGTTGATTGCTAGCGTGGACACTGCGGCGGCGATAGCGCGTCCAGTAGCCGCGACATCGTCCGAGGTGAGTTGATGCCTGGGAGCGACAGCTTCAATGCGGCAGACGAACAACCTGAGCAGTTCCCACGCCGAAGTGACATCTCCCCAAGCTTGACCAAGCTCGATCTGCACATGGTCAGAAGCCGAGGGTGGCGGCCCGCCAAGGCGTCCGGGCTTTGCGGAGATCTGAGAGATGACATTTTTGACAAGGCCCATCGAGGCGCCCACCACGACGGCCTGAAGGCAGAACGGCGCAACTCCCCTCGTAAACGGGATCATCTGAATGACCCGCGAACTAGGCACGAAGAGATCTTGAGCCGTTAGCGAACGACTTCCAGTGCCGCGAAGGCCCATCGTGTACCAGTCGTCCACGGTGCCCAGGTCCGACCGCGGGATAAGAAACAGTCGCGCCGCTGGCGCTGCATCTTCATCATGTGCGATGCTACCGACAATCGCCCACTGCGCGTGATCACCTCCGCTTGAGAATGGAAAGCGTCCAGTCACACGATATCCGCCGGGCGCTGGATCTGCTCGGCCTGTTGGCATGAACGCCGATGACGCTACCGAACTTGGATCTTCCCCCCAGACAGACTGTTGGGCTGCCTCCGGGAAATCCGCCAAGGTGACAGCGTGCCCGCCAAGTACGGCGTAGACCCAAGCCGTCGAGGCACAGCCCTGAGCCAGCTCATAAACGATATCGCACAGGTCCAAGAATGAGCGATTCAAGCCGCCCCAACGTTTAGGAGTCAAAAGGCGAAGTAGATCGGCCTGCCGCATTTCCTCAATAGTGATGCGAGGAACCATCCTGGCAGATTCAGTATCGGCAGCGCGAGATCGAGCGGCGGCGGCGATCTCCCGCGCCCTTTCAAGAAGGGTCTCATGACTGGGCTCGTTGTTGGGTACTTTGCCCGCCGGCCCCCGGCTCATTCCGATAACGCTCATAGCCATTCCCTCCACACACGAGCCGCTCGATCATCGGAACGGCCTCATTCTCACAATCTCACTACCCTCTTGCCAGAGTTTGTACGATCGTGCAATATCGCTGTCGCACGCAGAGCCGAGACTCGGTCGTTTTGGAGATTTTCGGGAGCAAGCAAGCAGGCTTGCCTCACGCTCCAATCCTCAGGTCAAAGCTTCTCGCTCTAATTAAAGCCGGCATCTGAGACTGGCGTGGGAGGAGGTGGAACTATGGAAACGAGCATTTCGTACAGAGCCACAGCTCCGAATGTGGATGTTGGCCAGCCTCACGCCTTCCACCAAGCCCCTCCACCGCAAGCGCTCGCAAAGGATGAACCGATGGCGTCGATTGGCTATGAGCCTCGGTCGATTTCATCGACCGAGGCTCAAGTACTGCTGCCGTTTATCGCGATCGATGTGGCGGCAGGCTTAAACTCTGCTTCGCGTGCCGCGCGCCTGCCCATGTAATGCGCAAGCGCAAGGCACATTAACAGATCGGATTATCTAGCCAACATAAGGACTAACTGGAGATGCATCTCGTGATGATAGGCGAGGGGCCGGACGCCACCGCTGGGTGTCTGGTCAATCACTTGGTTCTGAACTTTGCGAAATCCTCAAGCCTTATTCCGTCGGCCGGCGAACTACCTACCTCGGTCGCTGGCATACTCGACATGAATGCTGGGCACCTTGCTTTAGCTGAGCGCGTACTTAATCAGGTTGAGAGTGGGACAGAGTTTTTACTCGCTGGGCTCGTTGACCAAGGAGCGCTAACGGCCATTTCAGATACCCACCTCGGCGCGCCGCTCCCGCGCCCGGTAAACCTCTTCGCGCACGGCCGCGGATATCAAAGTCACTTGCGCGATTTTAACTCCACTGTCGAACCTGAAAGGCCAACGCATCCGCCGGTGGGGTTTCTCAAGGCCGTCACGTCAATCATTGGGACGGGGACCGCAATCCGGCTTCCTCAGCTCGCGCCCGAGAAGGTGGACTGGGAAGGTGAGCTGGCGGTCGTTTTCGGCCGAACTTGCCACATGGTGAAAGAGGCTGCGGCAATGGATTATGTCGCCGGGTTCACCATCATCAACGATGTCTCAGCGCGTGATGCGATCGGCGTCGGTACGAAGGACTGGCCTAGCGGAGTGGCCGCGGCCCGTAACATGATGCTTAAAAACTTCGAAACATTCTGCCCACAAGGCCCGAACGTAACGACGAAGGATCAGATCGGCGACTATCGCAAGCTTCGTATCGTGACCCGCCTCAACGGGGAAATAATGCAGGACGCTTTGGTTGCAGAGCTTATCTGGGACATTCCGGAGCTCATCGCATCCTACTCTCAAATTATTCGATTTCAGCCTGGAGATATCTTGAGCACTGGGACACCGGGCGGAGTCGGGGTGGGACGGAAGCCACAGATATTCTTAAAGGCGGGCGACCAGATATCCGTTGAAATCGATGGTATCGGCAAGCTCAACAACCCCGTGGTGGGACCGTAAGAACATGGACGACCGCTCTCAGCGTGAGTTGCTTCAACGTGAATTCCTCAAGGATGGAGATCCGGGCTACGCCACCGTTAAGGTCCAACGGCGTCTCATCTGCGTCTTGGTAGTTATGAGCGCACTCGCGACGCTTGATCGGGGGATTATCAGTCTGTTGATCAAGCCGATAAAGGCGACGTTGGGGCTCAGCGACGTGCAAGTCAGCCTTGTCATCGGTGCGGCTTTCGCGATTTCAGCGACTGTCGCCGCCATCCCGGCCGGTTGGGCAGTCGACCGCTATAGCCGTAGACTTTTACTCGGCTGCGCTGCAGTTATCTGGTCTAGCATGACCGCGCTTTGCGCATTTAGCGCCAATTTCGTCCAACTATCGTTCGCGCGTGCGGGCTTAGGAACATCCGAGGCTCTCGTTCAGCCAGGGAGCTTCTCGCTAATACGCGACACAATACCCCCTGCAAGACGCGGACGAGCTTTTAGCGCATATTATATATCAACCATGCTCGGCACGTCTTCGTCCTTTCTCCTCGGGGGACTGTTACTTGCCTCCGTCGAGAAGTCGGGATTGAGCTGGTTGCCTCTCGTCGGTTCAGTAGAACCATGGCAATTAACGATGCTACTCGTCGCTCTGGCTGGCATTCCGGTCGCACTTCTGGCGGCCGCGATTCAGGAACCGAAGCGGCACACCAGTCACGACGCTCTGACCGCCAATACCTCTTATCGAGATGCCGGCGCGTTTATCCTGAATCACAGGAAGCTATTTGCGCCGATTTTTTGCGCGCAGGTCACCTTCATGCTGGTCCTAGCCGCGGTTGCGGCATGGTTGCCAGCTTTGGTAGGGCGAAGCTACGATTTGCCTCCAGCAAAGGTGGGCCAAATACTCGGTCTCAGCATGCTCGTGTGCTCGACCATAGGCTTGCTTATAGCCGGCCACGTCTTGGACCGTGCCGAGGCTAAAAAAGGTCTACTCGGAGTTACTGTAGTAGGCCTCTGTTTGACATTCGCGTTTTGGATCATAGGCTCTATTGCACAACTAGCGCCGAACGTCGGTCTTTACCTCCTTGCGTTCTGCAGCGCTCTTTTAGTTGGGCAAGGTCCCAACCCCGCACTGGCAGCAATCTTAAGTCGCATTACACCCCGAGAACTTATGGGAAAGGTCACGGCGATTCAGATTTTACTCGTTGCTGTCGTCGCACAAACAACGGGTCCAACCTTTGTTGCGATCTTGTCTGAGACAGTCTTTTTGGGCGCTGCGAACTGGTCGCTCGCCTACGCGCTGAGCTGCGTAATCTTTCTTGGAGGATTAGGCTGCGTCTGTTCGATGGCGATCTTGCTTCGCCATGTGCGGCGCCTCCCGGCTGCCGGTCCCACGATAGCGCAAGTAGCCAGCTGACTGCACGTCGCCGCGTCAGGTGGTATGTGGCCTGCACTAAGGTGGAAACTTGATCTTCAGGCAAAAGGAAGGGGAGCATGGCTTCAAACACTTCTGAGGCATCAATTCAAGGCGTAGTCGCTTCTCTAGAGCGGCGCCGCCTGGCCCTATTGGTCCTGGGTGACATAGAAGGGCTTGCAGAGCTGATGAGCGACGATTGTATCGTGGTTCACGGTTCTGGAATAATGGAAAATAAGACGGAGTTTCTGGGGATTTTCAATCGCATGAAAATCCATGCCATCGATCAGACTTCCGCGAGCCTACGGGTATATGGTGATGACACGGCGGTGGTTATCAGTACCACTGCGATGCGGTCAGCCTTAAAGGCCACGCCAGAGAGAGAAATCCTCGTTTGCCATCACCAAACAACTGTCTGGCGCAGGGAAGGAGACAGCTGGCAGTTCAATACCTTGCATAACACTCGCATTCCGCAGGCATGCTAAATCGAAACGGCAGCAAGGGCCTCAAACAAACATAGGAATAGTTCGCTGTCGCATCACAGCTCTTGATAGGTGTCAAATTGCTGCAAGTGCTTGGGCTCCGCCACTTAGAAAAGTCACGATTGACCTGTCGTCGGAGCGCGGACGCACCTCCGCTTCAGAAGACTTCAAAATCGACGTAGAAAGGGTCAACATTACCACGAAGTTGTAAATCTCCGTGATTGATGATGCCGTCGCGTGCGGCAATGCGAGCTTGAAT
The DNA here is from genome assembly GCF_059512425.1 of Bradyrhizobium sp. Leo78. Classification (NCBI taxonomy): domain Bacteria; kingdom Pseudomonadati; phylum Pseudomonadota; class Alphaproteobacteria; order Hyphomicrobiales; family Nitrobacteraceae; genus Bradyrhizobium; species Bradyrhizobium sp. Leo78. Next base: position 77,156 of record NZ_JCAMOT010000037.1, read on the forward strand.
GCAACGCGAAAGTTATCAGCAGCGGATCGAAAAAGGTCTCGCTGCATCGGCCACCAGCGGTCTTGATAATATAGCTGAGCCATAATCCGGAAATAGCTACTCCATCCGGGAAGTGTGCTACGTGCAAGGACCGGCATTACAAAGGCCCCTATCGCGCCTTCCAGTGTTGTTGTTTTCCGACGGCGCAGCTCCTCATTTAAGATGTTATTCAGCTCGTGAGCTCGTCGCGCAACCACGGCCTCAAATAATGCCTTTTTGTTCTTGAAGTGATAGCTTACTGCGCCAAGCAGAGCGCCTGACTTTTGGGCCACGTCACGCATCGAGATTGAGTCATAGTCGGTTTCACCAAACAAACCCTCAGCTGCGTCTAGGATGGCTTGACGTGTTCGTTCACCTTTCGCTTGTACGGCTTCTACAGCGGCCTTCGTCATAGCCGCTTTCCTCTTAGCTGCTTTCGTCATAGCTGCTTTCGTCATGACACCCGCATAAGGGACGATTCGATCGGTCCAAAAGACACTAACATGATTGTAGGCGTGTCAAGGCAAAATGCATTCCACGTTTGGAAACGGACGGAAGGCAGGGGTCATGTTTCGCTCTAATACCCCCTGTGCCTACCGCAAATCAAACGGGAGCATATCGGTGATGCAGTCCACCCAGGATCGGACGGCACAGAATGCGTCCTGCTGCCTCGGCGGAACGTGATATCGGCGCGTCCTTGTTCAAGGATAGGTGAGTGCGCGTGCCATTATAGTAATGGGCGTAAGATTTCAGAATGCGGCGCAGATGCACCTCGCCCAGGACAATGATGTGGTCCAGAGA